>CASEWU010000153.1 GCA_949291725.1 uncultured Bacillota bacterium
CACGATGCTCGCCTTTCCGCTGGTCATCATAGGCGTGCTTATCACATGGGTGGCTTCCGTTACCGAAATCGGAAACATCATCGTTTTTATAGGCGTTTGCCTGTACGGGCTTTCCACCTTGTTCTCTCTCGTAACCCTTCCGGTTGAGCTCAATGCTTCCGCACGCGCCAAGCGTATGCTTGCCGAAACGGGCATCCTCGTTACCAAAGAGGAACAAAAAGCAGCGTCCAAAGTGCTTTCCGCCGCAGCAATGACTTACTTTGCCGCACTTCTCACATCTCTGCTCCTGTTCCTTCGCTTCCTGCTCTATGTCTTTATTCTTCTGGGCGGCAGGCGCAGAAACGACTGAATCTCCGTAATGTTCACGGTTTTTTAGTTTTACGCTTAAATTCATACCGATCTTATCAAAACTCAGCCGTTCAATAAAATCCGATTTACAAGCCCGCCTACACGTTCAACATGCAGGCGGGCTTGCCATGTAGGTAAACCGACACAATTTTAGCAGGTTTTACTCATCAGGCAGCGATCATCCCGTCGAAAATTTCGTTGACAGGAACTGTTGCCTCTTTTCAAAATTATTAAAAAACCTCGGCTATGTTTTAAGAATCAATACTGAAAAAATAAAAATCAAATTTTCCGTTTTACGATTTGTTTGCTTACTGCGAGGATTTTTTGATTGCATTGAAAAAAAGATAGCCTTCACACGAACGTGTGAAGGCTATCCTATTTATCGGAATTCTCCGTTTTTACAATTCAAGATTTTGGAAGCGTTCTCAATATTTGACGACGCTGATTTCCTTGATGATGATCTTTTCGACAGGAACGTTATACGTTACATCGCAACGGCCGTCCGTTGCATACGTATCCATAAGTGTTACGTCTTTCTCTTTCGTAAACGTCTCATTCTCTTCGAGCGCTTCCGTATAATCGCTGATCGCCGTGATCAGGTTATTGAGCGCCGTCGTAGATGCTTCGTTCGCGAGTTCGCCGAATACGCATAAATTTTTATCCGTCGTAGAAGACGAGCTGGTATAGATATAGAACATGCTCGTAACGCTGTTGTAGTAATATGCGTTGCTGCCTTCCGCACCGCTCTTTGTACGGTTCCAGTACATAAGCCTCTGGCTGTCCGACTGAACATACGAATAGGTACCGAGCGCACCGAGTTTATTGGTCAAGCCCGATCCGTTTTCAATGATATGTCCGCCGGCTTCCACTTCTCCGTACAGACGGTTCGTGGGCTTTGTATGCTCCGCATCTTCCCAAACGGACGTGGTGATCACTTTGACAGTCCCGTCAGAATTGAGGGTCGTTCCGTCATAATCGAGCGCTTTGAGGTCTTCCACCGCGTCGGACGTATCCATGCTCTCATACGTATAAGCACCGCCGACCATACGGTTGGACTGATAATCATGGATTACCGTGTTGTCAAAGAAGTTCGCATCGATCAAAGCCATATAATGGTCGACCGTCTGACGATAATAATCGCGGTAAAGCGTGTAATTGAGTGTGTATTCTTCTCCGTTAAAGGAAATGCGGACGGAGATTTCGGGGCGACGGGTACTGCACGCCGTAAACATAAACGCACATCCGCAAAGGACTGCCGCCGAAACCGCAACGGCAAACAGCCGCACAAGTTTTCCGCCGATCGTTTTCAACATATTGCCTCCTGAAAATTAGCTTTTCCATGCGCAAAAATTGCGCTTTCCGCCACTTTGAATGGGTACTGTTTTATTTTACCTGTTATTTTGAAAATCGTCAAGTACTTTTACGCATTTATGCAAATTTCGCACAGAATTATCCGAAGTTATCACATTTTTAGCGAATTATTATGGCGCATACCGCAGTACATGCACAAGTTTTTTTCCGCCGGAATCTTCCTTAAAAAAACAGAACCAAAACCAGGCTTACCCGCTTTGCTCTTGTTGCACCGTACACTTTTGACCTGAGCCCGAAATTGCAGAAAATATTCCTCCTGCAATCAGTTTGTTGTCTCTCAAAAGGATTTGTACGCAAACACCCGATCAAATTTTTATTCCGCGTCAAAACAACACGGCGTACAATGTTACGAAAGTTTACAAAAGATAATGCCTAAAATAATTCTGCGCATTGGTTCTGTATTTTATGCCATAGTGAACATAAGGAAAGATTCCGGTTCAAACCGCTGTCTCGGCACTGACCAATCTCAGAGACTGAGCCGATCGTACTTTGGCTGCAGCTTTGCTTCTGCCCCTTCTGTAGGTCTGTTCGACCTTGATTTTCCCGCAGCTTTGACATCGATTGTCTTAGCCCGATACTTTTTTATAAGATAGAGTGCATTACAACAAAAACGGCGCGGCTAAAGCCGCGCCAAATTTTTGAATTGTTTGCGACAAAAAACAGGAAGCGGATCCTGTTTTTTGCACGAAACGGCCAAAATCGGATTACACCAATTCGATAATTGCCATTTCGGACGCATCGCCGCGGCGTTCGCCGAGGTTCACGATGCGCGTATAGCCGCCTGCGCAATTCTTTTCATCGTTGCGCTGTGCGTATTTGGGAGCGATCTCATTGAACAGTTTCTCGATGAGCGGATGTGCGACGTCCTTCGTGCGAGCCTTGTAAGCAGACTTGCTTTCGTTGAACGCTTTGATCTCCTGCAGATCGTAGAGTTTGCTCATGATCCTGCGGCGTGCCGCAAGTTTCTTCGGGCCGTCTTTCACGACCGTAACCGTAACTTCGCGCTCTTTTTTGCCCGTTTTTTCGGTTACGACCTTGCTGCTTTCGATCGTATCGTCATACGAATTGATTGCCGCAGTAATAATTTTTTCGACGTAAGACTGCAATTCTTTCGCGCGGGCTTTCGTCGTTTCTATTTTTCCGTACCAGAGAAGGTTGGATGCCTGGTTTCTCAAAATGGCAATTCTCTGTTCGCTCGTTCTGCCCAGTTTTCCCGGCATAATGTTAGTCCTCCTTTTTTTCTAATGAAAGTCCGTAAGATTCCAGTTTCTGAATGACCTCATCCAACGACTTTCTGCCGAGGTTGCGAACTTTGAGCATTTCTTCCTCGGTTTTCTTGGTTAAATCTTCGACGGTGTGGATGTTCGCGCGCTTCAAGCAGTTGTAGGAACGGACGGAAAGATCCATATCCTCGATCGCCATGGCGAGAACCTGCTGCTGTTTGTCGTCTTCGTTCTTTACGAGAATGTCCATTCCCTTGATCGAATCGCTCAGGTTCACGAACAGGCCGATGTGATCCTGCATGATTTTCGCGGCGAGAGAGACGATCTCTTTCGCGGAAAATGCGCCGTTTGTCCAAACTTCCATGACCAGTTTATCGTAGTCGATACTCTGCCCTACGCGCGTGCTTTCAACGTTGTAGTTGACCTTTTTGACAGGCGTGTAGATGGAATCGACGGGGATATAACCGATCGGATGGTTTTTATTCGAACCCGCACCTTTGTAGCCCCTGCCGCGACCGACCGTGATTTCCATGTCGATCTTTGCGCCTTCGTCTACCGTGCAAATATACTGGTCTTTGTTGATGACCTCTACTTCCGCATCCTGTTCCAGGTCGGCGCCCGTGATCACCACGGGGCCTTCCTTGCAGATGTGAAGCGTTTTGACGTAATCTTTGTCTGTCGTCGCCGTCTGTATGGCAAGCGTCTTCAAGTTGAGGATGATTTCCGTAACATCCTCCTTGACGCCGGGAAGCGCAGAAAACTCATGCTTCACCAGCCCGTCCGGATAGAACCGGATCCCTTGCACCGCAGCACCGGGAAGCGCCGAAAGAAGTATCCTTCTCAGACAGTTTCCTATTGTAAGACCGAAACCCTTTTCGAGAGGCTCGACAACGATCTTCGCGTAGCTTTTCGCTTCGTTCTCTTCCACCTCGATTTTGGGCATATCCATTTCGATCATGCGTTATTACCTCCTTGCTTCGGCGTTACTTATTACTTGGAGTACAGCTCGACGATCATATGCTCTGCAATCTGACTGTCGATGTCTTCCCTTGCAGGCAAAGCGATTACCTTTCCTTCGAGTTTTTCGGGATCGAATTCCAGCCATTTGGGCATGTTGCCGACCTTAGCGGATTTGATCTCCTCAAAATATTTATCTTTCTTTCTGGTTTCTTTGACGGCAATGACGTCGCCAGCCTTCACGATGTAGGAAGGGATGTTGACCGTTCTGCCGTTGACAGTGAAATGTGCATGGTTGACAAGCTGTCTTGCCTGTGCGCGGGAACCGCCGAGTCCCATACGGAACACAACGTTATCCAGACGGCGCTCGAGCAGGGAGAGCATGTTCGCACCGGTGATGCCCTTCATGCGGTCAGCCATTTCATAATATTTACGGAACTGGCCTTCCTGTACGCCGTAAATTCTCTTTGTCTTCTGTTTTTCACGAAGCTGCAAGCCGTACTCGGAAACTTTTTTTCTTGCCGCACCGTGTGCACCCGGAGCCACAGGGCGTTTTTCGAACGCGCATTTGCCCGAATAGCATCTGTCGCCCTTCAAAAAGAGTTTAGCACCCTCTCTGCGGCAAAGACGGCATTTGGAATCTCTGTATGTTGCCATTTCTTTCTCTCCTTATACTTATACTCTGCGGCGTTTCGGGGGCCTGCAACCGTTGTGCGGAATAGGCGAAACGTCGGTGATCATCGTAATTTCCAGTTCAGCCGCTGCCAGAGCGCGGATCGCCGCTTCTCTGCCTGCGCCGGGGCCTTTCACATAAACTTCGACGGAACGAAGCCCGTGTTCTTTCGCGATTTTTGCCGCGGTATCCGCTGCAGACTGCGCTGCGAACGGCGTGCCCTTTCTCGAACCTTTGAAGCCGAGACTGCCTGCGCTCGACCACGAAATCGCGTTGCCGTTCATATCCGTAATGGTTACGAGCGTATTGTTGAACGAGGACTGGATATGTGCCTGGCCCTTGTCAACTTTTTTCAGCTCTTTGCGACGGCGGACTTGCGCCGTCTTTTTCGTTGCTGCTGCCATTGTTTCTTATCCTCCTCGATTATTTCTTCTTCTTCGCTACCGTGCGGCGCGGACCTTTACGCGTACGCGCGTTGCGTTTGCTGCTCTGTCCGCGGACAGGCAAGCCCTTTCTGTGACGGATGCCGCGATAGCAGCCGATCTCCATAAGGCGCTTGATATTCAGGTTCACTTCGCCGCGGAGTTCGCCCTCCACGCGCAAATTGTGATCGATATATTCTCTGAGTTTGGAAACGTCGTTTTCGTCCAGATCTTTGACTCTCGTGTCGGGATTGATGCCCGTCGCCGCAAGAATTTTCTTGGACGTGGTGAGCCCTATACCGTAGATATAGGTAAGCCCGATTTCCACCCGTTTTTCTCTGGGTAAATCTACACCGGCAATGCGTGCCATTGTCCTTTTGACCTCCGTTTGGATTTTTAAATAATGATTGTTATCTATATGCCGATCGTGCGCGCGCAGACGCAAAAAATTGGAATGACGCGGCTGCTTCTCGCGCATGAGATTATTTTCGCTTTATCAGCCCTGTCTCTGTTTATGGCTCTTGTTCTTGGAGCAGATGACCATGACCTTGCCGTTTCTTTTGATGACTTTGCATTTGTCGCACATCGGTTTTACTGACGGTCTTACTTTCATTTTTTTATTCCTCCGAAAAAATTCTTTCGCTCGTATTCCGCGCTGCGGAATGTCTGTTTACTGTGATCGTACGGGACACAGTCCCCTGCCTTGGCAATCAGTTCTTGCTGCGCCAGGTGATCCTGCCCTTCGTGAGATCGTACGGGCTCATTTCCAGTTTGACCATATCTCCCGGAATGATCCGGATATAATTCATACGAAGTTTTCCGGAAATGTATGCCGTGATCACATGACCGTTGGAAAGCTGCACTTTGAACGTTGCGTTCGGCAACGCCTCGATGATTTTGCCTTCGGTCTCTATAACGTCGTCTTTGGACACAAAAACTCCCTCCGAAAATTGTTTGAACCGCTTTTGCGGTCATTTATCCGTTCTGCCGCTCCTGCGCAATCTTTTTGAGCAATGCGCGGATGTTGCTGTTCTCGTCCTTGCCCTCGGCGATCCGCTCCGCCATTTCGCGGTCGAATACCGGCATGAGCCGGACGTGCCTGCGGTTTTTCTGCTTCGGATTTTCCGAAGTCCTGTACTTGCCGTCGGCAAGATACAGATTTGTGCCGTCCTGCCGCACGATCAGATACAGCCTGCCTTTATCTCTTCCGGCAACGCTCATGCAAACGCCGCCATTTTCCGGTTCCTGTACTTTCATGTCTGTTAAATCGTAAGGATCTCGACGCCGTCTTCGCGGATGACAACCGTGTTCTCGTAATGCGCCGCCGGTTTCTTATCGCGCGTAACAGCCGTCCAGCCATCGTCCAGCACATCCACGAACCTCGATCCCGCCAGGATCATCGGCTCGATGCAGAGTACCGTACCGGCACGCAGCCGCACGCCTGTTCCCCGTTTGCCGTAATTCGGCACCGACGGGTCTTCATGCATTTCTCTGCCGATCCCGTGCCCCACGAACTCGCGGACTACCGAAAAACCGTTGGATTCCGCATAGTTTTGAACGATTGCACCGATGTCGAACAGGGGCGTACCCGCCCGCAGGTTCTCCACCGCTTTCCAGAAACATTCCTCCGTAACACGGATGAGTTTCTGTTTCTCTTCGTCGATCGCGCCGACCGCAAACGTCCGCGCGCCGTCGCCGTGAAATCCGTTCTTATACGCACAAAGATCCACGCTGATGATGTCGCCCTCTTTCAGAAATCTGTCCGGCGACGGGATACCGTGCACCACTTCTTCGTTGACCGATGCGCAGATGCTCGCCGGATATCCGCAATACCCGAGACAGGAAGGCTCCGCACCGCGCGAACGAATGTATTCGCGCGCCAGATCGTCCAGTTCCTGCGTCGTTACCCCCGCCCGTATCTTTGTTCCGATATAGGCAAGTGTATCGCGCACGATCGCGCAGGGCTCACGCATGGCGTCGATCTCTTTTTCCGTTTTGACTGTGATCATGACCCCAAACGCTTACTTTTTCAAAGCGTCGCAAATTCTTCCGAACACTTCGTCGATGGCGCCTACGCCGTCGATGTTGATCAGCACGCCCTTTTTCGCATAATAGTCGATCAGAGGAGCTGTCTGTTCGTTGTACACTTTCAGACGGTTGCCCACCGTCTCTTCGTTGTCGTCCTTTCTCTGGTACAGCTCACCGCCGCAGCGCTCGCAGTCGGTCTTACCGTCCAGAAAATTCACGTGATAGCTTTCGCCACAACTTTTGCAGACGCGCCGTCCGCAAAGACGGTCCATCAGAAGCGATAAATCGATGTCGATGTTGATCACCGCGTCGACTTTGGAAAATTTGTCCAGCTCCTGCGCCTGGAAAAGATTGCGGGGAAACCCGTCGAGAAGATATCCGTTCGCGCAATCCGCTTCTTTCAGCCTGCCCTCCACGATCTTGCACGTTACTTCGTCCGGTACCAACTGACCCTTGTCCGTATAGGATTTCGCCAGAAGTCCGATCTCGGTGCCGCGTTTGATGTTGTCGCGGAAAATGTCGCCCGTCGAAATATGCGGAAGGTGAAACTTTTCGGAAATACGTGTCGCCTGCGTTCCTTTGCCTGCTCCCGGTGCGCCAAGAAGTAGAATGTTCATGGAAACCTCTCTCATTTTTTATTTACTTTGCCGCGCGCCGCAAAGCGCGCGGCAAAATGCGTTTTTGTTTTCGTTTCCGGGCAGCGTCCCTGCCGTTTTCGGTCAAAGCCCGATGCTTGTTTCCGGAAAACTTCTTTATTCCCGGCCGCGAACCTGCCTCTTTCGGTCAGATGCCGCGCCTTTCTTATTTCAGGAATCCTTTGTAGTTTTTCATCATCAACTGCGACTGCAGCTGCTTATCAAACTCGAGCGCAACGGATACGACGATCAAAATACCGGTCGTCGAGAACACGTTGACGAACTGTTCGCCCGCAAAACTGAACGCCAGCGAAGGTACGAACGCGACCAACGAAAGGAAGATCGCCCCGAACAGCGTAATACGGTTGGAGATCTTATTCAGATAATCCGCCGTCGGTTTGCCCGGACGGATGCCCGGAATAAACCCGCCGTTCTGCTGAATGCTCTTGGATACGTCTTCGGGATTGAACTGGATCTTTGCATAGAAGAACGAGAACGCAAAGATCAACAGGCACAATACGATGATGTAGACCCATGCCCACGGTCCCGTACCGCCGCTGATGTTCTGCGCATACCAGCTGTTGGAATAACCGCTCCAGAACAGGCCCATGATCAGATCGGGCAGGCTGATGATCGCAAACGCGAAGATCAGAGGCATAACGCCGCTGCCGGAAATCTTGATGGGGATAACGGTGGACTGTCCGCCGTACATCTTTCTGCCCTTGACCTGTTTCGCGTACTGCACCGGAATGCGGCGTTCCGCAAGGTCGACCGCTACGATGAGAGCAAAGATCACAATGGCGATGACACAGAAGATCACGATGGAAACAAGCGTTCCCGCATCGAAACCGTTTGCCACCATTTCTTCGATCGGCTGAACGATGATCGTAATGCCTGCAGTTGAAATGATACCGACAAAGATGACGAGCGAAATGCCGTTGCCGACACCGTATTCGGTGATGCGTTCGCCCAACCACATGGTGAGCATTGCGCCTGCGGAGTAAATGATGGTCATGTAGATGTACACGATCCATTTGTTGCCTTCGCCGCCGAACAGGGCTACGATCTGACTGCTGATCGCACTGTCATTCGCAAAATTGATGATAACGCCGATCGCCTGCACGATGGCAAGGATAAGCGTGAGATATCGGGTGAGCTGCGCGATTTTCTTCTTGCCCTCTTCCCCCTCTTTGGAAAGCCGTTCGAGCGCAGGAATACCGACGCTGAGCAGCTGGATGATAATGGACGCGTTGATGTACGGCCCGATACCGAGCGCGAACAGCGTGCCGCTTGCCAGCGCGCCGCCCGTGACGGCGTTCATAAGAGTCAGGAAGTTGTTTCCGCTGATCACGGTTTCAAACTGTGCGCTGTCCAGTCCCGGGATGGGAATATAGCATCCGAGACGGTAAACAAGCAACAGAAGAAGGGTGATGAAGATCTTCTTCCGGATCTCTTTGACTTTAAATGCGTTCTTTAAAGTTTCGAACATCTTGCTCTCCTAAAAATAAAGTAACGCTCCGCGCAAGCCCCCGACGGGCGCGGAACTTAGAGGGTTTCCGCCGTACCGCCGGCCTTTTCGATCGCTTCTTTCGCGGAAGCGGAGAACTTCGCAGCTTTCACGGTCAGCGCGTTCGTGAGTTCGCCGCTGCCCAGAACTTTCAGGCCGCTGTTGTCCTTGACCTGCTTGGCGAGCTTGTTCGCCATGACGTATTCGTAATCTACGACCGTGCCTGCCGCTACATTCGCGAGCGCGGAAAGATTTACGATGACATATTCTTTACGGAATTTGTTGTTGAAACCGCGTTTGGGAAGTCTTCTGTGGATCGGGGTCTGACCGCCTTCAAATCCGGGACGTACACCGCCGCCCGAACGTGCCCACTGGCCTTTATGTCCTTTGCCGCTCGTCTTGCCCAAGCCCGAGCCGATACCCCTGCCAAGACGCTTGGCGGGAGTGTTCGAGCCGATTGCGGGTTGTATCGTATCAATTCTCATAGTTACAACTCCTTACAGCGTCTCAACCTTCACGAGGTGAGCCACTTTTTTGATCTGTCCCTGCAAAGCGGGAGTATCTTCATGAACACGGAAGGAACGGATCTTTTTCAGTCCCAAAGCCGCAACCGTGTCTTTCTGCGTCTGTGTGCTGCCGATGGTGCTCTTGACCAATGTTACTTTTACCTGTGCCATTGTAAGCTCCTCCTCAGCCCAAAATTTCTTCCACGGTCTTGCCGCGGAGTGCCGCAACCTGTTCCGCCGTCTTCAGCTCGGAAAGCCCTGCGATCGTCGCTTTTACGCAGTTGATCGGGTTGCTCGTGCCGTGCGATTTCGTACGGATATCCTTGATACCTGCGCATTCCATGATCGCGCGGACAGGGCCGCCCGCGATAACGCCGGTACCTGCGGATGCAGGGAGCATATATACATGGCCTCTGCCGAACTTTCCGTCCACTTCGTGGGGGATGCTCGTGCCGACCATCGGCACCGTTACCAGGTTTCTCTTCGCCTGTGCGGTAGCCTTTTCGATCGCTTCGGGAACTTCGTTTGCTTTACCCGATCCTGCGCCGACCCTGCCTTTGCCGTCGCCGACGACTACAAGCGCTGCAAAGCGCATGTTGCGGCCGCCTTTGACAACCTTCGTAACACGGTTGACCTGGATCAGCTTTTTGATGAACCCGTCGTTCTCTTCCTGTCTTCTTTGAGGTTTTCTTTCTTCTCTTGCCATGGAACTCTCCTCCCTCAGAACTTCAATCCGGCTTCTCTTGCGCCGTCGGCAACACTCTTTACACGGCCCGTGTAAATGTAACCGCCGCGGTCAAAAACGACCGTTTCGATACCCGCCGCAAGCGCCTTTTTGGCAGCTTCCGCGCCTACGACTTTGGCTGCTTCCGTCTTGGTCAGATCTTTGATCTGTTCCTTGACCGATTTTTCCATCGTGGATGCGGATACGAGAGTTACGCCCTTTACGTCATCGATGATCTGAACGTAAATGTGATTGAGACTCCTGTAAACGTTGAATCTGGGCGTTTCGGCAGTGCCGGAAATCTTTTTGCGGACGCGTGCATGACGCACGACTCTGTCCGCGTTTTTATCAAATTTAGAAATCATGGTTTACGCTCCTTTATTTGCCTGCCGTCTTGCCTTCCTTACGTTCGATCACTTCATCCTTATAGCGGATTCCGTAGCCGTGGTAAGGTTCGGGTTCGCGCAGAGCGCGGATGTTCGCGGCGATCTGTCCGACTTTCACTTTGTCGATACCCGTAACGGTGATCTCCGTCTGCGAAGGGCATTCCAGTTTGATGCCTTCCACTTCCGCAAATTCGACCGGATGGGAGAACCCGATGTTCAGCACGATCTTGTTCCCCTGCTTTGCGACCTTGTAACCGACGCCGTTGATGACGAGTCCTTTCGAATAACCCGCCGTAACGCCCGTTATCATGTTGTGCAGCAACGCTCTGTACAGACCGTGTTTTGCTTTCAGTTCTTTGGAATCGTTCGCACGGGACAAAACGGCATGGCCGTTTTCCACTGCGAGACTGATCCGCGCGTCAATATCCTGTTCCAGCGTTCCTTTCGAGCCTTTGACGAACATTTTGCCGTCTTTTACTTCGACCGTAACGCCCGCGGGGATCGCAACAGGCATTCTTCCTATTCTGGACATTGCGTGTGCCTCCTTACCAGACGAAACAGAGCACTTCGCCGCCGACGTTGGCAGCCTTCGCCTGTTTGTCCGTCATTATTCCCTTGGAAGTGGATACGATCGCCGTTCCCAGTCCTCCCAAGACCTTGGGCATTTTCTCCGCACCCGAATAGTTTCTCAGACCGGGTTTGGATACTCTCTTCAGGCCGGAAATGACCGATTTGTTGCCCTCAGCATATTTGAGTTCGATCACGATCTTGCCCGAAAGACCGTCGTCCACGAACTCAACGTTCTTGACGTAGCCTTCCGAAAGCAGGATGTTTGCGATCGCTTTTTTCATGTTCGATCCGGGAACTTCCACTTTCTCGTGTTTCGCCGTGATGGCGTTCCGGATTCTTGTAAGCATATCTGCGATAGGATCTGTCATGATGTACCTCCTTACCAGCTCGCCTTCTTCACGCCGGGGATCTGCCCCTTGTACGCGAGATTGCGGAAGCAAATACGGCAGATTCCGTATTTGCGCAGAACTGCATGCGGACGTCCGCAGATACTGCAGCGCGTGTACGCCCTCGTGCTGAATTTGGGCGTCCTCTGCTGTTTATTGATCATTGATTTCTTTGCCATAAGTCCGTTTCTCCTTATTTCTTGAAGGGCATTCCCATTGCCGCAAGAAGTTCTCTCGCTTCCTCATCCGTCTTTGCCGTCGTAACAAAGCAGATATCGAACCCGCGGATCTTTTCCACCTGATCGTAGGAGATCTCGGGGAAGATCAGCTGTTCCTTCACGCCCAGAGCGTAATTGCCCCTGCCGTCGAAGGAATTCGCGGATACGCCGCGGAAGTCGCGCATTCTGGGAAGCGCGATGGATACGAACTTATCGTAAAACTCGTACATTCTGTCTTTGCGAAGCGTTACCTTCAGGCCGACGCTCATCCCTTCACGTACTTTGAAGTTCGCGACGGATTTCTTCGCCTTGGTAATGACGGGCTTCTGGCCCGAGATCGCTTTCAGTTCGTCGTGTGCGATCTGAACGCTCTTCGCGTTGTCTTTGATGTCGCCCAAACCGGAATTGATGACGATTTTCACGAGTTTCGGTACTTCGTTGATGTTCTTATAGCCGAACTTCTTGACGAGATAGGGAACTACTTCCGTTTCGTAAGCCGCCCGGACTCTGTTCTTTTCTTTTTCTGCCATTGGAAATTACCTCGCCTCAGTCCTTCTTCTCTTCGACCGCTTCTTCTTTCTTTGCGGTACGCTTTCTCGTTCTCTTCTTGGGCGCTTCCTCTGCCTTTGCAGCGGTCTTTGCCTGTTTCTTGTAAACCTTATCGAGAACGGCTCCGCATTTGCAGACGCGGACTTTCTTCATTTTGCCGTCCTGTTCGACGAACGAGTGTTTTACGCGGGTGGCTTTGCCGCAAGCATCGCAGATGACCATGACGTTGGACGCGTCGATCGCGCCTTCACGCTCCACGATCTGCGAAACCGCATTCGCCTTTCTCGCTTTCTGATGTTTCTTCTGGAGGTTGACGCCCTGCACGGTTACGCGTCCGGCTTTGGGGGAAGTGGCGACCACTTTGCCCGTTTTGCCTTTGTCTTTGCCCGTGAGTACGACGACCGTATCATTCAATTTAACGTTCATTGTCCGGCCTCCTTACAGCACTTCGGGAGCAAGGGAGATAATACGCATATAGTCCTTATCTCTCAGTTCTCTCGCGATGGGCCCGAAAATACGCGTACCCCTCGGCTGCTTCTGGTTATCTATGATGACGGCTGCATTGTCGTCGAAACGGATATACGTTCCGTCTGCTCTGCGAATGCCCTTGCTGGTTCTGACGATGACTGCCTTTACGACTTCGCCTTTTTTTACGGCGCCGCCGGGAGTTGCGGTTTTGACGCTCGCGATGATCACGTCGCCGATGTTGCCGCTCTTTCTGAACGAACCGCCCAGAACCCTGATGCACATGAGCTCTTTCGCACCGGAGTTATCCGCCGCTTTAAGCCTTGTCTGTGGTTGTATCATATGGCTCTTTCTCTCCTTATATTATTACTTCGCTTTCTCGACGATCTCGGCAACTCTCCAGTTCTTGTCTTTGGAAAGTTTTCTCGTCTCGACGATGCGGACCTTGTCGCCGACGACACATTCGTTCGCTTCGTCGTGCGCCTTGACTTTCTTCGTCTTGGTGATGGTCTTCTTATAGAGAGGGTGTTTGCTCTTGTCAACGATCGCAACGACGACCGTCTTATCCATTTTGTCGGAAACGACAAGCCCGACTCTTTCTTTTCTTAAATTTCTTTCCATGATTGATTAACCTCTCGCCTTGATCTCTCTCTCGCGGATCACGGTGTTAACGCGCGCGATGTCCTTCTTGCAGGACGCTATCGTCATCGGATTGTCGAGCTGGCCCGACGCATGACGGAAACGGAGGTTGAAAAGCTGCGTTTTCAGCTCGCTGAGCTTATTTTTCAGCTCCTCGTCTGTCATGTTGTGAAGTTCTTTCCCTTTCATTAACCTTCACCGCCTTCTGTAATTTTTTCGCCGCCTTCCGGCAGTTCGCCCGTTACGGGATTTGCCTGACCTTTGGCCATGAATTTCGTCTTGATGGGCAATTTGTGTCCTGCAAGGCGCATTGCTTCGCGCGCCGCTTCTTCCGGAACGCCCGCCATTTCAAACAGGACTCTGCCCGGTTTTACGATTGCCACCCAGTATTCCACCGCACCTTTACCGGAACCCATACGGGATTCGGCAGGGTGCCGCGTGATCGGTTTGTGCGGGAAAATATCGATCCAAACTTGGCCGCCACGTTTGATGAATCTCGTCATAGCGATACGAGCTGCTTCGATCTGGCGCGACGTGATGCGTGCGCCCTCGACAGCAACCAGTCCGTATTCGCCGTAAGCCACTTTATTGCCTTTATGCGCCTGGCCCTTGATGTTGCCGCGGTGCTGTTTTCTTCTCTTGACTCTCTTCGGGATTAACATAATTACTTATCCCCTCCTTCACGCGCCTTTGCTCTGAGCACTTCGCCTTTGTAGATCCAGACTTTGACGCCGATCATACCGAAAGTCGTGTGCGCTTCCGCAAAACCGTAATCGATGTCCGCGCGCAGCGTCTGCAGAGGGATGGATCCTTCATGATACTGCTCGCAACGTGCAATCTCGGCGCCGTCCAGACGGCCGGAAACCATCATTTTGACGCCCTTTACGCCCGAACGCATCGCTTTGCCGATCGCCTGTTTCATTGCGCGGCGGAAAGACATACGTTTTTCCAGCTGCTGTGCAACGCTTTCCGCTACCAGCTGCGCATCGCCGTCGGGTTTGCGCACTTCCGTTACGTTGATGACGATGTTCTTGCCTTTCGTGAGTTTGGAAAGGTCTTTCTTGATCACTTCGATTTCCGCGCCCGCTTTGCCGATCAGAACGCCCGGCTTGCCCGTGCAGACGGTTACGACGATCCTGTTTGCAGCACGCTCGATCAGGATCTTGCTGATCGCTGCCGCATAGTACTTGTGTTTGATGAATTTGCGGATTTCGTAGTCTTCTTTCAGGTTCTTGCCGAAATCCTTTTTATCGGCATACCACTGGGTGTCCCAGCCTTTGATGACGCCGACTCTCAGACCGTGTGGATTAACTTTCTGTCCCATGACAATTCTCCTTACTTACTCTGCACGTCAAGAATGACCGTGATGTGGCTGGTTCTTTTCAGAATGGAATGCGCTCTGCCCTTGGAAACGGGGTTCATGCGTTTGAGCGTAGGTCCCTGATCCGCGAATGCTTCCGCGACGACCAAATCGCCCCTGTCCATGCCGAAATTGTGCTCAGCGTTCGCTGCCGCGGACAGCAAAACCTTTTTGACGGGTTCAGCCGAAACGATCGTCGCATATTCGAGGATCGCCGCCGCTTCGTTCACGCTCTTGCCGCGGATGAGCGCCAGTGCTCTGCGCACTTTGTAAGGGCTCATGCGGATATGCCTTGCGGTCGCATAAGGACGTTTGTCCTTGTTTTCCGCGATACGTTTTGTCTTTTCACGCGTATTTTTAGCCATTTTGAACTGCGACCTCCTTTACTTCTTAGCAGCGGTGGTCTTGCCGCCGGAATGTCCCTTGAAGGTTCTGGTGGGTGCGAACTCGCCGAGTTTGCAGCCGACCATGTCTTCGGTAATATATACGGGAACGTGCTTTCTTCCGTCGTGTACGGCGATCGTGTGGCCTACCATCTGGGGGAAGATCGTGCTCGCTCTCGACCAGGTTTTGAGAACTTTTTTATCGTTTGCCGCGTTGAGCTCTTCGACTCTTTTGAGAAGTCTCGCTTCAACGTAAGGCCCTTTCTTTACGCTTCTGCTCATTTGGATGATCCTCCCTTAATTGATGCGTTTAAGAATGAACTTGCTGGTAACATTCTTCTTCTTTCTGGTCTTATACCCCAGAGCAGGTTTGCCCCAAGGCGTAAGAGGACCGGCATGACCGACAGGGCTCTTGCCCTCGCCGCCGCCGTGCGGGTGATCGCAAGGGTTCATGACTGCGCCGCGTACCGTGGGTTTGATGCCCATGTGGCGCGTCTTGCCCGCTTTGCCGAGGCTGATGATCTCGTGCTCCACGTTTCCGACCTGACCGATCGTAGCCCGGCACACGACCGGAACGAGACGCATTTCGCCGCTCGGCATTTTCAGAGTCGCATAAGCGCCCTCTTTTGCCATCAGCTGTGCCGCGATACCCGCCGCACGCGCTACCTGGCCGCCTTTGCCCGGCTTGAGCTCGATGTTGTGTACCATCGTACCGACGGGGATGTTCTCAAACGGCAGGCAGTTGCCCGCTTTGATGTCCGCGTCCGGTCCCGAAAGAACCGTGTCGCCCACATTCAGGCCGATCGGCGCGAGAATGTATCTCTTTTCGCCGTCCGCATACTGCAAAAGCGCAATGTTCGCGCTGCGGTTCGGATCGTACTGGATGCTCGCAACTTTTGCCGGGATCCCGTCTTTGTCGCGCTTGAAGTCGATGATACGGTATTTCCTGCGGTTTCCGCCGCCGATGTGGCGAACCGTGATCTTGCCCTGGTTATTTCTGCCGCCGGATTTGCGCATATCCTCGATCAGAGAACGCTCCGGTTTGGTTTCCGTGATCTCTTCGTAGGTATGCACCGTCATGAAACGGCGCGCAGCCGACGTAGGTTTATATCTTTTAATAGCCATTTTCTGTTTCCTCCGATTTGCTCACATTAAGACAGCGAATTGAAATACTCAATCGGCTTGCTGTCTTCGGTCAGCTGAACGATGGCTTTCTTGTAGGAGGATGTGAGGCCCTCGTTTCTGCCCATTCTCTTCAACTTTCCGCGCACGTTGCAGGTGTTCACGCTTGCAACTTTGACTTCGAAGAGTTCTTCGACAGCCATCTTGATCTGCGTCTTATTTGCGCCCTTTGCAACCTTAAAAGTGTATTTCTTCGACGCGATGCCGTCGTAACCTTTCTCGGTGAGGATGGGCTTAATGATGATGTCCTGCGCTTTCATTATGCTCCGTAGACCTCCTGGATTTTTTCAGCCGCGGCCTTGGTAAAAACCACTTTCGCATTGGCGACCACGTCGTAGGTGTTGATCTGTTCGACGGGCAAAGTGCTCAGCGTCTGGATATTCCGGCTCGCGAGAATGACGTTTGCGTCGCTGTTGTCCATGACAAGCACCGTACGTTTGTCGAGTTTGAGCGCTTCCACGAATTTCACCATTTCTTTCGTCTTGGGTGCGGAAACTTCCAACTTGTCCACAACGATCAGTTCGCCGTCCGCCACTTTTTTGGAGAGTGCCGAGAACAGCGCGCCGCGTTTTGCTTCCTGATTCATTTTCTTGGAGAAGTCGCGGCTCTTGGGTGCGAACACGACGCCGCCCTTGATCCACTGCGGCGCACGGATGGAACCCTGACGCGCACGGCCCGTGCCTTTCTGTCTCCAGGGCTTCACGCCGCCGCCGCGGACTTCCGTCCTCGTGAGCGTGCTCTTCGTGCCCTGTCTGTCATTGGCAAGACGCGTTACCACCGCCTGATGGATCAGGGGTTCGTTGTATTCCGCGCCGAAGATCTTGTCGGAAAGAGTCATCTGACCCGCTTCCGATCCGTCCATTTTATAGATTTTCACGATAGGCATTTCTCTTACTCTCCTTATTTGGACTTGACGCTGTCACACACCGTGACGATGCTGCCCTTCGGACCGGGAATCGCGCCCTTGATCAGAAGTGCGTTTCTCGCCGCGTCCACCTTGACGACTTCAAGGTTCTGTACGGTTACTTTTTCATGACCGTACTGTCCCGGCATATGCTTCTGTTTGAAAACTCTGCTCGGCGTGGAGTTTGCTCCCATGGAACCCACTTCCCTGTGTACAGGGCCGACACCGTGCGTCTCTTTCAGACGGCGCTGGTTCCATCTCTTGATGACGCCCGAAAATCCATGACCTTTGGAAACGCCCGCGACGTCCACTTTGTCCCCTTCCTTGAACGTATCCGCCAGCACTTCTTTGCCGACTTCGTATTCCGAAAGATCTGCCAAACGGAACTCTTTGAGAACTTTCTGCGGTTTTACGCCCGCTTTCTTGAACTGTCCGAGTTCAGGCTTGTTGATGCGCTTTTCCGTCGTTTCGTCAAAGCCCAGTTTCAGAGCGGCATAGCCGTCTTTTTCCACTGTCTTGATCTGCACTACGGGGCAAGGTCCTGCCTCCACTACCGTTACGGGGATCACTTTCCCTTCCGGAGTAAAGATCTGCGTCATGCCGACTTTGCGGCCGATGATTGCTTTATTCATTGATAAAGTTCACTCCTTAAATTTTTTATCGCGAATACCTTGATTTTACAAAGTATTACATTGACTTGTTTTTGGCGCTTTCCGCGCTTTTCTGTATTATAGAAACAGAATCTTTTACAGCTTGATCTTGATGTCTACGCCCGCGGGAAGATGAACGCTGTCCAAAAGTTTCGCGTTGGGGCTGTAGATGTCGATGATCCTCTTGTGCGTGCGGATCTCGAACTGCTCGCGGCTGTCCTTGTACTTGTGCGGCGAGCGAAGGATCGTTACGATCTCCTTTTCGGTCGGCAGAGGAATGGGGCCGCCGATTTTTGCGCCCGATTTCTGCATCGCGTCCACAATACGCTGCGCCGCCAAATCTACGAGTTCATGATCGTATGCGGCGAGTTTGATTCTGATTTTCTGTCCTGCCATTTGTCTGAATTCCTCCGTTTTTTATACTAACTTTACGTCAACTGTGCCGTGTGTGTCGGAACAGCCGAGAAAAATAAATGCCATTCAAATATTCTATTGAATGGCTGTACTCCGGTTAGTCGCAGGGATCGAGTCCCCACATTTGTCGGCATAAATTATCTTCGCTTTGGGCGCAATTGTGCTGTATTTATCCTTGCAAACCCGAAGCGATTAAAGTAACTTTACGCCTCAACCCTATTACACAGCTTAACTATAATACCATATCCGTCAAGAGTTGTCAAATAATTTAAAGCATATTTTTATCTTTTTTTACATAAAATATAAGATGCGGAAAGAGAGACGATTTTACCGAAAAAATCAGTAAAACCGCCTCTCTTTTTTCACAAATTCTATTTGTTTTTCTTATCTGAAAGAGACATCATCCGCCTCTTTGCAAGTTTAAACATCCGAAGATTTCGTTGCCCTAAGCGAACAGATCCGCCCCTATTGCACTAAATTTGTGTTTTTCGCGCGGCGGACTTATTTACGAACGCAAGCAAAAATGTCTTGGCGTCTTTTTTAAGATGATTCGCCGCTTACGATTCCCAGCCGCTGACGTTAAGTCCGCTGTAATCGACATACGCAATGTCGAATTCATACGCCGAATACTCGATCATTCCTGTTTGTCTGTTCGTAGAAATTGAAATCAAAACAAGAAGGCATACGCCGGGTTCGTCGTTGCTTATATACACGATCGGATTCGCTCCGACGCAATCCAGAACACCGTGATCGATCGGCGTTTCCGTATCGCTCACCGGATAGGAATGGTTCCGGGAATAGAATACAACTCCCTTTTGCGCCGTCCAGATTTCAGGTGCCGCATAAGTAAAATGTTTTTCCAAAGAAAAAGAAGACGCAGAAGAAATATTGTCGATCTTATATGCAATATACTCTTCTTCCGCATACGACGAGGACGTTCCTCTCCTCAGAACGACACGCATAAGATAATCAGATATAATTCCTTTTACTTCCTCACCGTTACTATTTTTATACCGTTCTTCCACATATATACCGATGTAATAATAATCTTTTCCGCCTTCTAGTCCAAACGAGGCATAACCCGTACTCCCTACCGAGAATTTCATCGTCGCCGACCACGACGCATTCTTCGGCTCGGTCCCTCAACTACATTTTAAAACAAAATGACATTAACAAGAAGTTTTCTTCTTTTACGTTGTTTTTGAGAAGAAAATTTCTACAATATACATATGAGAGTCGGTGAGATTATCAAAGAATTGCGCCAGGAAAGAGATCTTTCGCAGGCAAAATTAGCAGAGGCGATCGGCGTAAGCCAGAAGGCCATCGATTATTGGGAGCGGGGGCTGAACGAACCCAAAGCATCCTATATTGTGGCGCTGGCGGATTTTTTCGGAGTTACTTGCGACTACCTGCTCGGACGAGAATAGCTCAAAACGCAAGATCTGACGAACGGATACCTGAAAAAAGTATTCTTTGCAAAGGACAATTTATTTTAAGCCTGTCAGGACACCGTCGTCTGTGCTGACAGGCCGCTTGTCTTGCTTCAATGCAGCACTCTCCCGCATTTTTTGCGGGAGAGTGCTGCATTTTCTCTTTTTGTCCTTTTCTCTCTCAAATTTCGAAACGTATTTCTGACTGCTCGCACCCTATTCCGACCCAATATATTCGTAATTCAGTATTTAAGCTCATGCACAGCGCCTGTCTTATCGGGCAAAAAACCACGTGCGCACTTTTATAAGCGCCGTGCGCAGGAAGTACAAACAAAAATGACGCACAAACGGGGGAAACAGGCAAGGAAAATTCAAAAGCGGTCAATCAAAGAAAAAAGGCGCAAAAGCCATACGGCTTTTGCGCCTTTTAATTTTTTCGTTTCCGCGGAAATTAGTCGATAACGACTTCTGCGCCGGCTTCCTTCATGCGGGCAGCGATCTTTTCAGCTTCTTCCTTGTTGACGCCTTCCTTGATCATGCCGAGGGACTCAACGAGAGCTTTTGCTTCCGCAAGGCCGAGGGACGTGAATTCACGGACAGCTTTGATAACTTCGATCTTCTTAGCGCCGATGTCCTTCAACTTAACGTTGAATTCCGTCTTTTCTTCAGCAGCTTCTGCAGCAGCAGCGCCTGCAGCCGGAGCAGCAGCCACAGCAACGGGAGCAGCAGCGCTAACGCCGAACTCCTCTTCCAAAGCCTTAACGAGCTCATTGAGCTCAACAACCGTCATACCTTTGATCTCTTCGATGAACTTAGCGATATCAGCCATTTTAATATTCCTCCGAATAATTTTTAAAATAATTTTCCGCACCTGATTACGCCCGGGCGAAGCAGCGGCGGCTTATGCCGCATTCACTGAAAAACTCAGCCGTTTTTCTTTTCCGCGATCGCGTTGAGCGCAACCACAACACCTCTGAGCATTGCGGAAAGCACA
The DNA here is from genome assembly GCA_949291725.1 of uncultured Bacillota bacterium. GTDB lineage: Bacteria > Bacillota > Clostridia > Christensenellales > Borkfalkiaceae > Borkfalkia. Next base: position 20,925 of record CASEWU010000153.1, read on the forward strand.
CCTGCAAAATTTGCGATCGGAGCCTGCATGGAACCGAGCATCTTTGCAATGAGTTCTTCTTTCGAAGGCATCGTTGCGAGAGCTTTGATCCCGTTGACATCCACATACGCACCGTCTACATAGGCGCTCTTCGGGATGATCTTTTCGGGCATCGCCTTCACCGCATCCGCAAAAATCTTTGCGGCAGCCGTTTCGTCCGGGCTGAACGCGGTTGCGGTCGGGCCGTTCAGATCGTTATCGAAAGCAGTTACGCCGAGTTCGTTCATCGCCTTGCGTACGAGCGTGTTTTTATAAACTTTATACTCTACGCCGACAGCACGGAACTTGTTACGCAGTTCGGAAACTTCTGCAACCGTAAGGCCCTTGTAATCGACAAAAATAACCGACTTGCTGTTCTGGATCTTCGCTTTGATCTCTTCGACTACCTGCTTTTTTGCCTCTAAATTAGCCGACATTGTTTACCTCCTATAAATATTTACCTCACAAAAATTGTTTTGAGCTGACAAAACAATTTTTCGTGATTCGGGAAAACCCAGCGGGCACGCGGCCTTGCCGCTGGCCGCCCTGTTTTCCCCCTTTGCAGCGCTTTTTGGGGCACACCTTTTTCGATGCGCCGCAAATTCCTCTTTCCGTCCCCGTCGCTTCCGCGACGTTTCGGGAAAAAGCAAAAGCGTCGTTTTTGCTTTTTCATACATCTGCTTATTCTCGCGCGCCTCTCGCAAAAGAGTTGCTGCGAACCGCTGCGATCTAAGGGCGACAACAATGTTCGGGCTGTGCCCTCGGCATTGTTTTCTCCCTCTGCGCGATGCCTGTTACGGCTCTCCGTCTTTTACGCATCGCGCTTTCACCCTCTTTCATAAGCCTCACGGCAAATCGGGTGCGCGGGCGCAAAAGCGTCGTTTTGCTTGCGCAGTTGTTATTGAAAATTCTCCCACAAAAATAGTTTTGAGCTGTCACACCTATTTTCGTGATTCTCGCGCGCCTCTCGCAAAAGAGTTGCTGCGAACCGCTGCGAGTTTTCGCCGCCGTCCGATCAGATCGGTAAAGCCGCGAAAAAAAAGTCCTTGTACCGCGAGGATACAAGGACTTGTCCGTAAATTCAAACAGTCTGACGTATTACCTCGGCGGGCTGCTCACGCAATTAAATCAAAGATGCCTGCTTTCTGCGGTACTATGAAATTTTCCTGTACATTATACCGTTTACCCGGTAATCTGTCAACTGTTTTTCGTGCGCCGCGCAAAAATTTTACAGTTTCGCGTAGTTCACTTTGATGCCGGGACCCATCGTGCTGGAAACCGCGACACTCTTGATATACTGGCCTTTCGCCGCAGCCGGTTTTGCTTTGACGATCGCATCCATCAGCGCGGTGAAGTTTTCAGCAAGTTTTTCCTTGCCGAAGCTCTTCTTTCCGATCGGGCAGTGAATGATCGCGGTTTTATCCAAACGATATTCAACCTTACCGGCTTTCACTTCTGCGACTGCTTTTGCAACGTCCATTGTAACCGTACCGGACTTCGGGTTCGGCATCAAGCCCTTCGGGCCGAGCACTTTACCGATACGCCCTACCACGCCCATCATGTCAGGAGTCGTGATCACGACGTCGAAATCGAACCAGTTTTCCGTCTGGATCTTCTGGATCATTTCTTCCGCACCGACATAATCAGCGCCTGCCTGTTTTGCGATATCTGCGCGTTCGCCTTTGGCGATGACGAGCACTTTCTTGGTTTTGCCGGTGCCGTTCGGAAGAACGAGCACGCCGCGGACCTGCTGATCCGCCTGGCGGGGATCGACGCCGAGACGTACGTGCAATTCGATGGTTTCATCGAATTTTGCCTTTGCCGTTTCCACGACAAGGCCGAGCGCCTCATTTGCGTCATATAATTTGGAACGATCGTATGCCTTCAAGCTGTCGGCATATTTTTTCCCGTATTTCATTTATTTACCTCCTTGTGGTTCAAACGAGTTTTCTCTCCCACATTCTCCTTTCTATTTACTCTTCGACGGTAATGCCCATGCTGCGTGCCGTTCCCTTGATCATGCTCTTCGCAGACTCAAGCGAAGTCGTATTCAAATCGGGCATTTTCAGCTTGGCGATCTCTTCGACCTGTGCCGCAGTAAGTTTTGCAACCTTGTCGCGGTTCGGACGAGCGCTTCCGCTTTCCACCTTAGCAGCCTTCTTGATAAGGACGGGTGCCGGAGGTGTTTTCAGAATAAACGTGAAAGATCTGTCCTGATAAATCGTGATAACTACGGGGATGATCAGTCCTGCCTGGTCTGCGGTTTTCGCATTGAATTCCTTGGTAAAGCCGGGAATGTTGATACCGTGCGGGCCGAGCGTCGAACCGACCGGGGGACCCGGGGTAGCTTTACCTGCGGGCAGCTGAAGCTTTACGACCGCGGTAATTTTTTTAGCCATAAGTTCTCCTCCTGAGATTGTGGTTTTAACAAAGCGCCGAAAAAAATTTGCGCTTCTCCCACTTTATTAGAAAAGGGAAAAACCCTATTCCTGCGTATTATCCGCCGTGCTCTTTTGCACCGCGTCTATTTTTTTGATCTGCACATAGTCAACTTCCACGTCCGTATTTCTGCCGAACATAAGCACATTGACTTTAGCCTTCTGTGTGGAATCGTTCAGTTCCTTGATCTCACCGATAAATCCGGCAAGAGGACCCGCATCGATGCTGACGCTGTCGCCGACCGCAAAATCTGCATTCACGGCAACTTTTTCAAGCTGCATTTTGCGGACTTCCTCTTCTTTCAGAGGCAGCGGCCTGCCCTGCGGCCCGACAAAACCGGTTACGCCGCGCGTATTTGTTACCAGATACCACACCTGATTGGAATAAATCATCTTGATAAAGACATAACAGGGCAGAAGTTTGCGTTCCACAACCTTCTTTTTGCCGTTCTTTTCTTCGATGGTCTGTTCCATCGGGATGCGCAGATCGAAAATACTGTCTTGCAGATTGTTGTTTTCGATGAGTTGTTCCAGGCTGCTTTTGACCATCGCTTCATACCCGGAATAGGTATGCAGGACGTACCATTTCGCCTGGCTCTCGCGCGAATTCTCCATAACCTCTCCTTACATTCCGAGGCCGGTGATCAATTCAAGCAGCTTGCTCAGTCCGTAATTGATGCCCGTGAACACGATCAGGAACACGATGACCACTGCAAGTACTGCGCCCGTCGATTTGATGACTTTGCCGAACGTAGGCCAAGTAACCTTTTTCAGCTCGGAAAAAACTTCTTTCAGTTTCCTGCCCATTCTCACAAAGATGTTGGGCTTTTTAACCGCTGTTTTCGCTTTCATTTTTACCTCTGAAATTTTGCGCCGAAACGCCTAAGCGCTCCCCCGCTTATCCTTTAGGTCCTTACTTGGACTCTTTATGCACCGTGTGCTTCTTGCAGAAAGGGCAGTACTTATTCAGCTGCAGTCTTTCCGGATCGTTCTTCTTATTCTTCATCGTATCATAATTTCTGTGTTTGCATTCGGTGCATTCGAATGTAACTTTTGTTCTGTTTATGGCAGCCATTTTTTAAAAACTCCATGCAAAAAAATCACACCTTCCGCCGGTGTGTGTTTTAAAGTCTATCATAATATTTTTACCTTGTCAACCGTTTTTTACATTCATTTTCTAATTTTCCGTGTTTCCGACCGTCGATTTTATAAAAATCCGCGCCGTTTCCGTTTTTTTTGCGCTCTGAGCCGAAAATTCCTTGCCTACCCGTGCCTTTTCGGTGTATAATATCCGCGCAAATAAACTGATTATTGTTTTAGGATCGACAACTCATCTTATTATATAAATAATGAAAAGGAGAATTTGCGACATGAAGGCACTCAAGCTTTGCGAAGGCGTCTATTGGGTCGGCGCCATCGACTGGAATCTCAGAAATTTCCACGGATATGAAACGGAAAAAGGTTCTTCCTACAACGCTTATCTGATTCTCGATGAAAAAATTACCCTGATCGACACGGTCAAGGAAGGATTCGAAAGCGAAATGCTTTCTCGCATATCTTCCGTGATCGATCCTTCAAAAATCGACATCATTGTTTCCAACCATGCGGAACCCGATCACAGCGGCAGTATTCCTGCCGTTTTGAAAGTTGCGAAAAACGCGAAAATATACACCGCTTTCGGCGCGGGAATCAAAAACCTGACCGCCTACTACGGCGACCTCGGCTACATCGGAGTAAAGGCGGGCGAATCTCTCTCGCTCGGGAAACATACCCTGCATTTTGTCCCCACCCCCATGGTGCATTGGCCGGACAACATGGTAACTTATATGACGCCCGACAATATTCTGTTTTCCAACGACGCATTCGGTCAGCATTATGCCTCCGACGAACGTCTGGACACAGATTGCGATCTTGCGGAAGCATTCATTCAGGCTCGCAAATACTATGCCAACATCGTACAGCCTTACGGCATGCAGACAGGAAAAGCTCTGGCGGCCTGTGCAGGGCTTCAGATCGATCTGATCTGCCCGAGCCACGGCATCTGCTGGACAAAACATATTCCCGACATTCTCGCGCTCTACAAATCCTGGGTCGCCAATGAATACGACGATACGGCGATCATCGTTTACGATACGATGTGGCATTCCACGGAAAGCATGACGCATGCCATCGAAAACGCTTTCCTTGCCTGCGGTCTGAAACCGCGCCTTTACAATCTGCATTACAGCCACAATTCGGACATCATCGCAGATGCAATGACCGCTAAATATATTGCCGTCGGGTCTCCTACGCTCAACAACAACATGATGCCTTCGATCGCTTCCTTCCTGACCTACTTTAAAGGTCTGACCGGCAACAAGAAAAAATTTATTGCGTTCGGCTCATACGGCTGGGGCGGACAATCCCCCGATCAGGTTTATGAAGCATTGGCCGCTTCGAAATGCGAAGCGCTTCTCCCTGCCATCAAGCAGGCGTACAAGCCTTCCGCAGAACAGCTTAGCAAAATCGAACAGGATGTCATCACGGCGATCCGCCAGGGCTGACTTCCCGCCCCCCTATAAAATTTAACGTCAATCACCTGCCGACACGGTAAATTTCCGTGTCGGCTTTTTTCACAATAAAAATATCGACCAGATCCGACTTTTCCTTCTGCCCCTGACCCTGTCCCTCTTTTCTTTCTTACGACATATTCTGAACACGGATCAACCGTCCCGAAATTCAGCTTGCCTGTCTTCAACAAACAGGAATTTAAAATCCCTGCCTCTTCGCACTTTTCTTTTATCCCCCTGTTTTTTCTTGCAGACTTCTTCTTATCCGGTCCTTTTGATTCCATCGCTTCCGAATTTCCCGCTCTTAGCATTTTTGCCGTCCGCATCTTATGGTGCTTTGATTTCCCGCTGTCTTTTAAAACCCTGTTCTCACGCCCTTCCATTTTATTCACGCGAAGAATCATAAAAAGGCGGCAGCCGAAAAGACTTATCTTTTTCGGCTGCCGCCTTAATTTTCTCTGCATCAGACAGGCAATTCCGCTTCCCGAAACTGCCTTTTCCATATTCACGAAGCGGTCAAGGGTTCAGATATTGTTTCCGAGAAAATTGGTAATCAGATTCCCCTTCCCGACCAGCCGACGGTCTTTGTCGTATGTTTTGTCGCTTTCGGGATTATAATAACCGAGCATCCGGTAATCGGAATCATACACGGTGATCTTGCCCGTAGCCCCCGTCGAAGTATAACCGATCAGCTGCATATCAGAATCATACAGTTTTTGCATAGAAACAGCCCTCCTTATTTTCATTATAGAGATATTTCGACGCAAAAACAAGAGTACGTGCCACTTTTTTATAAACCAATTTTCGATGAATCGCGTTTCGTGCGGACCGGCCGCACAAATGTCTTTTGCGTATCCACGCCGGACAAAAAGCCCTTCCCGAAATCCTCACGAGACAGAGCTTTCCCCTCTTGAAGATTGCAGAAAAACTGACAGATAAGCCGACAGCTTTCTCGTACCGCAAGATCGAAAAGCGAATCGGCATTGTCTTCATAGATCGGACCCGGATCCGACAAATTCGACCAATGTTCTTTTGAGCCGTTTAAGATTCTCTGATCCGGCTCCTCTCGCCGGCAAAGCACGCTCAAAACTTGCGGCAAATGCAGAAGCTGTTCACTCCTTTCAAAAAAACGACGCTTGCGAAAGTTTTTATCCGTAAAAAAACGTTCAAACAAAAAATACCGCGAGATTGCCCTTCGCAAAGAATTTTCCGAAACATTCGGCAGCCCGTTTGCAGCACAGACTGCCCGTATCAGTGCGGCAATCTCTTTGGAACCCCCGTTCCCCTTACGCAGTCGGCATTCATAACGATTCACGCTCGTCTGACAGAATTTCTTGACAAAATAAGTATCCAGATCACTTTCGATATAAGAATGCCATCGCACTCTGCGCGACGGCTCTTCCTTATAAAATTTTTGAGTCAGACTGTATACATACGGATGAAACACACAATCCGCCGCATAATGAGTAATATAACCGGCTATATAAGATAAGACCGTTTCATCGGCATTGACGGCCGCTTTTCGGAAGGCTTCAAACGTTTCATAGACCTTTTCATTATGAAACACCTTTCCGAGATTTTTGCGCCGAAATAAGTGTAAAAAATAAAATATATCCGCTCCCTGTGCTCCCAAATCGAACGAAAACAGATCCCCTATACGGCTGCGTAATTTTTCAGGAAGTGCTTCGTATACTTTTTCGGCAATAATCTGATGCGTGTATTCGGCTGGCATTGCACCCGTATTCCTCCCCGGCAAGCTCCTCCCCGACATTGTCGCTCCGATCATCATCGCAATTTATGCCGGTTTGGAAACCTTTACCCATTTCTTTCATATATATATTATATACATTTTTTGCACATTCGTACTGTTTTTTTAAGAATAAAAATAAATGCCAACGGATATTGCTGCAATTGATCAAAAGTTTTTAAAAAAAATCAAAAATATAATGCAAATTCGCTTGCAATTCTTCTGAATATTTGGTATAGTATATAAGCGTTCGAACGGAAGTTTAGCTCAGTTGGGAGAGCATCTGCCTTACAAGCAGGGGGTCATAGGTTCGAGCCCTATAACTTCCACCAATAATTTAATTTATAAATACAGTGCGGAATGAAATGCGGGAATGGCTCAGGGGTAGAGCGTCACCTTGCCAAGGTGAATGTCGCGAGTTCGAATCTCGTTTCCCGCTCCAATATAACTTCCGCACTTATTTTTTGGCGCTATAGCCAAGTGGTAAGGCAAGGGCCTGCAAAGCCCTGATTCCCCGGTTCAAATCCGGGTGGCGCCTCCAAAAAAAGCCTCCGCTTCGCTGCAGCGAAGCGGAGGCTTTTGTCCAATGAAAATTATCATGGAAACCGAAAGGCTTTTTCTTCGAGAACTCACCCCGAGCGACCTGGAAGACATGAAGCGCGTTTTACAGGATAAAGACGTCATGTACGCTTACGAGCATGCATTTTCGGATGAAGAAGTCCTCCAATGGCTGAACAACCAGCTTGCACGTTACAAGAAAGACGGCATCGGCCTTTGGGCAGTTATCCTGAAAGATACCGATCGGATGATCGGACAATGCGGTTTGACCTATCAAAAGGCTGGCGATAAAACATTGTTAGAAGTCGGCTATTTATTTGAAAAAGATTATTGGCATCGAGGATATGCAAGCGAAGCAGCTTTCACCTGTATCTGCTACGCTATCGATGTTTTGGACGCAAAAAAAGTTTATTCCATTATACGTGAAAACAATTTCCCCTCGCAGAAGGTTGCACTTCGAAATCACATGACTCTTTGCGGAAAAACCGTAAAACATTATTACGGAATGGATATGCCGCACCAAATCTACTGCGTCAATGCGGAGGAAATCGATCGGATTCGTGATGAACTTTATCAGGTACCTTTATCGAACGGAAAATTCGCATAGTTTGTAATTGCTTTTGCCCCGATTTTTCTATGCTTGCGTTGTGAAATTGCAAACGCGCAGGACTTAAAATCAGACGGCATCCCCTGTTTTTGATCAAAACTAACTATAATTGAATAAATTTTTCATATGCCGCTGTGGCGAAACTGGCAGACGCAAGGGACTTAAAATCCCTCGAAAGTAAAATTTCGTACCGGTTCGAGTCCGGTCAGCGGCACCAAAAAACCACTATATATGGTAGATTTTAGATTTAATTTGCTGTATATTGTGGTTTTTTCTTTTTGTCTTTTTTACGTCTTTCATCCCCTCTATATTCCCCAAAAAACAAAATGTTAAATGTTTGATTTTAACACGCCAAATTCACAAAAATTCGAGCTAAAATCCGTGAAACACCGATTTTGGGGAAAGTTTTGGGGAATAGATTGTATGTTTTTTACATTTTTATAGTCCGTTTACGGGACATAATCGAACTTTTTGATCTCATCCAGTTGTAGTTGTTCGTTGAACTCCAAGTGAGTATAAATCAAGCTCGTTACGCTCGAATCGGGAGCGTGCCCCACCCACAAAGAAACGATCTCTCTGCGGATAGCAACTTCCTGCGCGCGCGTGATAAAGGTATGACGCAGATCGTGCGTGCGATGTCCTTCAAAGTAATCTTTTACATGGCGCGCAATGGCATCCGAGCTTAGCTTAACGATTTTATCCGTTTGAATAAGCGGCAAAAATCGCTTCAAATTGGGCGATACGGGAATACGCCGTATTTTGTCTTTTAAGCCCTTTCTACCCTTTAACGATACAGCACGCACCCAGTTCCCTTCCATTGTCACAGACGCCAGTTCTCCGACGCGTAACCCCGTATACAGAAGGAATACGAGCGCCTGCGCGTAAATGCTGCCCGTCCGTTGCAGTTCATCAAGCAAGTGTCTCTCTTCCACGCGCGTGAGCGGCATTCCTACCCTCTTGTCATACTTGGGCAAAACGATCTTGTCCATCGGATTGCGCGGGATCACTCCGTCCGCCACCGCATACTTAAAGCAAGGCATCAACAGGTTATAGATTTTTTCCGCCGTTCGGAAATGCCCTTGCGATGTAAAACCGTTGATGTATTGCTGCAAGAAAAAGCTGTCTACGTCTGCAATCTCCATGTTGGCAAACACAGGGGAAATATTTGCGCGAAAATTGTATACATATTCAGAGTAAGTTCTTTCCTTTATGTACGGCATCTTTACAGTTTCCAGCCAGCGCAGGAAATAGTCGTTAAACATCACCTTTTGATTTTCCGACTTGCGCCTGCGTTTTCCGCAGTTGTTGAGACTGTCAATAAATTTCTGCTTAGCGGTTTCAAGATCTTTCGACGAACCCGAATAGCGCACGCCGTCGATCATACAGCGCACCTCGTAAACGTTTCCTTTGCGCATAATGATATGCGCGATCACTTTGTTATATTTGAAAATATTTTTGAATTTTTGCGGCATTTTGCTTATCTCCTTTTGGGTAAATTTAACTGCCGCTTTTTTGCCTTTGTTTTTCTCTTTTGCAGGTCTTTCTCCGATGAGCTTGGCGATGTTCTCAAGGGTAATCGTTTGATTTGCCGCCTTGATCACTTCGCAAAGCTGTTCATCGGAACAGTCTTTGTTGTTTCTGAGTTCATGTACAATGTTTAATAATTCTTCCTGTGTCACTTCTCCTTATGATTTATTTGTGCGGATCGCGGCAATGCCGCTCACAAATTGCTCCTGTCCGTATTTTCGCGCACGCGGCGATTACAGCGACGGCTCGTTCACGCCATGATCGCTTCTCGCCGCATGACTGCGAATTCATTCAGTTGTGATTTCCGCATTTCTTATAGTCGTCCGTCTCCTGAACGAGAGACTTCCCACGTTCCCTAAGTTTTTGCGATTCAGTTGTCTTTCTTCTGCTTTTCAAAGGCTTCCAACTCGCTCGAAAAGAAATCGTCATAGCCGTCCACAAGTTTGCCGAGCGCAAGATTGTGTTCCGCTGCATCGTCCTGCAAGGCTTTGTACCCCGCCTCGATCAACTGTACTTTCGTATAGCCGTACCGTTTCAAAAACGAATTGATCTCCTCGAAAAGCTCCCGCGGGATCATCGTCCCGAAGTTCCCGCTCTTTTGCTTTCTTTGCTCTTTGTTCCTCTCCTCATACCGCCTGCGAGTTTCGCGCATAGGTGTGTTCTCTTTTCTCTCCATCTTTATCCCTCCGTAACTGCGCAAACAATTAAACCAATAAAATTTGCCGCCAAATGTCCCACGAACAACACCCCTATCAGCGCAACCTTCAGCATCGTACCGACCACTTTTCCACTTGCATGCAATACTGTTTTCATTTGCATCTCTCCTTTTATATTTATCGTATCGATACGATACCACACTTTTTGCATTTTGTCAAGCCTCTTCCCCAATTTTTTTGAAAAGGCGGGTTTCCCGCTTTTCTTTTTGCGGAAAGCAAAATCCGCCGAAAGTGGGAATTATCCCACTTTCCTTAACCTGCTTCCTTTTTTGGGCAAAATCGTACCACCTCCCCGTTCCTTTTTGCTTACCCTTTTTGACCGTATTTTTGTTCATACCGTTTTATAAGACGGTAAATATCGCACTCGTTTTGCAGATCCGTCTCTGCCTTTAACTTTGCGGTAACGTCTGCCCAATCCAGTGCTGTTTTATACCGCTCTGCACTTCCGAACAAGTCCCCCTGCAAATCGGGATGAGAGCTTCTGAACTGTTCATACGTCAAGGGCAGTGCGGATACTTCCTCCGCGGAACTTTCTTGTAAAGGGCAAGCATTCTTCGGTATACTATCCGTTTCCATGGTCGGCACCTTGCGCTTTTTGCTTATTCCTCCCTTACTTCCGCTGCTCTTTCGTTTTTTGGAAGTATCCATTTTCAGCCTGCAAAGATTGAAGTATCCCTGTATGCTCACATCCTTGAACTGCGGCTCAGTCCCTTGAAACATATAGCCGCAAATTGCCTTGACAAACGCACCCAACTCATTTCCCTTCAATAACTTCATTGCATCAAAATACGTTTCATAGAACGTAAAATGCTCCGAACGAAGGTTATACCTCTTGAGCGACCTGCCGTTGCTTTCTGCCTCCTTCACCTCTGCAAGCATGTCCGCAATGTTGTTCCAGTAAAAACGTTCTTTACCGTTCAACTTCTCTTCCGGCAGCTTGTCCTCGAACTCGTACTCACATATCCGCATTGCAAACTTGCCCGCATCCGTATCGTTCATTCCGTCTAAAATGTCCGAATACAACTTGTAAAATGTAAATTGCCTCAACCCATCTCCTCCTTGTGTTTTATTTTGCCGATGTTTTACGGCGCTTCGGCTTTGCCCTATCTTGCTACTTCATTTTCCACCTCCCGCATCTTTGTGATAAGGAAATTTATCAAACTACCCCTACATATAACATCGTGAAATTTCACCCTACTAACTTTGACGTTTTTTAAAAAAATATAGCCGAGCATCTCTGCTCGGCTATCTGAAGTCCTATCTATTTACTTGTAAATTCCCCGTGAATAATCAAATTCTCCTCTCTGTCGTCGTCTTCCGCATCCCACACAAAATGAAGATAATTTTCTCCCCAATACGTAAACCGTGTATAAGTTTCCTCTGTTCTGAGATTAAAAATGGTTATCTTTGGATTATCCTCGCTCCCTTCTAACACCCCTCCGAATGGAATCCCGAACAGTGTGAAGGCAACTTCACGCTCAGCAAAATCAATTTTGAATTTCTTTGTTCCGTCGGAAGACAATTCTCCGGGGCGGCAGTCATACAGCTCTCCTGTCTTATAGTTAATCCTTATGTACTCAACCGGTGTCTCTTTCCCGTCCTTTTTCGATATGAAATGACGATACCTGATCGCAAGGTACTTTGGATTTCTTATACACGCAGACTCATCTTTCTTAAAATGTTTAAGATATCTCCCTCGCACTTTACGACGATAACTTTTTGAGATGTACAAATCCTGCAAGTCAAAACATCCCTTGTTTTTGTAGCTGTACTCCTCCCAATCCCAGTCACGAAAACCTGCCCTGTTTTTGACATCGTAAAGCATTCCTATCGTCAACCCCGAACCAAACTTTTCGACAGGCGGGCCGATATACCGATAAGAATTATGCCGCTGCTTGCCCTGTTTGTCGAACGTTGGTTGTACATCGATCAGACCTTCATCCTTCAAACTCTTCATGAGCAGCTGTATCGTGCGTTTGGACACGGCAAGTTTATTGGCGAGATTATCTAAACTTATCGGCTTTCCGTTCCGACGGATAATATAGTTTACAACCATCTCTCGCCGTTCTTCAGGTGTTGCCTTTCGCATCAGAAACTGCGGCGGAGCATGATTATAATTATTGTTGTAATACACGGGATTTTCGATCTCCACAAAGCCGAATTTGTTCTTGTGGACTGTCATATCCCCAGGCTCACCGAGAGTGTGCTTATTGTGCCTTTTCCTCTTCTTTACCTTTTCTTCCCCCGTTCCGCAGCTGTTTTTTTCCATTTCTCTCTCCAAATGCGAACATTTGTTTGTATTATAGCAGGCGACAGTGCTTATGTCAAGGCGAGCAGGCTAACAAACCAATCAAAATTTAAATAATTTTCTATTATCCTTTATCTTACAATAATCTCTTTAAAAAATCATTATACTTATTTTCACTTTTAAACCTTTCTATTTCTGCTTGTCGGAAAGCGATCTCTTATTGCTACCGTTTTTGATATTACAAAACAAGATTTTAAGCATATAGATGATTGGCATTTTCGAGAAAATTTTACTTTTTTCTCCTCAAAAATATTCCGTTGATTTTCCACCACACAATAATTGCAACTGCTTCGTTTCAACAACTTTAACTTTTCAATGCTTCATCTAATTTTTAATCTCGTATTCTTTATAAACTTTAAAGGCTGATTGTAAAGCTATAAAATGACGAGGTGTAAACTTAATATTTGTTGATTTACCCTTTAATTTTATTTGAATTGTAATATATTCGTTTTTTTTCGGCTCAACGATAGTATGCTCAATTTGATCCTCAAAAGTATCAAGATTTTTAGCACAATATCTATATTCCGCAGCACAATTTGGACAAAGGCACAACGTATTCCATCCTGTATCAATATTATTTAAGAGTTGCTTATCTAAGTGCGCTGTACTAACAATGTTGATAGCCTCAAAATAAACATCCCCCTTGTACTTTCTTATCGGTTCCCGTCCACATATCTGACAAACACCTTTATACTCCTCTTTAATGAATTGCTTTTCTATTGGCGATGTCTTTGTTATACTGTCTAAAAACCTCCTTAGGAAATTTTCTAATTCTCACACTTGCAGAACAAGTTTTCTTTTTTTCAAAATAGAATTCCTTAACATGTACACACGATCTAACCAAATAATATGTGCATAACAGCTCTTTTTCCATATTTTCACCTAAAATTACAGATAAATAAGGATCTGGCATACCATTTCCATATTTTCCCCCAAACCTTGATAATGTGTTATAATATGTCTTCTCGTCTAAATAATATTTACTTTTAACTAAAAACAGCGCTGTCTTAGGTGAAATCGGTACATAGAAATACAAAAAGTCCGAATCCATTGTATTTTCTATGATACAAAATCGATTAGAAATACATAAAATTGGTTGTTCCGCGCGCGCAATCACTATGTGCATTCCCATAGTATATTTACTATATATGTAACTTGGTTCGATATAATTAGATTCAATCCATGATTGAATATCATCTTTCATCGAATCAATTTTTCTAAAATCATCCATAATCTGTTGTGTAATTTCAACAGCCTGAGTTTGGGTATCTACCCTATGTACCCCCCATAAATACTGATTGCTTTGATAAATCCCAGATTCATCTTCTTTTATTACTTCGCAAGTAAATTCGTGTCTACTCCCACATAATACACAATACAATTTTAATAACTCTAACTCTTTTCCTGATAAAACCACTTCTAAATCAGCTTCATCAATCCGCTTTATGATCTCACAAATTTTGCTTTCAAAAACCTGAATGCAATCTTCCAATATGCTATTCTTTTCCCCTAATGAATAGTAGAACGGTAAAGAAAACACATTGCGTTCTATATCCACGATCTGATTTTTCTGCTTATCATACAGTCGTCCTTTAAAATTAATCCATTTTTTTATATGGAAAAATGGATATAAATGATTGTTCTTTTTCACATTGTTTTTCTTATTCGTTTTTGATTTCATTCGCATTTTTCTTTAATAATGAAATAATTACATAGCCGTTTTCGGATTTAATTTCTTATAATACTGCTCTAATTTTGAATCACAAACCTGCAAAATACGCTGCTTATCTTTGTCTGCGAGGTGTTTCCAAACTGAAGGCTCCACTTCTATTATCCCAATCGTTTTGGTGTGCCGCATCATGTTCATATCCTCAAAGCGCTTGAACGGATTGGACAATATGTTGCGCACCGCCTCTTTATCCGTGTAATTTCCCTTTGCGAAGATACTGTTATGTTTTTCGACGACCTCTCCGCGCGCTCGCCTGTCTTCGTAAAACGCTCTGAAATATGTGACGATATCGTCGATTTTCACCCGTCCCTGCTTGTCCGCATTTTGCAAAATTGCTTTGAGCAGAACGGGCTTATACGAGTAGCTCATATCCATATCATCGACCATTTCCATAAACAGGTTTTTACGGTTTTGATCGTCGATCAGCGTCCACCCGTATTCTTTGGCGTAGCGTTCCAAAGATTCTTCTTTGAAATACTTGAACACCCTATGTTCGCTCATCGGCACGATCAGATCGGGAATCAGTTTTCCTTCGCGAACATACCTTTCAACCGTCTCCGACTGCACATCCACGCGCCGAACAAACTCCATTTGACTGATCATGCCCGCCGCCTCTTCCTGCCAATTAAAGATGTCGACCACCTCATAATCGGTTGCATCGACAGGATAATCAATGACAGCATCCGGACGTTCCCCTTTTGCATAGAGATCATTCTCGGCTTCCCGCTCCCCCTTTTTGCCTAACACGAGCCCGCCAGCGCGGTAATCCTTCAAACGGAAAAGTCTGTGCAGAGAATATGGCGCGTTATATTGTCCGGCATTATCCACGAAATCAAACACCATCAAATACTCTTTCCCTTCGCTTAGGCGCATGCCCCTTCCTAACTGCTGCGTATAGAGCACTTTCGACATTGTAGGACGAGCCATAAACAAAACTTCCGTCTCGGGACAATCCCAGCCTTCGTTGAGAAGATCGCAGGCACATAATACCTTTAACTCTCCCATTGCGAATTTTGCAAGCAATTCATTCCTTTCCGAAGTTTTCATACTGCCCGAAACGGCTTCGGCGGATACCCCTTTTTCTTTGAAGATTGCCGCAATCTGTTCCGCGTGCTTTACGGATGCGCAGAAAACCACCGTTCGCTTGTCCTTGACGTAATCCAGCCACGTTTTGACGATCAGTGCGTTCCGTTCAGTTACACAAATCTTGACATCGAGATCCCGAACATTATACTGCACGCTGTTAAAGCGCACCTGCGTCATATCGATATTCGTATGAATTCGGATGCACCGCACGTCCACAAGCGCACCGATCTCTACCGCCGTCCGAATGTCCAGCTTGTGCGCCGTATTTTTGAAGATCTCGAGAATATTCGTATCGTCCGCACGCTCAGGCGTTGCGGTAAGTCCCAATAAAAACTTCGGTTTGAAGTATGCCAACACCTTCTGGTAAGTGTCCGCCGTGGCGTGGTGCGCCTCGTCGATAATGATATAATCGAAGTCGTCCTCTTTAAACATGTCCAAGTTCAAAGCAATACTCTGAATGCTTCCACACACGATATCTTTATCGAGCTCCTTGACACTGTCGGCGAATTTTCCGACACTTGCCCCTTTCCAAAGGGCTTGAAACGTCTGATATGCCTGATTGACGAGCTCCATCGTATGCGCGACGAAGAGGGTTCGCCCGCCCACGCTCTTTGCGTCCATTACGGCGGTGATCGTCTTTCCCGTTCCCGTCGCCTGATATAAAAGGGCGATGGACTCCTTGTTTTCACGCATCACTTGGAGATTTCGGAGTGCTTCCTGTTGGTACTCACGAAGTTCGAGTTTCTCTCCGTCAAAAGACTGTCCGCGTTGCGTCGGCAGATAATCCTCAATTTCACGGAATCCCCTCTCCGAGCCCAAAAATAAGCGCAATTCGTCCTTGACGGTATCCGGCTGCTTTTGCATCTGCCTTACCGTCCAGCGATATACATCCCAGCCGAGATGAATCATGCTGTTCTGTTTTAATAAGTCGTCTGTAAATTTATCTTGAGATACAAGTTTCGGATTGTGCGAAGCCTCGTCGTCTATCTCGACGGCGATCCTTTTTGCTCCGCTTTCACATACAAAATCAGCAAACCGTGCGTTCTGGTAGATATCGAAAAACGGATATTGCGAATATAAAAACCCCGCCTTCTCCGCGCCAAACGTATCGGCGAAAAGGTCAATAAAAAGATCCTCCGCCCTGCTGCCGGAAACAGATTTCAACTCCCCCATTTTAATCCTCGATCACTTTTGTAAGTAAAATTTTCTTTTCAAAGCCGCCGCGCGTTTCTCTTTTCTTTATCCGCGACTGCTCCAATTCCTCTATCGAATACCCGCGCGCCGAAGCAGCCGCATAGAGTACTTCCAATAAGTCGGCAAGTTCCTCCAAATTCTTATCCCTATGATATTCGGCGAGCTCCTCGTCGAGCTTTTTATCCAGCATTTCCAAATATTCCATGTCGGACAAAATTTTCGTCTCGTATTGCTTCCCCGCTTCCTCTATAATTTGCGGAATCTTGTCCCGTACGAGTTTATTGTAAAGTATTTCTTTCATCATTCTCCTCCTTGATCCGCCGCTATTATTCACCGCCCAACGTTTCTGCTTCTTGCTCTAACTTGCAGTTCTCCTTTAACATAAAGGCAATCACTTCCTGGAAGATTGGACTTCTAATTTTCTGTAGACGCGAAACATCGTTTTTCGTAAGCTCTTTCCAATACGGCTTATATTTGCGAAGTGTATCCACATTCATCATCAGCGGCGCAAACGGTATACCCGTTGCCGTCCGCAAATGCTCGAAGATGTAAAATCCACCTGCATCGATGTCTCCATAGTGAAAATATTTTTTAGCTGGCTCTGCCCCATAAACCTTCATCAGAAATTCTCTGCGCAAGTGGTTACAAAACCCACCCAAATACACGGCACATACGTTCGGTTCAGAAAAGGAAAAGAACGACGTTAGATTTTCGATCGTAACAATTTTTTCGTCCTGTATCTTTACCGAAACAATTTTTTTTACATCAGTGGTCGATATTCCAACACCGCCGTCCAACCCTGCGGCATCCAAGCACTTTCCGTCTTTCCAAAAAATCGATACATTCCCCTTGATGTGAATATAGGAAGGAGTTTTCAGCAAACCAAGCTCATCGAAAACACTTTCCTTTTCCGAAAAATCTCCGTACTTATACAGCAAGGAACTGATTTTTCCCTGCAACAGTTCAAACTTTTTAGAATCGCCGAATTGCTTTACGGAGAAATTCCGATAATACATTTCCTGCGGAAGTTTTTTCAAGGCAATGCAACACGCAAGAATGGATTTTAACTCTTCATAATCCCCATCAAAAAACTCTACCGCTTTATTTTGCTCAAGATTTTCCAGCTGTTTTTTACAGTACTTTTCAACCGTTCCATCCCCGCCGCCCATAAATGTTGTCAATAATTCTGTAAGTTTCTGGCGTCGATCGGATTTCTTTTCTCTGCCTAAAAACAAATATATTTGGGACAGGACATCCTCATTTTGCGGAAGCGTAACGTCCGAATATGTATGATTTGAAGAACGCTTCGCAACGATCCAGCCTTTTGAAATAAGTTCTTCGATCGCCTCGTTTACCTTTTCACGTAATTCAAACGCTTCATTGTCAAAATATTTCGGAAATACCTTATCCGTGGTAAGCTTTAAGGAGACACGGATCTGATTGTTTCCGTCCGACACTTTACTGTGTTCGTACTTATCAAGCAAGCTTATAAGTATTTCTTTTATATACTGTTTCATACTCGTTCGTTATAATAAGGCACGATCGTGCTTTTTTCCCCTTGACGAATTGTCATAAACACGCTTTTTACGCTTTCCGAAATTACCGGGACTTTTTGGGGCGGCGTTGCCAAAATCATTTGAAACCCTAACTTTGTGAAAAAATGCAACATGGAATCGATACGGAAGTCATCCATTTTGTCAAACGCTTCGTCCAACATGATAAGTTTTATCGTATCGTCTTTATAGATCTGATTAAAAGAAGCCGCTATGATGACATAATACGGTACCTGCGTTTCTCCGCCGCTGCTTTCCGCTCCGACAGAAGAAAAACGAATGATCTTTTCCCCTTCTTTGATCTCAATATCATAATCCAGATAATTGCGGTAATCAGAATATTCATCCAAAACCTGGGCTCCGTTTGTATCCTGCGCCCGCAATTTTCCGAACAGATCCTCCATCTCTTCCCTATAACTTGCCTCAAAAGAATCGGTAAACAAGGTATATCCGCCCAGATTGCCGTTATCCATGATCATGTCGTACAGACGTTTTTTATTTTTATCCGCGGAATACAAGAAACGATAGAAAACTCCGTTGTAATCGATGCCTTTCAGTACCTTATTCAGTTCGTCGAACGTCCTGCGAGCCATTTCTATATTTTCTTTCATCTTAGAAAGGAAAGCCGAACG
This sequence comes from uncultured Bacillota bacterium, assembly GCA_949291725.1. Lineage (GTDB taxonomy): Bacteria > Bacillota > Clostridia > Christensenellales > Borkfalkiaceae > Borkfalkia. Next base: position 39,587 of record CASEWU010000153.1, read on the forward strand.
GAATTCCTCTTCGCATTCTTTTTTCCTCTGATCCAGTTTTCCTTCATACTCGGCAAGTTTACTGCGCACCAGTATATCGAGATATTCTTCATATTTTTGCATATCTTCGGGATCGCAGCCTCGAGAATAATCGCTTTCATTCATTCTGTTAAAATCAGATTGCTGTGCAACAATTTGTTGGCCAAACTTATCTTGTTGTGATTTAAGCCAGGCCAACCTCGGCGAAAAATTTTCCCTGACCTTCTCCATGCCGATTCTGGTTTTTTCTTGTTCAAGCTTTTGCCCCGCTTCTTCCAGCAACCGGCTTTGTTTTTCGCGAAATTCCTCTATTTTCTCCAAGCAATCAGAGTCTTTTTGGATATCAGAATCATAAATCTTTTTAAGAGTTTTGATCTGCTCCTCATATCCCCCCTGCTCTTTTTTCATTTCCCCAATCCGATCCCTGATTTTTTTCAACCTTTTGTCGTATTTTTTGATTTGCTCGTCAAAAGCCAAAAACGACGTGTCCTTTTCCGCTTTTTTAATATCCTTTTCCAAGGCAGAAATACGTTCACTCAGCTCTTTGATCTCCTGTTCCGCATTGTGATGCTCACGCAGAACACGAATGTCCAAGCTTATAAACCGCTCTTTGAACTCTTCCGTCGTCTGAAGTTGTTGTTTGATTTCCTGAAAGTCGAAATTGAGTTTTTCCGCTTCTTTTTCCTTTTGCTGTAATTGAACCCTGGCCGCATTTTTCCCGATAAACGGTACGCGGTATGACTCAAAAGGTATTCTTCTAACAGCATATCCCTGATACAGCATACAATCGGCTGTTATGGCAATTTTGTGCGCGATCAGATCTTCCTCAGTTTGTGCCGTTTTGACGCGCTGTAAAAGGTATTTTGCATAACGGCGCGCATACATATTTTCCGACTGAACATAGTAAGCGAGAGTATCCGTAAAATCTTCTTCCGCGTCACTCATAAATTTTGTTGTATCGACTACAAAAACGCCGCTGACTTCTCTGCCTAACTCTCTGTAAATGCGCACCGCCGTTTTAAAATACTGCGGTGAAACGAGCAAAGCAAATTTCTGGGTATTCAAATATCCTTCGATCGCATCGCGCCATGTCTCGTCCGTGATCTCCAACGCCTCACATAAGAGAGTGACAGAACTATCAATCCCTTCCTCTCGAAATGTCTTTTCGATGGCGGCACGCACTTTTAAAACCGAATCACTGTAATTCAGACGATTTTTTTTCAAATTTGCAATTTCCGTGTTTATTTTTTCGCGCGCTTTTTGAACGGCCTCCTTCCGAGAACAAAGAGTATAATATTCTCTTTCGTTTTTTTCTTTAAACTCTGCAAAAAGCTGTTCCGCTTGCGTCAGACAAAGAATTCTATCCTCCTGCGTCTGTGCATCTTCCAAAGATTCGGCGATATTGAAAGAAAGTTTTAAATCATAAAACAATCTCTGCAACGTTTTGCGGCATTCTTCAAATTTCTCATGATTTGCCTTCGCCGTTTTTAAACGGAATTCTTTCTCCTTCTTTTCTTCACTGCTATTTTTTATCAGTTGATATGTATCGCTTTTTTCTCTTGCAATATAGACGTCTCTCCGATAGGCGTCTACTTCCTCCTCTTCCTTTGATAATTGCTCAATTTTATCTTCCTGCTCATCCAAATACCGCCGTTTAGCACGAATCTCTACTTGACTACTCTTAATTTTCTCTTTCAAAGTTTCATGCTCGGCAAGCGTCAACATGATATCGATCTTTTCTGTTTCCGTTTTACAATCGGATATTTTGCGATAGGTTTCGCAAATTTCCTGCAACTTTAAGATTTTCTCTTTTGTTTGTACAATCAGCATCTCCATTTCGCTGACGGAATCGATATCTTGCCGCAAGCGCTGCACGTCCACTTTATTCTCCGGCAATAAAAATCGGGTAATAAATTCCTTGATATCCTTCATGGGTTTAAAAGCAAGAGATTTTGGGATCAACTCCTGAATTTTATAATCGAGGTTCCCCAATCTCTGTAAAATGCGGGCTTTTGCCTCTTCATCCGTTTTTATACATGAAATTTTCTTGCCGCGCGCGGTAAAATCGGCTGATTCCGAAACCGGCTTATTGTCTTTAATAAATACAATATCTTCCAATCTGCAATTTTCGATAAACCAACCGCGCCGAATTTGTCCCTCTTCGCTGGGAGAATCCAATTTAACGCCAACAACAAAATTTTGACGCTTTGACTCTTCGTAAAATTCCAACGCAACAAAAGAAGTTACTTTTCCGTTTCGTTTATAAGTTTTTCCTTCACCGCCCGTCTTGCAGCGCACATAACCTTTTAAATCCCGTCGACTGTTTTCATTTGCAGCCTTATTGAAGGACTTTCCGCCCGCAGTCAAGACATATTGCAACGCGTCTAAAACAGTAGATTTTCCCGATCCGTTGTCTCCGAAAAAAAGAGCGGAATCCTGTACTTCTATTTCCTCATTTTCAAAATAGTGCCAGTTGATCAGTTTAATTTTCTTCAGGATCTTCCTGTTCATCGGCAGCGCCTCCTCTTTTCAAATCCCCCAACATACTCTCTGTTTCCGCATATAACTGATCGATCGAACTGTTCGGAAGCGCAAACAAAATTGTCGGATAAATTTCAATTTGCGTATCGTCAGGCTTATCCTGCGGATATACTTTCGCCAATTTATATCTTCGAAACAACCGCAACACTTCGTCCCTTCTGACTTTATCGATCCTCGGTTTTTGCGATATTTTCAGCAAAGCATACTTATTTGCAAATTCTTCCCACGTAACGCGTATTTCTGTATTTTCATTCAAAGATTTTTTCTTTTCGATATATAGCAACCGCAACAGCAAAATCATTACACTGTCATCTTTTTTTAAACGAATACGTCCGTTTCCGTCCGGATTTACAAGGTGGATAACATTGTTATGTTCATAAATATTTACAGTGTAACCGATCGTACTAAAAAAATCCGAAAACTTTTCTCGGTTCTGAATAACAAACAAATAATCGTCCGGTTCCCGTTTTTTTATCAAAAAGCACTCGTTCAATAACTTATTTGCCACGTCTTTAAATCTCTGATTGTTACGGTCTGATTCAAACAGCTTCATCATTTACCTCACTATACGGAAATCTGCAAAGCGAAAACCGTTTACCCGTATCATTTTTCCGGTAGGCTCCACACGATAGCCGGTTCCTTTCTTCCCTGCGAAAAAACGTACAAAAATCAATTTGATAAAATCCTCGTTTGTACTCAGGGGAAACGCAGATCCCAGCATCATTCCTTTATCACTCAATACTGTGTCAACATACTCGCAAATACTTTTTTGCGTTACCAACGCTTTCAGCTTTTGATCCATTTGCTCTCGTTGCCTTGCAAGTTCCGAATCATCAAAACATTCCTCACTGAATTGTTCTCCATTGTTTTCACCCTTACTCTCTCTCGGTGTATAAAATGATTCTCCGTCCAAAAATCCCGATTGAAAAATATCAAAAATGTGTAAAAAAGTTTCCTCTTCTTCCTGCATTTCTTCTTTTCCTGTATTCCACTTATGAACGTACATCTCTAAGATCTTATTTAACTTTCCTTCAATATTTTTATCCGTCGACAGTAAAAACTTCGCACGTTCGATGGCACTGTTGATATATCGAACATTTTTATTTTCTATTTCTTCAATGATCGCGTCGTAGTTCTTTAATTCGCCTTTCAGATAATGAACCAGCCCCTTAATTTCCGACTCTGCTTTTACAGGATCTTCCTCATTCTGAACTACCATATACCCCCTAATGGTACGCGCGAGTATATCCTCATCTTCTGTAAAGCGGTTTAATCTGTCCAAAATTTGCGGACGGTAACGAGAAATATTGTCACCAGTCTTTAATCTGTGATATGCTTTTGAACCGATCTCTTTATGATAAGTAAAATAGTCCTCAATAATTTCTGCCGCATCTTTGTTTTCAGTAGCCTTATCAATATATTTTTTGATGGAAGTATTCAGCTTTTTCAGCTCTTTAATGAGCCTTTCTATATTTTCTTGTAACCCGATCAAAACATTTTCGTAAGGTTTTTGGCGATACGCATCTTCGTTGACCGCAATACTATAAATGGTTTGGATAATACTTTGATATTCCGCCTCTTCCTCTGAAACGATTTTACGAAATGACTCCAAAATTGTTATCGCATAGTCATTGAAATAAATTCGGCTTATATAATTTTTCCCGATTTCTTCATCGATCCAGCCAAATCCCTTTAATTTTCTTATAAACTCCAAAGCGACTGACCTTCCATCCGCAAAGCTTTCCTCACCTTCCTCTTCAAACACAAAATTTTTTTGATTTCGTTCTTCGAAATAATCGGAAAGACGTTCAACAACAATACTTTTCTCTTCACTGTTGCTCATTTGATATTTGCAACACTCATAGATCATATTCAAACAATCAAGATAAACTTCTTTATATGAACTTGTCAAGGGCTTAAAGAAAGACGCCCCCACTATATTAAAAAAACTCATAGCATATATCCTGCCTTAAATTCTATTTTCCCTTTTGTATTTTAGCATATAATACAGGCATACGTATGCCTGTATTATATTTTTTTCAAATTTTTTTCAACACAAAATTGTTCAAAACGTTGCAGGGCTTCATAGGTCGGATTATTATGGCTGTTTTCCCAACGATTGATCGTCGCAAAGGATACACCCAATTCTTTTGCCATTTCTTCCTGACTCAGATTTAATGCTAAGCGTACTTGCTTTACTCTTTCCCCAAAGGTCATATTGGCATCCTCTAAATATAATTCCTGATTTAAATTATAACATGCCTGTTATATGTTTTCAATAGTATTACAAAAAAACAGACTAATAAAATAAAAAACGACCCCGCAGAAAAGTATTCTACGGGGGCGGCTTTACAAGCAAATCATGCCATAGATGTCTTGCTGTCTGTTTTTACAATTTCCTCTTAACCCTTAATCTGTGCTTTGATTTCCTCCATGATCTTGCGGCAGATTTGCAGGTTCAGCTTAAAATCTTCGGCGAGTGCAAGGATGTCCGCATCCGAAGGGTTCCCAACACCGTTGACGGTCATTTCGTGCTCGAATTTTCCGACCGTTTTCGTCAAATCATACGCGGGCGAAAGGAGATAGCCCCCTATCTCCTCATGATACAAGAACGCAAAATTTTTGCTGTGGTCGTCCTTGTTGCCGTAATAAACATTAAAACACATACGGCGAAAGACCTCGTACATCTCCCTCAAATCGGCGCAAATATTCTCCGTCACGTTGAACAGGTGCCCGTAGTCGAGATTGGGCTGACGGTGCGTCGTTTCCAACAGCGCAGCGAGCGATAGAACATGCAGGCGCTTTCCTGCCTTCCGGTCAAACCGCTTTGCGCCGAAATACCCCGAACACATCCGCGACGGGAACAGGCGAAATTCGCTGACATCGATTCCGCACTCCCGCGCCGCAACGTTTGCCCTGTATTCCAGCTCCCCGACGTCTTGCGGATCGATGCGGCAGGGAAATTTCACGATCCACTCCTCCCCGTCGATGTGAAGATGTGCCTTGGGCCGCGCTCCTCCGCTCGAACCGCCTAAACGATAGACGGCGTCCAGATCGTCCGCATTTTCATCGTTGAGGATCTTATCCACCTCGCGCGCAAGCGTATCGAAATCGGGCGCGTCTGCACTTTCGCCCGTAAATTGCGACGGCTCGTAATTTAATCCGCCCAGCCCGTTTTCACCGATCAACGAAAGCTTGGTAAGCGGCGAAAGCCTGTCGTAATTGATTCCCTGCTTTGCCAGATACCGCTTGACGAGCAATTCGCCCCAACCGTCGGGAAGACTGTCCCAAAACACACCGTACAACCCGTCGAACTGTTTTTTTTTGCTCACAAAGATCTCTTTGCGCAGCGGCAAAGACAGCGGCGAAATCGAAAACCCGCCTTTCAGCCACCCGTCGTCGTACTGAAAGCCAATGACGCCCTCCTCAATTTGCGCGAGATACCCGACGGTCCGCCCGTTGTAGCGAACCGTAACTTTTTTGACTTCCGCGATCATCCCTGAAACTCCTTCAAATCAACGATCATCTTTGTCCGAAAGAGCATGTCAAAATCTTGCAGGCAATCAAGCGCCTGCGCGATGCGCAAAAGCGACGACAGGGAAATTTCCCCTTCCGTTTCAAACCGCCGCACGGACGCATAGCTCACCCCCGAACGGACGGCGAGCTGTTTTTGCGAGAGTTCCCGCTCTTTCCTGCGTGCCCGCACGCGCTCCACAAGCGCGCCAAGCACCGATTGCCTTGTCGGAACATCGACAAATTCATGAAGATCGTATTTTTGTTTCATAGTGCTAATATTTTAGCACTTTTTTTATATTTTGTCTATAAATTGCGCATATATTAGCGATATTTTTTAAAATACTGATATTAAAACATTACGCCGCATCAAAAGCTCAAAGTTTATTGTAACTGAAAATCATAGAGCCTTATTATCTTTTAACACCGGAACGGCGGACAAAATTGTCCGCCGTTCCTTTTTTGATTGCTGTAAATTAACCTGTTGAATTCCAAAACAGTTCAGCACGCTTCCACTTTTACCGTGAACTCTGCTCCGTCCACAAATTTTACATGCAGCCCATCTTCTTCCCTTGCGACTTTTGCAATAAACTCGTCCTTCATCATTGTTTCCAAGTATTGAATCAGTTCTTCCGCCTTCATTTTTCTTTCTGACATTTCGCCAGCCTCCTTTTTATTCTTAACGTTGCGCACCGTTAATTCCTATTTAGTATACTTGATTTTCGTGGGAATATCAAGCATTGCAAGCCATCAAAATGACATAATATTATTGATTCATTTAAAACGTTTGACGAATTTTGTCGAAAACTTTTTGCTGAGGGAGGAACAGCTCTATGGATCATTTTAATTACTTCGGAGATTGCCTGAAAGAACTTCTTGTCGACAGCGGCATGTCCATCAAAGAACTTTCCGAAAAAACCAAAATACGCTTATCAAGACTTTACGACTTTTTGAATAAAGAACACATTCCTTCTTTGGAAAACGCTATCAAAATTGCCGATGTCTTTCGTTGCCCTTTAGACTATCTGTTTGGTTTCGTCGCTGACTTCACTCCGCAAACGTTTACCGTAACAGGCAGCGTTTCAGAAAACGTGAAGGCAGCCATGGATAACTCCAAGATGACCAGATATCAAATCCACAAAAAGACTAACATAGACGAGTCACAACTTCTGCGTTGGTACGCAGGAAAACAAACTCCATCCCTTGTCAGTCTCATTACTTTAGCAACTGCACTCGATCTCTCAATTGATACCCTTTTGGGGAGAAAATAGGGAAAAAATGGGGAGAAAACAAAGAAAAACGGCCCCGTAGGAGAAAATCCCACGGGGCTGATTTTGTTCTTTCGCACCGACTCTTGATCTCGGGGAAAATTTGGGGAATTGAAAATTTGAATTGCTGAAAAACAAAGGTTTTTCTATAAAAACTAGGCAAAAAAGCGGCTTTTTTGATGCTTGTTTTAGGGCCTTGACTGCCTTAAAATCAGGCGGGATCGTGTGTTTTTAATTAAAAATAACTATCGTTGAATAATTTTTTATTTGCCGCTGTGGAGAAATTGCCAAACGCAAAAGAATTAAAATCATAAATAAGAACTATCGTGTGGTTTTCTTTATACAAAAAAAGCCTCATCAGTAACGATAAGGCTTTCCGTTTATAATAAAAATTAGA
>CASEWU010000154.1 GCA_949291725.1 uncultured Bacillota bacterium
GCCGAAAAGGACGAGTTCGACCGCCTGTTTATCTCGCGCATCTACGGCGACAACAAGCGCCTGCCCGCCTACACCATCGGCGGCGACAACCGCGAATTCTTCACGAAGGTGTTCGTGTTCATGGGCAGATACCGCAACGTCATTTCCGACGGCCTGCTTGAAAAGATCTACAATTACAGCAATTCCATCCGCTGACCGGTTCGGAAAATTCAGAAAGGTCAGCCCCTTTCGTTTAATAAACGGAATAGAAACCCTTTTTACTTTATAATTAATGCTGAACTTTCTTGGCGGCAAATGAAAAAACTTCTTGCTTTTTTATACTTTTTTTTATATACTGGAGGCAGGAAGTATTACCGCCCTGACGCGTTCCGAAAAGAAAAACAAAGCATTTGGGCAACAAAATTTTTTCATTCGGAAAATATAAGCACTTTGAAATAATATTTGGGAGAAATGATAATGGATCTTCGGAGCGAACATCCCCGTCCCCAATTTTACCGGGAGACCTGGCAAAACCTGAACGGTGAATGGGAATTTTACAATGATCTTTCCGATTCCGGAATCGATCGGGAACTGTACAACGCAAAAAATTTCGGCAGCGGCGCCGCCACAATCTTTGTGCCCTTCTGCCCCGAAAGCAAACTCTCCGGTATCGGTTATACCGACTTTATGCCCTCCGTCTGGTATGCGCGCAAGATCGTCATCACCGAAAAGGAACTGGATGGGCACATTCTCCTGCACATCGGCGCCTGCGATTATAAGACGACCGTCTACATAAACGGACAGAAAGTCTGCGAGCATACAGGCGGCTACACCCCTATCACGACAGATATTGCGCCGTTTGCGCAGGCGGGCGAAAACCGGATCGTCGTGCACGCGCAGGACGACGTGCGCTCCCGGCGTCAGCCGCGCGGCAAACAGAGCAGCCGCTTTTATTCCTGCAATTGCGATTACACGCGCACGACCGGGATCTGGCAGACCGTATGGCTGGAATTTGTGCCGAAAACGTACATACAGCGTGTTAAAACGGACGCCACCGATCTCGACGGAAACGTCTTTTTCGACGTAAAACTGAATACTTTTTCTGCCGATGCGAAACTGGAAATCGAGATAGCGCGCGACGGCAAGACGCTCCAAAAGCAGATCTTCCCCCTCCGTGGCGTTCAGAACAAACTTATGTGCACTGTATCGCCCGTCTATCTTTGGGAACCGGGCAGCCCCGCGCTGTATGACGTGCAATATACCCTCTGTATCGGCGGACAGAAAGTGGATACCGTACGCTCCTATTTCGGCATTCGCAGAATAGATATCGACGGAAATAAGGTACTCATCAACGGCAAGGCGGTATTTCAGCGACTCATCCTGGACCAGGGATTTTATCCCGACGGGATCTATACCGCTCCCTCGGACGAAGCACTCAAACAGGATATCCTTCTCTCCATGCGGGCAGGATTCAACGGCGCGCGCCTGCATCAGAAAGTTTTCGAAGAGCGGTATCTGTACTATGCAGACAAACTCGGCTACATCGTCTGGGGAGAATATCCCAGCTGGGGCATTGACATCGCAAGCGAACACGCCCTGCACGCCTTTCTGCCCGAATGGCTGGAAAGCGTGGAACGGGATTGCAATCACCCCTGCATTGTATGCTGGTGCCCCTGGAACGAAACATGGGACAGAAATCAAGTCAATACAAATATATCGGAGGTCTATTTTGCGACGAAAGCCGTCGATCCCACGCGGCCCGTCGTCGACTCGAGCGGCGGATTTCACATCGTTACGGATATTTACGACGTACACGATTACGAACAAGATCCGGAAATTTTCTACGCGCGATATAAAAAACATTGTGAGGGCGATTATTTTGTGCCCTTTGCGGACGCACAGATCGCTTACGACGGGCGCGCACCGTATATGGTCAGCGAATACGGCGGCATCCGTTGGACAAAGCGGGAAAAACAGAACGAAGAGAACGACACAAAAGTTTCCTGGGGTTATGGCAACGCGCCCGCGACGCCTGAAGAATTTTGCGACCGCTACTGCCGCCTTACACGTATGCTTCTGGAAAATCCTTCCATCTGCGGATTTTGCTACACGCA
>CASEWU010000155.1 GCA_949291725.1 uncultured Bacillota bacterium
ATTCGCGGCGCTCCCGCCTTTAAAAAATCTGCGCAGTATCGGCTCTGATAAAATCGTAAAGTTGCAAAATTGCGGGGGATCAGATCAGATACATACACAATTCGACCGCAAATACGGCGGCGATAGCGGCGAGCGAAACGGGCAGCAAGCCTTTTCGGAAAAATGCGAGCAAAAGCGCGACGGCAGTTCCGGCAATGCCCGACCAGATGGAGGATGTGCAGAAAAGAATGGTGGGAAAAACCATGACGGCAAGCACACTGTAAGGCAGGTAATACAGAAAAGAGCGGATGTATCTGCTTTTGATATCTTTTTTAAAAAACAGCAAAGTAACTGCTTTTGTGGCGTAGGTAACCGCGAACATGACGAGACATCCCACAAGCATATCGGTAAGGGTAGCGTTCACAGCGAGCCTCCTTTCCTGTTTTCGGCGCGATCGCAGGTATTACCGCCGCAATGTTCTGCGTTTTGGTCGGCTTGCAAATTTTCCTCGGCAGGCGGTATCGTAGGACTTTCGGGGTGCTCTTCGTGCGGAAAGAAGTATGCGATAACGGCAGTACAGACGATGGAGCAGATAATGATGTTCAATCCTGCGGGGAGGGAGGCGAGCGTCGGGATAAAATAAAAAAGGCATCCTGCGGCGACAGACACAGCGACGAGCAGCAAAACGTGCATGTCGTCGCGGGACGGGGGGATGATGATCGCCACAAACATGGCGTAGAGGGCAATGCTGAGAGCGCTCATGAGCATATCGTAGTAGGCTTGATTTGCGCTGTTGGCAAGAGACGCGGAAAGCAGTTCGCTGACTCCTGCTCCGAGAGCGGTTCCGCCCAGCCAACCGCAGAAGGAACAGGACATCAGTCCGATCAGGTAAGGGAATGTCAGCTTTTGCGGCTGTCGTATCGCGACGGCAAAATTCTCATCCGTAACGCCGAAAGCAATGAGGGCTCTTTGCCAAAGCGGGAAGCCGCTTCCCATTTTCTGGGCAAGGGCGAAAGACATGAGAGTGTAGCGGATATTGATGACAAGCATAGTGGCAATGAGGACAGCGATTCCGGCGCCTGCGGCGATGAGATTGGTGCCGGCGAATTGACCGGTTCCCGTAAAATTCGTGGCAGAGATCAAAATGGGAAACCAGGGCGGGAATCCTTGACCGACAGCCTGGACGGCATAAGCGAAAGCGACGGAGACATATCCCAAAGCGATGGGCAGGCCGTCTTTAAGTCCGCGGGTGAATTTCATGGCAGAACTCCTGTAAAAGATAAAGTGTATTATAACACAATGCAGGATAAAAGCAAATCATTTTCTGCAGAATTTTTTTGGTTTCGGGCGCATACTTATTGATTTTTGGTCGGCGGATATGCTATAATAACACAAATGTAAGCGAATCAAGCACAGGAGAGATTTAGTATGTATTGGGCAGACAAGTTGGCGGACGAGGTCATCCGCCGCAATCCGGAAAAGGAAGAATATGTATGTGCGGCAGGGATATCGCCGTCCGGATCGGTGCACATCGGTAATTTCCGCGATATAGCGACGAGTTATTTTGTATATAAAGCGCTTTTAAAACGCGGCAAGAAAGCGAAGCTTCTTTTTTCCTGGGACGAATATGACAGACTTCGCAAAGTGCCGAAGAACGTGGCCGATCATCTGGGCAACAATTCATTTGAAAAATACATCGGGTATCCTTATGCGGATATCCCCGATCCTTTCGGATGCTGCAAGAGTTATGCCGAGCATTTTGAAAAAGAATTCATGAACTCTCTGAAGAATTTCGGGATCGAGATGGAGTATCATTTCCAGGCGCAGGAATACCGCAGCGGGAGATATGCGGAGCATATTATTTTTGCGTTGAAGAACCGCAAGAAGATATTTGACATACTGGATAAGCACCGCACGCAGGATGCTACGGAAGAAGAGCGGGAAAATTACTACCCGGTGAGCATATTCTGTCCGCACTGCGGGAAAGACAGCACGAAGATCGTGTGGCTTTCGGAAGACTGTACGAAGGCGAAGTATGTCTGTGAATGCGGGCACGAAGGCGAGTTTGATTTTACCAAAGATCATAACAGCAAACTGCAATGGAAAGTGGATTGGCCGATGCGGTGGCTTGCGGAAGGGGTCGATTTTGAACCGGGCGGCAAAGATCATGCATCGAAGAACGGAAGTTACGATACGGCGAAAGATGTTTCGCGCGAAGTATTCGGGTATCCCGCGCCGCTGTTCCAGGGGTACGAATTTATCGGGATCAAGGGCAGTGTCGGTAAGATGAGCGGCTCTTCCGGATTCAACATGACGCCCGATTTTCTGCTGAAATTATACCAGCCGGAAGTGATCTTGTGGCTGTATGCAAAGACGGAACCTTTGAAAGCCTTTGATTTTTGTCTTTCGGATGAGATTTTGCGCCAGTATTTCGAATTTGACAAAATGCTGACGTCCTATCGGGACGGTACGGCGAGCGAAGCTGTCGCGCGCGTGATGGAGAATTGTGAAATTGCAGGGCGGAAAGTCGTGCCTGTTCCGATGGGGCAACTTGTCGATCTGGGGTCGGTTGTCAATTTCAATGCGCAGATGATGGAACAGCTTTTTGAGAAGATCGGAACGCCGTACAAGATCGCAGATTTTTCGGAGCGTTTTGCCAAAGCGGAATTCTGGCTGAAGACCTGTTCGCCGGAAAGTGAATATATTATTCTGAAAAAACGCAACTGGGAATATTACCGCACAATGGATGAGGCGGAGAAAAAGTGCGTAAAAGAGCTCAAAGAATATATTGCCAAGGGCGGATACACGCTGGAATCTCTGCAATCGGAACTTTATGCGATCCCCAAGCGCGTCTATCCGGATAAAGCGGAAGATAAGAACGCTTTGAAGGAAGTGCAGAGTAAATTTTTCAAGGATGTATATAATCTGATCCTTGCCCGCGACAAGGGACCGCGCCTGTATCTGTATTTGTTTGCCGTCGATGCGGAGCGGTATCTGAAACTTTTGGATTTTTCGTTGCCGGAAGCGGAAGATCCTGACGCGGTTGCGGAAGAAAAAGCAGTCGAAAAGACGGAAGAAAAGAAAGTAGCGGAAGATACATTTGTAGCGGAACCGGCGCCTTTGAAAGAGCAGATCGAGCTGGAAGATTTTGCGAAAAATGATATACGTATCTGTAAAATTTTGGCGGCGAAGCCCATGCGTAAGACAAATAAGCTGATGAAGATCACTTTACATGACGGTATCGGCGAGCGCGTGATCGTATCTTCGATCGCGGATCAGTATGAACCGGAACAGCTCATCGGAAAGAAGATCGTGGTGCTGGTCAATCTGAAGCCGCACAAATTCGGGAACGAATATTCGAACGGAATGTTGCTGGCGAGCACGAACGAAGACGGAACATGCCGTGTCCTTTTTGCGGCGGACGACGCGCAGATTGGATCGCTGGTACACTGAGCGGAGCGTAATCGGGCAGATTCGGTTCCACAGAAAGAAAAAGGCAGAGAGAATGACATGAAAAAACATTTACAAGTCGTCGGGGCGGTCGTTCTAAAGGACGGCAAGGTTTTGGCGGCCAAGCGGGGCAAAAGCAAGTATGCGTACGTAGCGCATAAATACGAATTTGTAGGCGGGAAGATCGAGGCGGGCGAAACGCCCGAGGAGGCGCTAGTTCGGGAAGTGAAAGAGGAACTGTGCGCGGATATCCGCGTCTGTTCGCATTTTCTGGATATGACGCATGAATATCCGGATTTTTGTATCACGCTGCACACATATTTATGCGAATTCCTTACCGATTTTCATTGCACCGAACACGAAGCACTTCGTTTTCTTGCAGCGGATGAACTGAAAGAAGAGGAATGGGCGCCCGCGGACGTGCCAGCACTCATGAAGCTGAGGAAATATCTTGCAGATCTTGTTTGATTTATCAAAAGAACGCTTTTTTGCGCTTGTATGGCATGGGTATAATAAATGAATAAGGGCGATCCCACTGGCGGGATCGCCTTTTTGTTTTTAGAGGGGAAAAGAAGCCGGAGGAATATAATAAAAAATTATCTGTGAAAAATGACGAATTTAGGGATAAAGGCAATTTATAAAAAAATTAACGTTTCGCTATGATTTCAGTGAACGTTAATTTTTTTTAAAGATATTGACAGGGTATATTTGCTGTTTTATAATGAAATTACAAAAAAAGATGACGGAGGATTCCGAAGAATGTCTATGGACTGTCGGTTCCCCCGGAAAAGGAGGAAAGATGAAGAAAATCTATGCTTCGCTTGTGGCGGTTCTTTTATTTTGCGTGTCCGCTGTTTTTTTTGCGGCTTGCCAAAAAGTTCAGCCAAACACACCGTCGGACGATGAGGTATCGATTACGGCCGAATTGAGTAAGACCGAAGTGGTTGTCGGAGAAACTATTACGTTGAATTATTCTGCAAGTAGGGGCAATGTTACTGTTACATACAGTAAAGACGGAGCTGCGTCAGTTACCTTTACAGGGACAACGTTTACGCCGGAAGAAGCGGGCGTATATGTGTTCACATTCAGCGCGGAAAATGCGGACAGCGTAACAAAGACGCTGACCGTAACGGCGCCCGAACCCGTAAAACCCGTCATTACGGCAGAGCTGAACAAAACAGAAATAAAGGCGGGAGAGTCGGTAACGATCACGTACAGCGCGACGGAAGGAGCGGCTGTAACGGTAACATATACAAAGGACGGACAGGCGGCAAGCGGGCTTACGATCGAGAGCGGCAAACCCGTAACGATCGGCGAAGCGGGCGTATATGTGTTCACGTTCAGCGCGGAAAATGCGGACAGCGTAACAAAGACGCTGACCGTAACGGAAGATGTTACGTATGAACTGGGGTTGACAGCGGACGGATATCCGTTGGAAAACGGAGGAACGATCGAGCTTTGCGTGGGGACGAAGGTTGCTTATGAGGCAACAATCACGACAGGCGGTGCGATTCAGAATGCATATTACACAATAAATGACGGAGAGCCGCAGTATTTGACACAAATGAGCGGAGAGCTCACGTTTGACACGATCGGTACTTATCAGATCAAAATAACGGCAGAGAATGCGTCAGACTTTCATTATACAGTGATCGTCAAAGCGCATTCTTATGGCGGGGCAATGTTGGATTCTGCGAACGGACAAGTTAAATTCACTTGTACAAACTGCCAAGATGTAAAGGTGTCGACGATCACAGGACGTACGGCAACGGTGCAGGAAGGCGGGTATGCAGTCATTTTGGAAGATGGGGTCGAATTTTACGGCATAACTTTGGAAGCAAGCTACGGTGCTGTAGCAGGGACAGAGATCCGGGCCGGAGAAATAGAGGTCTCACTGGATGATCCTTATTTGAATATAGCAGATTATGAAGCAGGAAAGCCCGGCAAAGTGGTATTCGGAATGGGAAGCATCCAAAGTACTCTGGACGGTGTAACAGTGTATGAAACGGTCAAGGAAGGTGTAGGTCAGACAGAGATGGCAACGTATCTTCCCGACAATGTTGTGGTTACGACGGTAACGGGTGAATTTGAGTATCGGTTCAGCCTGAAAGATGTAACGCCGACGAGTTCAACCCCGGATACATGGGATTCCTGGTTGCTTCAGTTTACGGCAGGCAATGGAGCGAAGACCGTTTTGCGTGCGGATGATTATATTTTGGATAATTTTGGGCGCGGAAACGGGACAATCAGCCTGGGTGAAGCGTCTGAATGTACGCTGGAAGGCAGCATTCCTTCCAGAGGGAATATAAGTTTTGTGATCGCACGTACGTATACGGACGGGAAATATACGATCATAGTAACCATCAGCGGGGATACGACGGCTATTGTTACGATGCAGGAGCCTGTTTCGAACGGCAATACAATGAGCTTTGCGTTTGGCGGAGAGGAGTGCAAATACGGATATTCGGATGTACTGGGTATAGAGAAAACCCTGTCGGTCAGTTCGATAACGGCAGACGCGATCGAAGTTTCGCTGGGAACGCCGCTTGCGGATGCGGTCAAAGCGATTTCGGTGTCCGTGAGTTACGAAGGCAGCCAGTTAAAAGATGTCTTAAAGGGCAACCTGTGCGAATATAGCAGCACCGATTATCATTCGGATAAGCCGCAGATGTATGCGGTAACATTGACGTATAAGGGGAAATCGACGACAGTAAATGTTACAGTCAAAGATTTGGCATACACGATGTTGAAATCGTATTCGGTGCAAGGGGAAGAATTCACGGACGGTACGACAGCTATTGGAACTTCGGCAAACGGAACGTTTTCAAACGGCGGATTCAAGGCAAATGCGGCAGATACGGTTATGGCTTCGAACCCGTATCAGGGCAAAAACATTACGACCGGTATTACGATTTCGATGTCAATGTACGTAAATGCGAGCGTGCAGTGGGCGCCGATTCTCGGGTTCAAGAGCACTACGCTTTCCGATGACATCGGTGCGTTTATGTGTCTGGTTACAGGGGCTGAAAGTTTTCAGTTATCATACAACGGTTGGAATAATTCCTATGCGGACATTTCGTCCGGCGTAACGCTTACACAGGGCGTTCATACGATCGTTTTGCAGATGGAGATCGGCGGAGCGGTAGAGCTGTATATTGACGATACCTTGTATGAACTAAAAGGCGGTGAAGCGGCATACGCCAATGCGCTTTCGGCGTTTTTACCTTCCTGTGAAACGGTACGTTTCTTTGGCGGCGGATTCAAAGATGCGGGCGGCGCATGGAACGGCGTGTTTGACGGGTACATTCAGAATTGCAGTTTTTATAACGGAATAGTTCCCGTGGAAGATCTTGCATAACAAATGTGAACCGCATAAGAAAAATAAACGGCCGTAAAGGCCGTTTATTTTATACGAAAGTTAATAACATACAAAAAAGAAGATTTATATACACCCGCCCTTGAAGAAAAAATAATAAGTTTAATAAATGATAATCCAAGTATCAGTAAAACAGAAGTTGCTCGGATTCTTCAAATTCCTGTAAATAAAGCGGATACTCTACTAAAAAAATTAAGGACTGAAGGAATTATTCCTAAGTATTTTCAAAATACCCCTGTACAAAATAAAATTCTAACTATTTTAAATACAAATCCGACATCAAGAAAAGAATTGATTGTACAAACAGGATGTTCCGAAAAATCAATAGAAAATGCCTTGACTACCTTAAAAAAGAAAGGATTGATCACTAATCTTCATGGGATTTGGCAATTGATTTAAAAGTTGATATTCAAAACTTATCTCCATGTTTCGGCAACATACAACTTAAGCAGGATTTTTGAAATTATTGCCAAAAATCAGAAATAATTTTTTATATATGACCATATCTGTCAAGTTTTCTATGTTATAATTCACTCAAAGAGAAAAAGTATGTTTACAACGAGGAGAAAAACATGAAAGCTGTTATTTACGCTCGATATTCTTCTGACAATCAACGCGAAGAGAGTATCGAAGGTCAAATCCGAGATTGTATGCAGTATGCCGAATACAACGATATTCAAGTTGTCGGAAGCTATATTGACCGTGCTTTGTCGGCAAAAACAGATAACCGCCCAAACTTTCAGCAAATGATCAAAGACAGCGCAAAGCGGCTGTTTGATGTTATCATTGTATGGAAGTTAGACCGTTTTGCTCGCAACCGTTTCGACAGTGCATATTATAAAAATGCCTTGAAAAAGAACGGCGTGCGCGTAATTTCTGCAAAGGAAAGCATTTCGGAAGGCGCTGAAGGCATTATTTTGGAATCTGTTTTGGAAGGTTATGCAGAATATTACTCTGTTGAACTTGGAGAAAAAGTCACGCGCGGAATGACGGATAATGCACTGAAGGCTATGTCAAACGGAGGGATTACTCCACTCGGCTATTATTTGGATGATGAACAGCATTTACAGATAGACGAAAAGAAAGCACCATTCGTACAAGAAATATTTCAAAGATATGCCGACGGCGAAATGATAAAATCCATTATCGATGATATGAATGCCCGCGGCGTGGGAATTACCGTTCGGATGAAAAAGAAGGTCGGTAAAAAGGCTTACGAAAAATCACTCGATTATAACAATGTGCGCAGAATGCTTTCCAACCGCAAATACATCGGAGAATATCGCTTTAAAGATATTGTTCTAGAAAATGCAATCCCTCCAATCATAAAAAAAGACTTGTTTGAAAAAGTACAAAAGCGAATTGCCGTAAATACCCGCGCTCCGGCGATCCATAAAGCGGAAGATTTGTATTTGCTCACCACACACCTTTTTTGCAGCAAATGCAAGGCAATGATGATCGGTGAAAGCGGCAAAGGGAAGAGCGGAACCGTTTACCATTATTACAAATGTATTAATGCAAAGAAAGGTCATTCTTGCGACAAAAAAGCCATCTCCAAAGAAAAAATCGAAAGTGCTGTCATCAATGCGGTTATGAAAAAAATCATGGACGACAAATTGATGGAACAGTTGTCTTATAGGCTTTACGATCTGCAAATGCAAAGCAATTCGATTTTACCTGCACTACGAGAGCAATTATCCGATGTGGAAAAAGGTATTGATAATATGCTCGATGCAATACAGCAAGGCATTGTTTTGGAAAGCACAAAAAAACGGCTTTCCGATCTGGAAAACCGTAAAAAACAATTAGAGATCGAAATTGCGCAAGAAGAGATCAAGAATCCTCTCCTTACGAGAGAACAGATCGAATTCGGATTGACGCGATTCCGCAAATTAGATTTATCCACGCAGAGAGGAAAGCAAACACTAATCGACAGCTTTGTGAATGCAATCTTTCTTTTTGACGATTACGCAATCGTTACCTGCAACTATAAGGACGGTGAGGAAAAGATTACCTTTGAAGATATAGAAAATTCAGAACTTGGCGATTACATAAAAAACAAACCCGAACAAAAATGTTCGGATTTGTTCGCATTTGGTGACCCCGACGAGAATCGAACTCGTGTTACCGCCGTGAAAGGGCGATGTCTTGACCGCTTGACCACGGGGCCATCTATATAAACCGCATCGCTGCGGATTTTTGTTGCTGATGCAAAGCAAATCAAACGTTGCTCTCACGAACTCAGCTTGATGATTATACCATATTAAAAAAAAATTGACAACTGATTTTTCACTATAAATTCAATTTTTTTTATTTTTTTTTAAATAATTATATAATTTAAGAATAATCTG
>CASEWU010000156.1 GCA_949291725.1 uncultured Bacillota bacterium
AGTGATCGAATTGTAACGAGATCCGATATGCGTTCCTCTGGATTCTGTGCCGCCAGTTTTCGGATAAAATTGTTCAGGCGTTTACTCGATTCCGAAAACGTAGTTTCATTTGAAAGAGCTGGATATTTTTCCGCAGCCAAGCCCGTAAAGAGGGTATAGAGGGTTTTACCCAAGGCATAAAAGTCATCTTCCTGAGTTAATCTGCAATTTTCGGTATTACTCTTTTCCGGCGGCAGGAATGGCTTTGTTCCAACCATTGAGCAGTCGGGATCATCAGAAACCAGACCGATATCGCCCAGTTTGAGTTTACCGTTGACATAGATGATGTTGGCTGGTTTGATATCCCGATGTGTCAATCCGAACGAGTGTAAGGATTCGATTGCATTCAGCAGATGGTCAGCAATAGCGAAAACCTCCGCGTTTTCCAAGCGGCCTTCCTTTTGGAGCCGTTTTTCCAAGGTTGAGGGAATATAATGATCGGGATTGTCGGACAGGTTATCTGCCAGTTCCATTGTGTAATACAACAAATTATCATCTTCACCGGCGTGATAGATGGCGACCAGTTCCGGATGAGAAAAAGCGATGTTGCGGGCATAAGTTTTCAGTCCGCGCCATTCTCGTTCCCAGGAATCGGTAGAAACCTGTTTTTCCACCACTTTCAGGGCAACTCGACGTTCTAATACATCTTCCGCCAGATATACTTTCCCATATCCTCCCGAATCGCAGCTTTTAATGATTTTAAAGTCATGAAAAATCTCGCCAACCTCAAGAGCCATTGATTCCTCCTGTAATTGAATACGTCGTAATGTATTATAGCTTCAGGAGCGCGGCAAGTTTATTTCTGAAAAATTTTATAACTTTTTGCCTTTTGAGTGTCACATTTTTCTTTTTCATTCACGATCGCGCGCGTTCATTAATATAAAGAGCGGATGATTGTGATTAAACAGAAAAAACTCCGAAAAAAACAAAGACGGCTCTTGCGGGATTCAGCTTGCCGTTGTATCTTATTTATAAGCGGTTTTGTCCGCTGGGTTCTTTACACCGTGTAGTTTGCAAAAACGCTGAAAACCGACCAAGTTAAAACGTATTTTTGCTTTGCTCTTTTTGGCTTCCCGGCTCTGTGGGGTTGCTTTGTACCCGGTAGGATTGTGTCTACATCTCTTACCGGGCGCTTTCTCGCATCCACAGAGCAGGTTCTTGGTCGGACCTTCAGCGTTGTGCTTGAAAGCGTCCGCCTTTTTCTCGCTTTCAAGCCGATTTTTCGCAATGCGCGGAGATCGGCTTTTTGTTTCCGTTCGTAAAGAAAAAATATCCGTTTTTCTCTTCGGGATGTGTCAGATTTCCATTGAAGTTGCTAATTAGTATATGAAGACTTGCGAACAAGGGGTTCGCAACCTGAAACAACCATTAAAACAGGAGGGCGAAATGACTAACGTGTATGAATTATCTCTGGAAGAAGAAGGAAAAATGAGCAGAATTCTGGACTATGTTTCAAAATTTGCCGAAAAGCATAAAGTCCTCATTGGTACTGCCGAAATGGCCGCAGGAGCGGCTCTTTTATCCTACGGAGTTCAGTCCGGTGCAATCGAAATGGGGAAAGATTTTGTTGCAACAGCGTTTGGTCATAATGATTTTGCAAAATGGATCGGCTTGGGTGGAGGAGCCGCAGGGGCTGTCGCTGGATTGATTATCGGAGGAGTTGGTATTGCGGCCGGAGGGGGAGCGATTGGAATACCGGCAGCGGCAGTTTGTGCGGGGGCAGCATG
>CASEWU010000157.1 GCA_949291725.1 uncultured Bacillota bacterium
CCCTCTGTATCAATCCTGTATTTATCGGAACTGCGCATTGTAAAGAGACGCGTAAAAGCCTTTCTTTTCCAAAAGCTGTGCGTGCGTGCCGCTTTCCACAACGTTCCCTGCCCGCACGACCAAGATCAGGTCGGCATTCACAATGGTGGAAAGCCTGTGCGCAATCACAAAACACGTCTTTCCTTCCATCAGTTTCTGCGTTGCATTCTGCACAAGGATCTCCGTGCGCGTATCCACGTTCGAGGTCGCCTCGTCGAGGATCAGGATCTTTGCACGGGAAACCATGGCGCGCGCAATGGTCAACAGCTGTTTTTGTCCCTTGGACAGATTGCTGCCGCCGTCCGTCAGCCGCGTTTCATAGCCCTGCGGCAGACTCAGGATAAAATCATGTACGTCCGCCGCTTTCGCCGCTTCCTCGATTTCGGCATCCGTCGCATACTCGTTGCCGTAGGCAATATTTTCCCTCACCGTCCCTTCGAACAGCCAGGTATCCTGCAAAACCATCGTAAACTGTCCGCGCAGATCTGCGCGCGCGTAGCGCCGCGTCTCCACTCCGTCCAGATAGATCCCGCCGCCGTTTATGTCGTAAAAACGCATCAAAAGATTTACGATCGTCGTCTTTCCCGCACCCGTCGGCCCGACGATCGCAACCGTCCTGCCTGCCTCGGCAAGGAAACTGACATCCTTCAATATGAGTTTCTCCGCATCGTACCCGAAATTTACATGGCGAAATTCCACTTCTCCGCATACATTTTGCGGCGCAGGCAAAAGATCGTTCCCGTCCTGCTCGGGCTCTTCGTCCAAAATTCCGAACAGCCGCTCCGCCGCCGCCAGTGCCGACTGGATCTCGCTGATGATATTCGCAAACTCGTTGATCGGGCCCGTAAATTTACGCGAATACTGTAAAAACGCCGATACATACCCCAGCTGCATCCTGCCCTGCAAAAA
Organism: uncultured Bacillota bacterium; assembly: GCA_949291725.1. Taxonomy (GTDB): domain Bacteria; phylum Bacillota; class Clostridia; order Christensenellales; family Borkfalkiaceae; genus Borkfalkia. The sequence continues at coordinate 949 of CASEWU010000157.1, forward strand.
CAGATATCCGCCGAATACACTGATGAATACCGTCGAAAGATTGTTGATAAAGTTGACCGTCGGCCCCACTTTGCTGCCGTAATAATCGGCATCGTAATACGCCTGCGCCGCGTTCTCGTTGCGCTGTTCGTAGCGCTCGGCAATTTCGTCTTCTCTGCCGTAGCCCTTGATCGTGCGGATCCCCGAAAGCATTTCTTCCGAATACCCGTTCAGCTCGCCCAGTTTTCCCGACCGCTTGCGAAACAGCGGCCGCATCACCCTCGAACGCTGTACCGTTACCAATATGGTCAGCGGCACGATCACGATGAACACGCACGAAAGAAGGGGCGAGAGCAACAGCATGCTGATCAGCGACCCGAATACCGTGATCACGCTCGTCGCGATCTGAATGATGTCGTTGGACAGCGACGCATTGACCGTGTCGATGTCGTAAGTCAGACGGTTGATGACGTCGCCGGCAAGCCGCGCATCGTAAAACGATACGGGCAAAGACAGCAGTTTATCGAACACTTCTTCGCGCATCCTGCGCGTGATGTTTCGGCTGAGCTTGGTCATGACATATGTCAGAACGTATGTAAATACGGATGAAAACAAATAACATGCCGCCATGGCTATGCAGTATGCGATCACGAGCTGCATATCCACGCCGCCCGTCTTCGTATCGATGGCATTGATCGCATTCGCCGACAGAACGGGTGCAATGAGCGCCAGAACATTGCCCACCACGGCAAAAAACAGCGCTTCCAGCACCAGAAGCTTGTATTGAAAGAAGTATTTTGTAAGACGGCGCAGCGCCGCTTTCTTTCCGATCTTATTCACGGGCTTCACCCCCTTGCGAACGGGCGATGTCCCGATATACGGCACAGGTTTTGAGCAGCTCAGCATGCGAGCCGAGCCCTGCGGCCCTGCCGTTTTCAAGAACAAGAATGCGGTCGCAATTCTGCACCGTACTGATGCGCTGTGCAATAAAAATACTGGTCAGTTCGGGATATTCGCGGGCGATCGCCGCACGAAGCGCCGCGTCCGTACGGTAATCCAAAGCGCTCGACGAATCGTCCAGAATCAGCACCGACGGCGACCCCGCCAGCGCCCGCGCGATCAGGATCCTCTGTTTCTGACCGCCGCTCAGGTTTACCCCGTGCGCCGCCAACGGAAACAGCAATCCTTCTTCCCGCTCGAATACAAAATCCGCCTGCGCCGCACGCAGCGCGCGAATTACGTTTTCTTCCGATATCCCGCGGCAAAAATCCACGTTTTCGTAAACCGTCCCCGCCATAATAAAATCATTTTGGAACACGATCCCGAATTTCTCCCGCAACCGCTCCACGGGGATCTGCGTTACATTCTCGCCGTCTATGTATACCGCACCTTCGCTGGCGTCATAAAAACGCAGCAACAACTGCACCAACGTGCTCTTTCCGCTGCCAGTCGCGCCCAAAATACCCAGACGTTCCCCTTTTTTCAGAGAAAACGAAATGTGTTCCAGCGCAGGCTTTCCGCCGTACGAAAAGGATACGTCGTCAAATTCCACTCGCGCCGAACCGTGTTCGGGTGCGGAAAGCAAAAGCGGCTCTTCGGGCATGTTCAGAATTTCACAAATACGCCTGCCCGACGCCGCTCCCTTCGAAAGCGTTACAAACAGACGGCTCACCGTCATCGCCGCATTCAGGATCAGCGTGAAGTAGGATACGAACGCCACGATCTTGCTCGGACTCATCACGCCCGCACGCACGCGGAACGCTCCCACGAGCACCACCGCAACCATTCCGAGATTCAAAAGCAGCGTTACGATCGGATTGCTCATACCCGTCCAGATACCGGCGCTCATCTCGTCCTTCGCGACTTGCCCTGCCACTCCCTTGAACGACTGCGATTCGTACTCCGTGCGCGAAAGCGCTTTGATCACGCGCACGCCCGCGTAATCGTCGCGGATCTTGCGCACCATCCCGTCCACCGATCCCTGCAATTTCGCATACAGGCGCGTACCGCGGCTCGCAATAAAAAGCACCGCCGCCAGCATGAACGGCAATACCGCCACCAAAATCAGAGTCAGAACCGGCTCCAGCGCAAACGCGAACGCAAGCCCGCCGAACAGGAAGATCGGAACTCGCACGCCCAGACGCTGCATCATGCCGAGCATGTTGTGCACGTTATACGTATCCGTAGAAAGCCTGGAAACCAGTGTCGGAAGCGTACATGCGTCGATCTGCCGCGCCGACAGCGACAGCGTTTTGGAAAACAGATCGCCCCGCAGTTTCTGCGTCGCTTCGCGCGCCACGCGCGATGCCATACGGTTCGCTATGATGTTCCCGTACAGCGCCACAAACGCAAACAACAGCATCAGCCCGCCGAACAACAACAGCGTTTTTGTGTCCTTCACGACCGACGTTTCGCTGTCATCCAGCATGTACCCCAAAAGCAAAGGCAGTAAAAGCTCGGCTACCGTCCCGATCGCTTTGATCAGCAGTCCGAACGCAATGCGTACGGCATTCGGCTTCAGATAATGACGTATTTTTATCATGCCCCGCATTTCACCTCCCCTTGCTCTTTTAAATAATGTCCGTTTTTGTATTATAAAACTTTTTTTCGGTTTTGTCAAACTGCCCCCCGTTTGCGCACCGCGCTTTCCCCTTTTCCTTTTACAGAGCAAACCCGCCTTTTCCGCTTTTCCGAATACCGATTTGCTTTGAACCTCATTGAAAAAGGCAGCGCCTCGAAAATTATTTTCGAGGCGCTGCCTAAAGTTATATATTTTTTCTGTCCCGTGTCCTTCGGAACGTCTGATCATTTTTGTTCGTAGTTTTGCTTGTTTCGTAACGTTATCCGCGGCTCCAATTTTGGAAAGAGGAAATTTACCGGGCGGATGGAATGCAGGATCGTTACCAAAATAACGCCGCAAATCAAACCGAAACATCCCTGCAGGAGATTTCCGACCAGGCTTGCCGCTCCGCCTGCGATACCGTAAAGAGCCGTTTCGTAAAGAAAATAACCGAACGCCATTATAATTTCCGCACACGCAGCGGAAATGCCTCGCACAAGAAAATCCAGGCTGCTTTTTCGGATGAATTTCTTGAAAAGCACAAACACGGCGTACGCGGCCGCCGCCATGCAGCCCTTGATCAGAAACGTAATCGGGGCATAGATCACATATCCGCTGAGAAGATCCGCAAGCCCGCAGCCGAGAGCAGCCGCAGCCGCACCGTAAACAGGCCCCAGACACCATCCCGCCAAAAGGACGAACATATCTCCCATATTAAAGTATCCGTACGGCAGCGGTACGATAAACACGCTCGTTCCGATACAGCAAAGCGCCGCAAACAGCGCCGCAAACACGAGCTGTTTCGTTACGGTTTTTAACTTTTTATCCCTTTGCCCTTCCATTCGCATTCTCCTGCCAGCAAAAATTTTTCTTCCGCTCCTTTCATGCCCCCACGCAAAGAAGCGCGTTTTTTTGCCTGCTTTTTTAACCCTGCCGACTGCCGATATTTTCCCTGCCGTCAGGCTTCTTCCCGTTACTATACCGCATACGCGGAAAAATGTCAACTTTTGCAAACCCGTATCGCAAAAATTTAAACATCGGGCAAAAGCTGCCGACTAAACAATACCGCTGCAGATTCTTGCCGCATGCCGCGCCACAAGCATAAAAAAGCGGTACGGGCAAGCATGCCCGTACCGCAGATTCTTTTGTTCAGAATGCCTTTGCGTTGAAGGTTTCCAGATAGCGGTTGATGGCAGGGAAATCCGACGGCGTCAGCAGCAAAAGTACTTTTTCGCCGATCTTCCCGTTCTCGGTTACGATGACCGCGTAAATGCCTTTGTGATGTTCAAACGCGGAAAACACGTCAAATACGGTCGCTGTTTTGTCGACCAGACAATACTTGTCCAAAAGTTCCTCACTCAGAACGTCGCCGCACTTCGTTTCGCGAAGATATGCCGTTACGTCTTCCCCGGCCGCCGCGCGCTCGGCAATCAATCGAAACACATAATAACTGTTCAGTACCCCCTTCATCGTCCCGTGATCATAGACGACAACCGTCTTTTTTTCACTCTCGCCGAACGTTTGCACCGCCGTCAGAAGCGGTTTATCCGCATACACGATGCTCGTCTTTTTCACCTTGAACGCTTCCGTTACGGTCGGCGGATTGCACAGCTGCTTTTCAATATACTCAATATTTTCCACCACATCGTCGCTCGGATTTGCGATAAAAAGATCTCCGCCCGCCGAGCGGTGCACGATCGCATTGCGCAGCTTTCCGTAATCCACCAACTCTTTTTCGTACCGCCGCACCGTGATATTCAGATCGGTGCACCGTTTGACCAGGTCCGTAAAATTCTGCGTCGGCTTCATGCTGTAAAGCATCTTCAGCTGACTCTCGATCTTGTTATAGCTCTTTAAAAATTTTGCCGCGTTTGCATAATCCATGAAACAATTTCCCCCTTTCCTGCCTGCATTATAACACAAAACATTGTACCTTTCAAGACTAAACCCGCAAAATATGCCATTATTTTTCCTCGGAGATTGCTTCTTTTTCTTTTTTATGCTATAATATACGAAATTTCGGAGAGCGAAACATGTCTAAACAATATAAACTTTCCTTTCAGCTCGTTCCGGACGGATGCTGGTATACAAATCTTCGCAGTGCCCTGCCCAAACAGGTATGGGATAAACTGCGGCGCGCCGCCTATGCGCGCGCCGGCGGAAAATGCAGCATCTGCGGAAAGCCGGGCAGACTCGAAGCCCACGAAGTGTGGAGCTACGACGATCATAAACACATCCAGAAATTGGAAGATATTATTGCCGTATGCCCCGCCTGCCATGAAGTGATCCACATCGGCCGAACTTCGCTCCTAGGCAACGAACCGCGCGCACAAGAACATTTCATGCGCGTCAACGGCTGTTCGCAGAGCGAATACCACGCCGCACTCGGAGAAGCAAACCGCGTGCACGCCGAACGCAGCCGTTACGAATGGGTAACCGATATTTCCAAGCTGAAAGATATGATGTAAATTTAAGAAGAGATCACTCGTTCCAGGAGGACCACGCGTTTGCAATGGATTCGAAAATTTTTTTGATGCCGCTCCGACGGCAGGACATTCCTGAATTCAAAAAAATATGCAGGAATCTTTTTCCGTAACCGTAACCGAAGTTTTCGGCGCCCCCGAAAACGGGCCGATCCCTTCCGATGCGGATATCGATGGTTCGCTTTGCGATAAAAATGCGCATGCGTTCCGCATTTTCTGCGACGAAAAAGAAACGGGCGGCGCAATCGTGCTTTTCGATAAAGCTTCCCGCCGCGCATCCCTTGACCTTTTTTTCCTCTTCCGCAACTGTCTCGGCAAGGGGATCGGATACCGCGCATGGGAAGCCATCGAATGTGCTTTCCCTCAGACAAAAGTTTGGGAACTCTATACCCCTTGTTTTGAAAAACGGAATATCCATTTTTATGTCAATAAATGCGGTTTTCATATCGTAGAATATTTTAATCCGCATCATCCCGATCCGCACGGCACGCCGGGCAATACATCAGAAACAGAAGATTTTTTCCGTTTCGAAAAACAAATGGGATTGCTGTTCGTTCTGCCCGACAAGGACGAGCTGCAAGAAATTTTTCGGGCCGGTCTTGCCCAGCGAAATGAATGCGAAAACGAAAAAGACCCGAAATCTGCACAAATTGCTCTCAAAGAACCGTGCGGCACGCAAGCCGAAGAATATCGCATCGCTTATTTCGCAGGAGAAAAAATCGGATGGATCCGGTTGCAGCGCGATACAGATCAGGTTCTTTTGAACGATCTTTACATCCTGCCCCACAAACGTCGGAAAGGATTTGCCAAAGAAATTTTGCGGCATGTATGTAACGAAGCGCCATGCATCGGCGCGTATGTTTTTCAAAACAACGTGCAGGCCCTGGCGCTGTATCAAAGTTTCGGATTTCATCCTGTCCGCAATGTGCGGAATATGCTGTTTCTGCAATACAAGAAAAATAATTCCGAAATTTTTTAGCTTTATTTTAAAATGCGCATATCTATTTTTTCGGAAAGCCGCAGGTGCGGCAATTTTTTAAATTGCCGCGCCTGCGGCCACGGAGGCTGATTATGTTATCGAAAATTTTTCTGCACAAAAAAGATGATCCTCAAGATCCCGCCGTCCGCGCACGGTGCGGACGGAACGCCGGCATCTTCGGGATCGTGCTCAACACCCTGCTTGCCGCAGGAAAAATCATTGTGGGCTCCATTTCGGGCGCCATTTCCGTTACGGCGGACGGACTCAACAACCTGACCGACTGCGGTAGCAACGTCGTGTCCGTTATCGGCTTTAAAATGAGCGAAAAGCCTGCCGATAAGGAACATCCTTTCGGGCATCGACGCGCCGAATCTGTCGCGTCGCTCCTGATCGCGGTCATTATCCTCGTCGTGGCAGCCGAACTGATCATGCAATCGGCAGAAAAGATCTTCTCGCCGTCCGAAACGGATATTTCCCTGCTCGTGCTCATCATTTTGGGAGTTTCCGTTGCCGTCAAGCTATTTATGTTCCTTTTCAACCGAAGCTTAGGAAAGACCATCTCTTCGGAAACACTCAAAGCAACGGCTGCCGACAGTATTTCCGACGTCATCGCCACCACCGCCGTTCTTATCTCGGCCATCATTTCCCGCTTTACAAAACTTGAACTCGACGGATACCTCGGCGTCGTAGTCGCTCTCTTTATCGCCGTAACGGGTATCGGAATCCTCAAAGATACCATTTCCAATCTCCTCGGCAAAGCGCCCGACCCCGAAATTGTACGCGACATCGAAAAGCGCGTGCTTTCCTTTGAAAACGTGCGCGGCCTGCACGATCTCACCGTTCACGATTACGGTCAAAACAAATTATACGCGACCGTTCACGTCGAAGTGGACGCACAGATGTCCATTACTTCCGCTCACGATCTTGCAGACCGCATCGAAAAGGATTTCGCACAGCATACCGCCATCGCTCTGACCGTACATATCGATCCTCTCGTTTATGACGATCCCGAACTCAACCGCCTGCGCGATGAAATCTATCGCATCGTGGGAGAAATCGATCCCTCTTTGAAAATGCATGATTTCCGCATGGTCGGCGGAGATACACATAAAAATCTTGTCTTTGACGTTGCCGTTCCTTTCGACTGCAAAATTTCCGATGCGGACATCCTGCAGCGTATCAAAGACGGCGTTGCCCTGCTCGACGGCCATTACGACACCGTTGCGACCATAGAGCGCCAGAACATTGAATAAAAGTACCGGGAGATTTATTATGAAACTTTCCGCTGTTCCGACACATGCAAAAGAAAGAAAAGCGGAGCGTCCCGCGCCTGATTCGCGCGGGACTTTTTATACGCGCACTTTCTCAGACCTGCCCGCAGAAGCAAAAAATATCCGCGAAGAAGTGTTCGTTCGCGAACAGGGTTTTACGGAAGAATTTGACGAAATCGACGCAAAAGCCGTACACATACTCCTGTTTTTCGGACAAAAAGCCGTCGGAACATGCCGTTTCTTTCAAAGCGGCGGCTCATGGCTGATCGGACGTGTCGCCGTGCTGCGCGCCTTTCGCGGCAAAGGCTGCGGCAAAATGCTCCTGCTCGCGGCAGAACAGGAGATCCGAAATAACGGCGCAACATCCTGCTCCCTGCATGCCCAGTGCCGCGCCATGGACTTTTATACGCGGTGCGGCTATTCACCCTGCGGCGAACCCTTCGACGAGGAAGGATGCCCGCATATCCTGATGCAAAAATTTTTAGGCAAATGAGAGCAGACAAAAACTTTTGTCTGCTCTCTTTCTGCATCGGTATCGGTGCGCCGACATCGGTGTTGTCCTTCTGCCTGCACACATACTGCCTTTATTGCGCTGATTTCTTTATTTTCTCTTTCTTTCCGTATTCGCAGGCTTTTCGTGCAATTTTTTATCGGTACGTATTTCTCTTTTACTTTCTTATACGCCCGTCGCTTTTTTTATTCGTCTATCCGCACGCCTGTACTCTGCAAACAAAGGAAGCAGCCCGAATCAATTTGGTTCGGGCTGCTTCCTTTGTACTATTTTTTAATACATTCGTGTCTTGTTTGAGTTATTTTATACACAGCTTAATTTTTATTTGATTTTTCGTTTCCGCCTTGCGCATCCGCCTCGTTTTCCGTCTTTGTGGCACTGTCCGCATTGTGAGCGTTTGTTTTTTCCGTTTCAGAACCATCGTCTTTCTCCCCGCAAAAGAGCGCAAGAATAATAAATACAGCATAGACTGCAATTTTTGCGATCTGCACTATAAAGCGGAACCAACTTAAAAATTCGCTGAAGCCCTGGTTGTACCCCGAAAGACCGTAAATGGATGAAAGAATCGTTATAAATGCGTCGATTGCCGTAAATATCAACGTTACCACAAAAGCCGTTTTCGCCGTACGCCGCAGATCTTCATCATTGCTCTTGACAATTACATAGCCGCCCGTTATGGCGTACGCGATCAGGCTGACATAACCGCAAAGCCAGATCAACGCCTTTTTCCAACGATTATTCCAGATATTTTTCATGATTCCCTCCTTTTTCTTTATTATACGACACAAAAATTATTTTTGTCAACAGAAATATAAAATTTTATAGCGGGCAGGGCGTTTTCAACTGTCCTTGCCATTTTCTGAATGATCATGATCAAAAATCTTTTTCAGTCTTATCTTATTTCTTTCCAAAATCATTTTTCTTACACCGAGAACGCCGCCGCGCACAAATGTGCGCGACGGCGTTGCATTTTAAAAACATACATTATGCCAACATTTGCATCAGCTTGTTAAAATTCTTTTCCTTTGCCTTTTTATAACACAAAAATATATCGATCAACGGCCATATTCCCAATGTCAGCCATCCGACCAACAGCTTACCTACTCCTAATCCCACATCCCCGATCACAAACCTGTCTACACCGATCCCGCCCAAAAAAACAGACAATAGAATAATCCCCACCGTTCCGTACAGTTTCACAGACAGTATTTCATCGGCCAAGGAATCGCTTGCCGCCCGCAAACGATTTTTTATCGTTACATACTTTTCCTCCGGCACTTTGTCTTTGATTACTCCCAGCACTTCCATAACGCGCTCTTCCGTCATCGTTCTCTCCTCCGTAATAATACAAAACGTATTATTTCATACGTTTTGTATTATTATATCTGTTTCAATGACATCTGTCAAACGTTTTGTATGATTTTAGCCTATAAAAAAGCACATTTTGTATAATAATAAGAAAGGAGAAGCTCACTATGTTTCGATTAAAAGAGTTAAGAGAAGAAAGCGGGATCAAACGGAGCGAGCTTGCACGGAAATTAGGGATCAATGCGGGCACGATCGCAAATTATGAAAACGAAATACGGCAGGCACCGTACGAATATCTGATACTCTTTGCAAAGTATTTCGATGTTAGCGTAGATTATTTGCTGGGAAAAGAGAAAACCGAAGAAGTAAAAACAAGGCTGAACGGAGCACTCAACGAAAGTGAACGGCAACTGATCGAAGCTTACAGAAATTGCTCACCGACAGGAAAAAGCAGAATTTTAGAATACGCAGGTCTCTGGAAAAATCATCAGGTATGATTGGATAGCCGAAAAAATGCTCCGTATTTTATCTCGGGCATATGTTTTCATTTTCTGTGCAACAGATTCCAAAATTAATTTATGCTGAGCACGGGCAAAAAGTTTTTGCCCGTGCTCTTATAGTCTGCAGGCTGATAACGATCGATTCACAAATTGCTATATGCTGACAAACGTATTTTCTATATTAACACTTAAAAATTCTGTGTTCAGTAAGAGAGATTTATGGTTACGAATCTTTATAATAAGCAGCATATTACTATAAACAATTAGCTATGGCTACACTTAAAAAAACATAAAAAGTTTGCG
>CASEWU010000158.1 GCA_949291725.1 uncultured Bacillota bacterium
ATATACATAAATATGTGGATATTTATTATGTGTTTTTAATTATCGGAAGGAATGTTTCATATGAAACATTCCTTCCGATAATTAAAAACACATAATAAATATCCACATATTTATGTATATTTTAGCGTATATACAAATGAATAATTATACATAATAATGCGTATGAAATTTCGCCTATGCGTATTTTTGTAGTATAAATTTTCATCATATTTTGCGTTAAAATAATTAAGAAAATTTAACACATTGTTGATAGTTTGTGCACAACTGCACGCCCATAGCTTACTTAATTATCGGTGCAAGTAATATATTAATCAGTAGGGGAGAATAGATTTTGTTTACAAGCAGATGGTGCAAATATCTATAATATTCTATTTAATTAGCGCTTATATTATTTGTGCAAAACTTTTTAAATGCGCAGAACTATTTTTGCATTTTCGATTGCAATTTTTGTATTGATAGCGAGTATGAATTTTATAAAATAATACGCTTTTTGCTATTGCTGAAGTTTAATTCCTGAAATTTATTATGATACGAAAATTAATTATGCACTTATTGTCTATATGCAGTTCTTTATTCTTTAAAAAGGTGCATTAAGTAGTGTAATACATTTGTTATGTTTCATATGAAACATGATAGGGGACCAATGATATTTAGAATGTTTTGCTTGTTTAATAAAATGGTACAGAGACACTATAAACTAAATGGCGCGCGCAAATATTAGGCCTGAAATAATGTTTCACGTGAAACATATAAAACATTGGACAAGTTTCATATGAAACATTTTTAACTTCATTTTAGGCACATAAAAGGTAGGCGCATGGCAAGTTTTTGTGAAAATTTATGATAAATTCATAAAAAATTCTAGCTTTTTAAAAAGATTTATCAGAATGTGTTGTCTTTTAAAAGGATTTATGTTATGATAGTAACAGAATACATTTGTGAATTAAAAACAAGTACGCTTTTTTATAGAACAAACTTAATGTTTTACAGAAATTATTGGCTGAGCGGTGAACTGTAAGCAGATGATTTATTATGCGCTTACTTTTATGAATGGCGCATGTAAATTATTTTAGATTAAAACATTACAGATATTTTGTGAATTGTTGAAGCTTGCAGGCCGAAATCCATTTTGGTAAATAAGGTTTATTTTCACACGACAAAAGCTTTATATAGAATTTCGAAAATTAAATTTACCGGGTGTTGAATCTTAAGGATTTTGTAAATCTATGCTAACTCATTCAGAACAGTCATTTTGTTATGGGTATCGGTCGGATCCCGGGACCAACTCTTTTTTGAGTAACAGAATTTGAGTTATAGAAAGTAGAAATCTGATGACATACAATAGAAGACAGAAAGCAGATAACAGGCAATATAAATAGCATCGACCGTCATTCAGAGGTTTTATCTACAATGGCGTTTCCATATATTTAATAGTTTAATCGGTCAAAGATGTGTGCATACTTAATAAAGGGGCGTGAAGCCGTTTTTGATGGCTGTCCAGGGAAATAATTTTTTACGGATTGCCGGATTTGTGCAATAAGTGTTAAAGACGGAAGATGTTGTATTAGAGACAGTTTAATAGAATTCAGGAATAAATTTGGTAAGCGCTTCTGTAAAATATTTATGCGCTGGTTATGCAGAGGGGGAGATTCAGACGATTTTTCAAACTGCGGCCGTTTCAAAATTCGTTGGTCTGAAAAAAGTATTTTCTTTCGGCGAGATAATGAAAATAAGTTAAAATTAGATTTTAAAAAAAGGATAACAAGCAAAGCAAGCACAAGCAGGATAAAAACAAGCAATGCTAAACATGCAAAGCAAAAGTTAACAAGGTTAAACCGGATAAGATAAAACAAGCAAGGTAAATTGGGTAAGCTAAAGGCTATCAGGGGAAAGCAAACAAGCGGGAAAGCAAACAAGCGAGAAAGTGAGTTCAGTGGGTAAAAAGATAAAGAGAGTAGGTTGAGTAAGAGACGAAAAAAGTAATTGAGTAAGTGAGTAAGAAAGTAACCAAGAAAACCGATAAGTTAACCAAATCGGACGTTCAGTAAAAATCCGATGGTTGATAAAAATTAAGCGATAATAAAATAAGAAATTCACACAAAGATTTGGATAATTAAAAAAAGAATTATAAAGGGCTAGACAGATAAAATCAAAACGAAAAAATTTGTTTAACAAGGTTATAAATATGAAAGCTTGCTGCTGAAAATATAAAACGGTTGTAATTACGGCAGCTTGTTGCGATCCGTTAAAGAACGAGCAGGCTGAAAAGACAAGGATTTTGTAAAGAGAGAATAAAAATCCGATAGAGAGAGGCTGACAGAGAAATCCACAAAGAAAAACTGACGGAGAAGCTGTCAGAGAGAAATCGGCAAGGATGGCCTGTTTGAGCGATTATATGGAAGGAGAAAAAGATAAAGGGATATTAAGCCTAAGCCGGACGGAGAGATCGGATCTATGAGCGAACGACGGGCGAAAGAAGTTTAGTTTGCGACGAAGAAATAAAGAGAATAAAAAATGGGAAAAATTCTGCTGCAAAAATAGAATACAGAACAGGCGAATTGGTGAGGGCAAGGAAGCAGATCAAAAAAGAAAAGGGAGAGCGTGAAAAAATGTGAAAAGGGAACGGATTAAAAATTCAAGAGCTAAAATTTTTAAATAAATAAGGAATTATATTATAAATATATAATAATAATGATAGAAGAAGGAGAATGTGCAATACATGAGTAAGACATCGAAAGTACTGCTCTGGGTTTTGCTGGGAGTAGTGATCGTGCTGGTGCTGTCGGTGGTATTGAGCACGACGCTTTTTTCAGTCCCTGAGATTGATACGAGCGAAGTATGGAAGAAAATCGAGAGTCAAGAGATCACGAAGGTGTACGTCCACAATTATAACATGGAGTGTTATGATTCGACAGGGAAATTAATTTACAAAGCGACGATGCTTCGGTCAGACGAAGAAGTCAAATTGTTAATTCAGTACTCGGAAGACCCTTCATTGAATTTTTCATATGATTCGAGTGATCCGAATGCAGGCAGTTTCATGAGTTATCTGGTGCCGCTGATCGGTGTGGTGCTGGTATGTGTGGTATTCTGGCTGATCATACGGCAAACGCAGGGCGGAGGCAGCAAGGCGATGAGTTTTGCGAAGACGAAAGCCCGGGTTAATTCCAACATAAAGGTACGTTTTTCGGATGTAGCCGGAGCGGAAGAAGAGAAGGCGGAACTTGCGGAAGTTGTAGAATTTTTGAAGAGTCCGCGCAAGTTTTCCGATCTTGGAGCGAGGATCCCGAAAGGAATTCTGCTTGTAGGGCCTCCGGGAACCGGTAAAACGTTGTTTGCGAAGGCGGTAGCGGGGGAAGCGAATGTTCCGTTTTTCTCGATATCCGGTTCTGACTTTGTAGAGATGTTTGTCGGTGTCGGTGCTTCGCGTGTGCGTGATTTGTTTGATGCGGCGAAGAAGAGTCAGCCGTGCATTATCTTTATTGATGAAATCGATGCGGTAGGCCGTCAGCGTGGAACGGGTCTTGGCGGAGGTCATGACGAGCGTGAGCAGACGTTGAACCAGTTGCTGGTGCAGATGGACGGTTTTGAAACAAATGAAGGGATCATTGTGATGGCGGCGACGAACCGTGCGGACATACTGGATCCCGCATTGTTGCGGCCTGGTCGTTTTGACAGGCAGATCCATGTGAATTTGCCGGATGTGCGCGGCAGGGAGCAGATCCTGAAAGTGCATGCACGGAACAAACCTTTGGCCCCGGATGTTAACTTTAAGATTCTGGCGAGAATGACGAGCGGATTTTCGGGAGCGGATCTTGAAAATCTTCTGAACGAAGCGGCGATCCTGACAGCCCGTGCGAACAAGAAGATGATCGGCAATCAAGAACTGTTTGAAGGGATCAACAAAGTATTGTTAGGGCCGCAGAAGAAGAGCAGACTTGTAACCGAATCGGATAAACGAATCACGGCATATCATGAAAGCGGACATGCGATCATTGCCAAGCTTTGCAAACATTGCGATCCTGTACAGGAAGTATCGATCATTGCGCGCGGTATGGCGGCCGGTTATACGATGACTCGTCCGGACAACGATGACAATCACATGACGAAAGATAAATTGACGGATCTTGTCTGTGAATTGCTCGGCGGACGTGTTGCGGAAGAATTGGTCATCAAGGATGTTTCGACGGGTGCGTCGAACGATCTGCAGCGTGTAACGGAGATTGCCCGCAAGATGGTAACGGAATGGGGTATGAGCGATCGGGTCGGATTGGTTACCTATCGTTCGGATAACCCGATCTTCCTTGGCAGGGACATGGAAGCTCATAACAGTTACAGCGAAGAGACAGCGGGCATCATCGATGAAGAAGTCCATAAGATCATTGAAACGGCACATGCACGTGCAGTGAAACTTCTTACCGAGAATCGGAAAGTTCTGGACAACATGGCGAGAGTCCTGATCGAACGTGAAACCATTTACACGGACGAAGTGGATATGCTGTTGGACGGAAAGACTGTGGAAGAAGTCTATGAGTATATGGACACGAAAGAAAAGGAAATGCAGGAAAATCCGTTCAGCCGTTTTACGAATGCGAAAGTGAACGCTGATGATAAATCCGAAAAATCGGATAAAACGGAAGTCGGTAAAGACGCTGAAATCGGCAAGGATGATAAAAAAGACAGCTGAGAAAGCTGCGGCACGGCTTGGCAAGGCGGGCCGCGAATGAACGGGCCGAAGGGATGAAAAGACTTTCGGAACGTGAAACAAACAGAAGCAACACAACCGGAGCGCTGAAAATTTTTGCAGGGCGCAAAGCTTAAAAAAGAAGGCGCTCCGGGAAAAAATCAGAAATTACGGTGGAAGAGAATGGGAAAAATCGTTTCGTTTTCAAACCAGAAAGGAGGCGTCGGAAAGACGACGACCTGTGTGAACATGGCGGCGTATATAGCGGCGTCAGGCAAGCGTGTGCTGTTGATCGATATGGATCCGCAGGGCAACGCGACAACGGGAATGGGCTTTTCCAAAAGTACTCTGAAAAAGTCTGTTTACAATGTACTGATCGACGATGAGAAAGCTTCGGACAATATTTTAAAGACAGAACTGGAAGGGATGGATATCCTTCCGTCCAACATCGATCTGGCAGGAGCGGAAGTGGAACTGGTGTACAAACGCAGCCGCGAAAAAGTTTTGAAAAATGCATTGGCGGAAGTGCGCGACCGGTACGATTACATATTTATTGACTGCCCTCCGTCGCTGGGGCTTCTGACGATCAATGCGTTGGCGGCAGCGGATTCTGTGATCATCCCGATCCAGAGCGAGTATTATGCATTGGAAGGACTGAGCCAGCTGATGAATTCCATTACGCTGGTGAAGCAGCATCTCAATCCCGATTTGAATGTGGACGGAGTGGTATTGACCATGTATGACAGCCGTTCACTGATTTCCAAGCAGATCGCCGAGGAGATCCGTAAATTCTTTACGAAGAGACTGTTCGAGATCGTAGTGCCGCGCAACGTACGGCTTGTGGAAGCGTCGTCGTACGGCAAACCGATCATGATGCATGATCCGAAATGCACGGGTGCGCGGGCGTACAAGGCACTGACGGAAGAATATCTCACGCGGGAAGAGCGCGACAAAAAGCAAAAATGACGTTTTACGCGGCGAAAGCTTGCGAGCATCGGCACGAGTGGGGCGGGATGCGATGAAGGGGGAGACCCGTCCGAAGATAACATTTGGAGGAGTTTATGAAATCGAACAGAGGATTAGGAAGGGGATTGTCGGCGTTGTTTTCGGATACGGAAGAGGCGTATGAAAATGCGGCGAAACAGCCGTATGTTCCCGAATATAAACCGCAGGCACCGCTTCCCGAAGATATAAAAGGGCTGATGGAAGTGGATATCGACATGGTACGTCCGAATCCCAATCAGCCTCGAAAGAATTTTGACGAAAATGCTCTGAACGAGCTTGCGGATTCCATTAAAAAGCACGGACTGATCATGCCGATCGTGGTGAACAACCTCGAAGACGGAAAATATATGATCATTGCCGGTGAACGGCGTTACCGTGCGGCGAAGATCGCAGGAAAAACGCAGATCCCGGTCGTGGTACGTTCGTACACGGATCGTGAGATCAAGGAAATTTCGCTGATCGAAAACCTGCAGCGTGAAGACCTGAACCCGATCGAAGCGGCAAACGCAATGAAACAGCTGATGGATGAATACCATCTTACGCAGGAAGAACTTGCGGAAAGGATCGGAAAATCCCGTCCGGCAGTAACAAACACGCTGCGATTGCTGTCTTTGACGCCGGAAGTGATCGACATGGTCTCGTCGGGCAAACTGAGTGCGGGTCATGCCCGTGCATTGGTAACGCTTCCGGAAGACGTGCAGTATAAACTGGCGGGCGATATCGTGAAAGACGGGCTTTCCGTGCGCGATATCGAACGCAGTGTGCGCGATTATTTTGCTTCTCCGGAAGAATTGGAAGAAAAGAAGGAGAAGAAAAAACAGCAGGTCAGCATTGAACTGAAAGATCTGATCGAACGCATGCGGCATACCTTTAAAACGAAAGTATCTTTGATCGGAAACGATCGGAAGGGTCGTATCTACATCGATTATTACAATACCGATGACTTGGATCGCATCAGCGAGATCGTGGAGATCGTAGACAAGCAGGAAAAACGCTGAAATCGGCTGGCGGGACGTGAAACGGAAAAATCGGAAAGGCGGACTGCAAGGTTCTCATTCTGGTCGGTTTTAGGATTGCAAATTTCAGCAAAAAAATCAGGCAAAACGGATTTGAAATTATTGAGTGCGAAAAAACGGGTCGCGGAATCATTGTTCCGCGACTCGTTTTATGTGTATAACGAAATAGATGGCAGAGGCAGGCAAAGAAGTTTTGCCTGCCTCTGCCATCGTCAAAAAAGATTAAATATAACAAAAAATTCGCCATCTTTCCCGAACATTTCTGTTGAAAATTTTGGGGTTTTTCCATTTTTTGTCTATATGGCGCATGGCGCAAAAACTTTGCGCCATGCGCCGTATTTGACGTAAAAGTCCTTTTTCGGAAGTGGATAAAATTCCGCCGCTGCTTGAGCTCTGCCTCCGCTTGGGCTTCGCCGCTGCTTGAGCTCTGCCTCCGCTTGGGCTTCGCCGCTGCTTGAGCTCTGCCTCCGCTTGGGCTTCGCCGCTGCTTGAGCTCTGCCTCCGCTTGGG
>CASEWU010000159.1 GCA_949291725.1 uncultured Bacillota bacterium
AAAATAAAAACCACGTGCTACGCACGTGTTTGATTATTAAATATAACTGGCTGGCTTCGATTTGGGCAGGGCCCGCAGTCATACAATATAAAAACGGCCGTGGGCTGCCGACTGAAAAAGTTTCCCTTCTCCGTACAGGGCAGAATGTATTATGCAGCAGCCAACAAAAATGCTCGTAAAAAATTTTATGCTTTGCTGCAAGTCTTTTTTCGGCGGAGCGCCCGCGTAAAACAGACAGCTCCGCCGCAGAAAATTTTTTTGCCGGAAGACAGATATTTTTCAAAGCTTTCCGAGCGGATCACTTTTCCGTTTTAGATTTAATGTTTGCCGTTTCGGTTTCTTAGCATATTTTTGTCGTTTTGCTTGTACGGTAAACGTTCACATTACAAAAAAATTGACATATATTAAACAAATCTGATAAATTTGTTCAATAATATGTAGATTTTATTTTTTATTTTTTTTTAAATTACCTATTGACGAGTTTAGGATTGTATGATATAATGTACCTGGGTACAAAAATTTACGGTTAATTTTTTGTGCCGGGTAGGTTAACGTTTTGCTTTATATATGTACCCTGGTACAAAGGGAGCAAGATCGTAAAAAGTTTGGCGAGGAACGGAGGGACTGTATGATAGGAAGGAGAGAAATTGCAAAGATGGCCGGGGTATCCACGACGACCGTAACCCGGGTCTTGAACAAATCAGGGTCTGTTTCTCCGAGAACGGTAGAGAAGGTATACAATGTGATCCGCGAGACGGGGTATACTTGGAACGCGATCGCATCGAATCTTTCGAAGAATAATCTGAGCAACATCATTGCATTGCTGGTGCCGGACATGACGAATTATTATTATATGGAAATGTTCGACAGCATGATGAAGGCGGCCAGACCTTACAGTATGTTGATTTCCATATACAGTATATCGAACATGAATGCCAACGAAGTCGTGGAGGAGATCGTATCCAACAGGGCTCGCGGGATCGTGAATATGGGGCTCGTTCCGCTGACGCATGAGTGTTTGCGGCGGGTGGATCTTGCGGGTATCAAGTTTGTGCACGGGGGCATCCGTGATCGCGAAGACTGCGATTTTCATAT
Organism: uncultured Bacillota bacterium; assembly: GCA_949291725.1. Classification (GTDB taxonomy): domain Bacteria; phylum Bacillota; class Clostridia; order Christensenellales; family Borkfalkiaceae; genus Borkfalkia. Next base: position 1,096 of record CASEWU010000159.1, read on the forward strand.
CGATTATCAGGAAGCGGTTACGACGGCCGTGCGGCATCTGAAGGAAGCGGGATGTAAAAAGATCGGTTTTTTGTTCGGGATGAAACAAAAACTTCTGCATGATGAAAAGATCCAGTGCTTTAAACGGGCGATGGAGGAATGCGGATACGGAGAGCCGGATATATTTTTGGGAAATTATCCGAATGTTTCGGCGTCCGTGTTCGGGTATGAACAGGCAAAAAAACTTTTTTCGGACGCTACGCCGTACGACGCGCTGTTTTGTCTGAATGACATGATGGCGGTAGGGGTCATGCGGGCGCTGATGGATTGCGGAAAGCGTATCCCCGAAGATGTTTCCGTCATCGGGTTCGACAACATAAAACTCGGTGAGTTTTTCAAACCGTCGGTTTCCACGATTTGCGGCGATATTATCGAAGAAGCGAAAGCGTATGTGCAATATTGCATGGGAGACTATAAACCCGGAGTCAGGTTCAATTCGAGTTTTATCTGTCGTGAAAGTGTCAGAAGATTGGAAAAATAAATAGAAAATCAAAAGGTACCTTTTTTTTCGGGCGAGCCCGAAAAAATTTACTTTATCAGCTTTGAAATCATTTTGCAATATGGAGGAATCAAAGAATGAAGAGACAATTGTTTAAGGCTTTGGCGATCATTGTTTCGGCTTTTTTGTTGGTCGGATGTACTCCGCGTCTCAACAATCCCGAAACCAATTATGACGTGAATCTGGATGTTGTTTCCAATTATGAAGTGGAAGGGACACTGAAAGTCGGTATCACGAGCATTTACACGGAGCGGTGGCTGATCGATGCACTGATCGAAGAGTACAATCAGGTTTATCCCAATGTGGAAGTCAAGGTAGACGAAGTGCAGGGTGCCTACAACAATACGTTGGTCGGGTATTGGCAGGCTGAGCAGAATACGCCGGGAATCATGCCGGATATCCTTGTTTCGAACAGTACGGATATGCATTCGATTATCGAAAACGGGATCCTGTTGGATCTGCAAAAGTATGTGGATGAATCGGTAAAAGCCGGATTGCTCGATCTGAGTGATTTCCATGAAGATTACTGGAAATTGGGGCAGGAAAATTTTAACGGCGATCAGTATGTGCTGCCCAGAAGCGCAGACCGCGTTGTTACGCATCTGAACCAGACGCTTTTTGAAACGATTTTCAAAGATTACAGCGACGATGAATTGCCTTTCACGCCGATCGAAGGGACGAAGGTACCCGCAAACGGATGGACGTGGCAGGAATTTATGGATACCTGCGAAGTGATTCGCAAATGGTATGATGATAACGGACGCAAGGAACAGTATCTGGTCGACGCGTATTTTGACTGGGAGCCGATCTTCAATGCGATTTTCCGCTCGGAAGGTGCGGAGCTGATCGATAAAGATCAGAATGTATTGGTAGACACCCCCGAAGTGAAGAAATCTGTCGAACTGATGAACGAATGCATCGAAAAGAGATATGTAGCGCCTCCGGGAACAAGCGTACAGGGCAACTATGAAGGCGGCCAGGGAATCATGCTTTTCAATTCGGCGTATGCGCAGAGATTCTATACAAGTCTTACGATCGATCAGCAGTATGATTACAATCTGACGACTTTCCCGCTGATCAACGGAGAAGAGGGGCCGAGCTATATCGGGGCCGGTGTTGCCGGATACGCGATGGCATCCACGTCGCGCAACAAAGATCTCGCATGGACGTTCTTGCTGTTTATGCTCAGCAAAGACGGGCAGAATGCTTTGGCGAGCGGCGGTATGACAACGCTTCCCATCCGCAAAGATCTGGAAGATCCTGCAACGAACGTCTGGGGCAAAAATCTGATGGATAAGGGGATCAACATGAGTGCTTATACATACGGAACGGAGCGCTGTGTCATTACGGATTATTATCTGAATACGGGAAAACCTAACATTTACAACGATCTGATGACGAGGGTATCGGAAATGCTGAACACATCGCTCGGCAGGGATGAAGCGACCCGCTCGCAGAAAATAGCGGAATGCCAGGAGTATTTGGAATATCTGATCGAATCGGCGAGGTGAGCGGCGCATGGCTAAGTTGAATTTTGCGGGAAAAAATGGAATAAAACATGTTTGGGGGCTGGTCAAGAAAACCGTAAAAGACAGCTATACGGGTTGGTTGTTCGTTTTGCCGCTTGTGATCGGGTTGTTGGTATTTACTTTTATACCGATGTTTCAGTCGCTCATGTACTGTTTCTATGAATACGACGGCGTGCGTGTTTTTCGGTTCATAGGCTTTGAAAACTTTGTGTATATGTTTACGGTCGACAGAGATGTTCCCGTGGTGATCGCCAACACGTTTTTATGGACAATTCTTTCTGTTCCTGTCAATCTTGTATTGTCGTATGCGTTTGCGCTGTTCGTGAACATGAAGACAAAGGGAATGCGCTTTTTCAGGATCCTGTATTATCTTCCGGTCGTGATCCCGGGCGTTGTGAGTGCTCTGCTGTGGAAAGATGTTTTTGATCCTGTATACGGGATCGCAAATTCCTTTCTGATGAAAATGGGTGTGGCGCAGAGCAGTCTTCCCAGATGGTTTGAATCGGAAGATTTTATGGCGATGGTGTCCCTGCTTCTTATGTCGCTGTGGGGCATAGGCGGCGGCATGGTTCTTTGGCTTGCCGCACTCAAGGCGGTGCCGGAATCCCTGTATGAAAGCGCGCGCCTGGACGGTGCCAATGCGTTTGTGCGCTGCTTTGTGATCACGATCCCTATGTGCTCGGCGATGATCTTTTACAATCTGCTGATGAGCATTATCGGATCGCTTCAGAATTTCACTACATATATCGTGGCGCCGAATTCGGGCAAAGGCAACGGAAATTCCCTGTATTTATATGCCGTCAAAATTTATAACACCGCTTTCAGCGGCTATAAATTCGAGTACGGATATGCGAGTGCGTTGGCATGGTTCTTGTTCCTGATCATCGCCGTTCTGACGGTCATATTGTTCAGTACAAGCCGCTGGGTCTATTATGGGGAGGAAAACTGATGTTGCGCGAAAGAAAAAAATGCACTCCGAAGAAGGCTGTTTCGCTTACGATCATTTATTTCTTCATGATCCTGTTTGCCGTAGTTTTGCTTTTTCCGTATGTGTTCATGATCTGCAAAAGTCTGATGACGGGTACCGAAGCGGCGCAGATCCCTGTGGAGCTGTTTCCCAAAAAACCGACGGTCAGCGCGTACGGAAAAATCTTTTCCAGTGAAAATTCCTACATGCTGTATACGTTCAACTCGTTCAAGATCATCGTGTTTAACGTAATTGCCATACCTTTCTCGGCTTCGTTGGTTGCATACGGATTTTCAAAGACAAAGTTTTTCGGCAAAAATGTATTGTTTGCGGTGATGCTGTCCACGATGATGCTGCCGACCATGGTGCTGCAGATCCCGCAGTTCGTTATGTTTATGAGCTTCGGCTGGTATGACAGCATGTGGCCTTTGACGATCCCGAACCTTTTCGGCGGCGGTGCTGCCAATATTTTCCTGATCCGCCAGTTCATGCGCGGAATACCGAATTCTTTGGACGAAGCGGCAAAAATCGACGGAGCCAATGCTTTTATCAGATATCTGTATATCACGCTGCCGCTTTGCAAGGCGATCATTATATTCATGATGGTAACCACTTTCATTGCGTATTGGAGTGATTTCTACGGCCCGTTGATTTATCTGAAAACGCCTGCGAAATTCACGCTTGCCATAGGTATTTTCAAAGAATCGGAGCAATTGGTTCAGTTGGACGATAAACCGGTCTTGATGGCTTCCGGCGTATTTATGACGATTTTCCCCGCCATTTTATTTGGATTTTTCCAAAAAGAGCTGATCGAAGGCGTGCAGATGACCGGATTGAAAGGATAAGGAGGGTAAAAAGTTGCATAAAAAGTTGGCGGCATTGCTGCTGTGTCTTTTCCTGGGCGTGCAGGCGGTTGCCTGTACGCAGGATAGAGGGGGGATGAAGTATTTTGAGCAGGACGGAGACCTGAGCGCGTCTGCCGTCAGCAAATCGCAGTCGATCGATATGCTCGCAAGTGTCGATGATTTCGGCAGAGTCATGCAGCCTTCGGGCGGAAACAAATCGGACCGTGATCGCTATGTCGGGCTTTTCTACTTCCTCTGGAGCGGTCAATACGGTACGGATAAAGTAAGGGACATCAGCAAGATGCTGTACGACGGAGATCCGTCGCTTTGGAAAAATTCCGATCTGCAGGCGTTTCATCATTGGGGCGAACCGCTTTTCGGGTATTATAATTCCAAAGATCCGTGGGTGATCCGCAAACATGTGGAACTGCTGACTTTGGCAGGCGTCGATTTCCTTGTATTCGATACGACGAACAATACCGTTTACTACGATGTTCTGGACGTAATGCTCCCGATCATGCAGGAATATTACGATGCCGGCTGGGATGTGCCGAAGTTCGTCTTTTATACCAACTCCAATTCGGCGGAAGTGATCCGCGCGTTGTATTACGGAAACAAGAGCGGAACGGTGGCGGATTCTTCGAGTACTTCCGTACTCAATACGGAAGGGATCTACAAAGCCGGCAAGTATAAAGATCTGTGGTTCTGTCCGAACGGCAAACCCATGATCATAGGCATCACGGAGAACAACGGCGGTGCAAGCGATCAGACCAGGTGGGCATCTTCGTCGATCACGGGCGAAGAAAACACTGTTCTGAGTGCGGAAACGGATCAGGAAATTCTGGACTTTTTCGAGATCAAGGAATCGCAGTGGCCGACGACGGGCGTAAAAAATGAAAACGGTTTTCCTTGGATCGAGTTCAGTGAAAAGGCGACGGCATACGGCGAAACGGTCAATGTTTCCGTGGCGCAGCACAATAAACTTCCGTTTTCGGACGCGCTCTTGTCGTCCGTGATCTCCGAACAGATGTGGGGGCGCGGCTGGCATGACGGCGCAGCCGATCACAGCAACAACGCAATCTACTCGGGGGCAAACTTTGAAGAACGCTACGAAACGGCGATCGAACTCGACCCGAAATACCTGTTCATAACGGGTTGGAACGAATGGGTCGCGCAGAAACAATACGGGACGGGAAACAGTCCGAATACGACCACGGATCCCGATCTTCCCGAGAACAGGGTGTTTTTTGTAGACACTGTGAACACGGAGTATTCGCGCGATGTTGAAATGATGAAAGGCGGGTATTTCGACAATTTCTATTTGCAAATGGCGCGCAATAACCGCAGTTATAAAGGAACACAGCGCCCCGAAAGTTATTCGGAACCGATCAGTATCGACATCGGAAAGGGACTGACGCAGTGGAATTCTGTCAAGGATGTCTATTATGATTTCGCGGGAGAATGCGATGCGCGCGATTTTGCGGGGCATGCACAGGACGTACATTATACCGCGGATGCCGCGACCAATGATTTTACGCAGGCGCGCGTTGCGTCGGACGGAAAAGATGTCTATTTCCTGATCGAAACGGCAAAGGATGTCGCTTTGGACGCCAAAACCGGTGAATATCCGCAGCTTTATATTCGTATCCCCGGGAGGGAAGGCGGATATTACGGATATCATTACTGCGTAAAACTGAAGGACGGAAAAGCGGAGATCTATTCCATTGCGGACGGTAAATATGAACTGACTTTCCAAAAGAGCGGAAGTTTTTCCATTGGCGGAAGGTACCTGCAGGTTAAGATCCCGAAATCGGGACTGGATCTGTCCGGCGACTTCGGTATCTGGTTCAAAGTGGTGAGCGGATGCGATCTGTCCGATCCGGAAAGCCTGTATACGCAAGGGGATACGATGCCGGCAGGAAGAATGAACTTTGCTTTTTACGGTAAATAATGTTTGATACGGGCAAACGCCTGAATTAATAAATTTGGAGGAGAAGTAAGCATGAAAAAAAGACTTGGCAAACTTTTCGGTCTTTTGGCAATTTCTCTGGTGCTTGCACTCCCGCAGCTGGGCATATATGGCGCAGCGGCGGAAGCAACGGGCAGCTGGACAGTTACGAACGGTTCTGCAAGCGGAAGCGTTCTGACAGCCGAAGGGACGGAGAATGATTTGTCTGCGGTGTATTCCGAAAAGCTGAATCTGAATGACGGGATCAGCATTTCATACGACATTAAGGAATTCACGCTGAATGAAGAGGTCCAGGGGAATGCGGCCGAAATGGATAATCAGATCCTGAAGTTTTCGTTCCTTTCCAAAGAAAATTACGGGATCAGCCTCGTGGTGCGGCCTTATCGCCTGCAATGGGGAGCAAAGCTGAATCAGCGCATGATGGTTGCCATCTATTATACGAATAACGGTGTCGAAATGGAAGATCCCATGTGGTATTTTGATACGTATCTGGAAGTGTTTGACGATACGCATACCATTTCCATCCAGCACAGCTACGGATCTTTCTATGTGGAAGGGGATAACCGCATTGCGCCGCCTTACCGCCCGGCTTGCAACTGGGATCTGAGCGAAACGACGATGACGGTGTCCATGCATTCCTGTCTGAAAGCGGCTTCCGTCGACATCAAGAGCATTGCGGCGGAAAAGAAAAACATCACCGAAGGCGAATGGCTGGATATGGGTCCGAGCGAACACATCTATCAGCCCGACGGATCGATCACCTATAAAAACATAGACGAACCGTTTACGGCGGATGTCGGCAGCGGGAATGTCTGGCTGCATGCGCGTCTCGGTTCCGTGCGCGGCTACGATGTAACGGAAAAGATCACGCTGAAAGTGCACTACAATCTGAACGGCGCGGGCGTATGGTGGGGCATGTATTTTGCCAACCAGGCAATGCTCCCGCTGGATCAGGAAAAGACGAGCATTGACTATTCGGATAACTGTACGATATGTAAAGGAATTCAGTTCCAGAATGTAACTCCGTTCAAAGCGCAGTCCTATTATTATAAACAGGAAGGCGATACGCCGACGGAAGAGGAAGCCAAAGAGCTGAAGCAGTATTACCCCAACGGCGTATCCGTTGCTTATGCAGGGGAAGAAATGCTGAATACGATCGAAATCGAGATCGGCGAAACGGCAACGAAGATTTCCTTCAACGGCACGCTGCTGTGGGATGATTACAAACTGACCCGCGACGATTTCTCTGCGGAAAACGGCGGCGACGGAAAAGTATATTTCATTTTTGAGTTTATCGAAACGCCTGCGACGGCAACGCGCGGCATCGATATGACGATCAAGGGTATCAATGTGCCCGAGATCACGTCTTCCACATCCGTAACCCGTGCAAAAGCCGATACGAGCGATGTCGTATTGAATGTTACCGATCCCGGTAACGGAGCTTTGCGTCTGTACGATGCAAACAGGAATCAAATGGATTCTTCTCTGTACAGCTATGCGGACGGAAAATTCACTGTCAAAGCGGCAGCGTTTGCTGACCTTGCCGTGAACGAAGATACGCCGTATAACTTCTTTGTCGGCAACGACGGCGGATTGGACGGATTCTCTGTACGCATCATGAACGAAGTGGTGGCTTTGCAGCCCGCGGTGATCACCCCCGGTTCTTACACGCTGGAAAAAGCAGGTTCCGCAACGGAAGATCTCGTTCTTTCGGTTGACTTCAAAACAGGCTCGTTTGTGTCCTTGGTAGGCGGCGGACTTACGCGTTCGCAGTACACTGTACAGGAACCGACAGGGGATTCCACGGTCGGAACGATCACGCTGAGCAAAGATTTCCTGAATAACCTGAAAGACGGCACCGTTACGCTGAAAATGACGACGGAAGATTTGACGGGCGCGCAGGAAGTAACTGAGTTTAAGATCACGGTCGGCAACTCTTCCTCTGGCGGAGAAAAGAATCCTTCGCGCGGCGGTTGCAGTTCCGTTCTGTTTGCAAGCGCAGGCGGGGCGGCAGTTGCAGTCTTGGTGGCAGGCGCATGGATGTTGCGCAGAAAAAAATGAAATGAATCCGTTCATGAACGGATAAAAAAAGAGGGAGGAAAATATATGATTCAATCTTTCAGCAGAAAGAAATCGCTGGTCGTGGCATTGCTGGCGGTTATCGTAGCCCTGTCTTTTTGTTTCGGCGTACTGATGTTCACCAACAAAAACGTACAGGCGGACGACGATTTGGGTACGATCACCGTACATAACCACGACGACAACCAGATCGGGATCACGATCGAAGGCGTGACGACGGAAACGACGACAACCAACGTGTTCAATACGATCCAGGATTCGCACAAAATGAGTCAATACGGCAGATTTTTGCGGTTCATCTTCTTCAACGGGCAGCCTTTGTTCAATACGCAGCAGACGACGGTGCCTACTTACAATACGGGTAACTTCGGATTGGGCGGCTATACGTACCTGATGGTCACGAGCCGTAAAGCGGCCGGCGTGAAAGCGGGCTTCCAGAAAGGGGACGTTCTGTACTTCAAGAAGGGATTTACTCCTTTGTATTACGAGGGAGGCGAATTCATGTGGTACGAAGGTTCGCTCAAATACGACCGTTACTATGTCTTTGACGGGTACGAATTCCAGCCCGCGGACGTATTGCAGGGTGTGAATGCTTCACAGAGTTATGTGACGGTGGACGGCACGGTAACGTTGACTCCCGAATTTTTGCCGATCGAATTTTATAAATCGGACGCCCCTTCAGAAAAAATAAATGAATGGGAAAACGCGCTGAATGCGCAAGATCCGAATGACGATCTGAATTTCTTCCATCCTCGTCTTAGCAAAGAGATGAATTATGTGAGCAGCGATCCTTCCGTGGCGGAAGTGGATGCGGCAACGGGTGTCGTTACGGGCAAGAAAGCGGGCAGAGTGACGATCACGGCGACGCACGTGGACAGCAACGAATCGATCGAGGTCGAACTGACGGTACGCGGTGCGGAAGAGATCAATGACGTGACCCTCTCCGTTGCGGACGGGAAAGCGGTGATTGCGGGAACGGCGGCGAGCAGCGCGGTGGCACAGATCCCCGCGGCGGACAACGCGTTCTTCAATCTGGTGACGATCAACGGCGAAAAAGCGGACGGCGCGGCTTTGGCGGCTGACGGCAGTATCACGTTGAACAGACAGCTTGTTTCGGGAGACGTGATCCGTTTCACGGCAGGCTGGCAGGCGCTCACTTCTTCCGACGGTACAAGCGCGACGGTTGCGGCGGGTTCTTTGACGAAGGATATCTATTTCCGTTACAACGGTACGGCGCTTGAAAAGATCACGCCGTTCACGCTGGACAAAGCGGAACTGAACGCGCAGGTGCGCACGGAAGCGCAGCTTACGGCGACCTTCGACGAAGCCATCGCCGACCAGAAGCTGGTCTGGACTTCTTCGGACGAAAATATCGTGACGGTCGACGAAAACGGCAAACTGTTTATCAAGAACAGCACGACGCAGAGTCCCGTTACGGTGACGGCGAAACATCTGGCGACGGGTACGGAAGCGACCTGCTCCGTAACGGTCAGCGAAACGATGGAAGACATGCTCGTCGAGATCGTGACGCTCAATTCCAAGACGATCGGCGTCAAGATCACGGGCAAGACGTCGGGACGCATGGTTGTTTCCGATTACATGAACGATCTTGCGCTCAAATACGACATCGTGGGCGGAAAAGCAGTGGGCGATGCGTCCAACTACTTTGATTTTATCCGCAAGATGTGGCTGAAAGGCGAACTTCCCACCGCGTACGAATGGGGCGGAGCGGGTTTGATGGGCAGCCTGAACACGACGGATCAGACCTATTCTTTCACGTTTACGACGAACTTCTATGATTTCCAGGAAGGGGATCTGCTGTTCTTCAACACGGGAATGCGTCCGCTTGCGTACAAGAACGGCATCGGTTATTATTTTGACAGCATGACGCTGCAGGGCGATATGTGCTGGCGCTTCACGGACGGCGAGTTTGTGGAAGTCGCGCCCCGCACGTTTGCGGCGGACACGTACACCGTCAAGGAAGGCGGCAGCGCGTCCACGTCGCTCGGCGATCATCTTACGAAGGTATGGGATAATTCCGAAGCAATTTATTGGGGCTTCGCTGCGCAGGGCCTTTTGGAGGCACCCGAGGCAGACAACAGCTGGCAGTATTCGATCGAGAATACGGATATCGCGACGGTAGATGCGTCCACGGGCGTCATCACGGGCGTTTCCGCAGGGGAAACGACGATCAAGGCGGTCAACGGCGCGGGCGTTACCATTACGGCAACGGTGAAGGTAAACGAAGGGACGACGGTCGCTCTTCCCGAAGACATGACGGTGGCTTACGGTTCCGAAACGACGATCAATGTGGAAACCAACGATGAAAACGCATCGTTTGTCTGGACATCCGATTCGGCGAATGTTTCGGTAACGGGCAGCGGTGCAAGCGTTACGATCAGTGCGGACGGGCTCGGCACGGCGCAGCTGAAAGTTGTTGCGGACGGAGCTGCACAGGATACGATGACGATCACGGTTGTTCCTTCCGTAGTCATTGCAAAACCCGATTCCGATTCTCTTGCGGTCGGCGAAAGCGTTCAGCTGAATGTTACTGTCGCTCCGCAGGAAGGTGTTTCCGTAACATACAAGAGCAGCGATCCCGACAGCGCGTCTGTCAGTGCGGACGGCAAGGTAGAAGGTCTTGCTTCTTCGGGTGCGGTTACGATTACGGTAACGGCGGTAGCGGACGACAACGCGGAGCTTAAAGCAGAAGCCAGCGTTACGTTCAATGTTTATGAAGTCAAACCGTTCACGATTTCTTATGTAAATACGGTCGGCAACGGCGCTGTTCTGATCTACTTTGACAGCAATAAATCGGATATCATCGCAACGAATGATATGCAGTCGGTTATCTACCTGGAAGAAAATAAAAACGATTTGCCTGATTTCTTCCAAAAGATCATCATTACCGATCCGGAAGACGGAGCGATGACTTTTGCGGACTATTGGCATGAAAAATACCAGATGTTTGTCCACACAAAGAATGATCACCTGGAATTTTACTGGTGCACAATGGATAAAGATGCAGACGGCAATTGGACTTATAACTTCCAGTCGGCAGTTCCTCCTCTGGGAACCATCATTACCTTTAAGGAAGGAATGCGTCCTGTCTGGGGTAACAAATACGGCAACTATTATACAAATTACAGACTTTCCGAAGAAATCTCATTTGTCTATGATGCAGGTGTCTGGAAAGAAATGGTGGCAGAAGGTTCGCCTTTCCGCGTTGTTTCGCAGGATCCGATCGTCAAGAATCAGTTTGTGATGACGTTCAACGTCGACACGACGGAAAAATCGTATGAAGCACTTGCAGACAGCGAATTGATCCGCTTCAACGGATACACGATGGCGGAGATCAATGCACAGAATCCCGGCGGAGTGCAGGCGATGGCGGCAAGCACGACGATCACCTTCCTGCTGAATCCTTCCGTAACGATGGACGGAGTAAAGATCTTTGACCTCGATGATTCAACAGCAACCATTAAACTGGAGATCCTGGAAGGATTTACGCTGCCGACAGGATATGTAAGCGGCGAAGACTATGTGAAAGTATATTACAACGACGTTGAATGGTGGTCCGGAGTCAAGGATATTCCTCAAAGCGACATGATCCTGGAAGTTGAGAGCGTTGTACAGAAGAATGAAAAAATAGAAGATACGGTCAACCATGCGTTCGTGGTCAGCTTTGCGAACGAAGATAAGGTATTTTCAAATGAAGACAGCGGCAACGCAGGACGCGGAACCGTGTATGTGAATGCAGTGCCTGCATGGTTCACTTTGACCGACTGGCACGGCTTGCTCGATCATCAGATCACGACGGGCATCAAAAATGCAGTCTGGAACGGTATTTACATCAACGGCAGATCCGTTTACGATATCATGTTCAATTCGGGTGCTTCGACGATCGAATTGCAGTCGACGATCGTAGCGGTGCATTTCCAGTACGGAGACAATACAATCCGTATCGTATTTGACAGCCGCTGCGACAGCATCAACGGAATTGACTGGTCGAAAGAAGTAACGCTGTTGTTTGATGCGGACGTATTCTATACGGATACGGGTGCGAAGTTTGCGGAAGATACGTTGTTTGTGTATGATCCCGCAACGCAGACATGGAGCCAGAAAGCGATCGAAGTGGATTACAGCTACACGATCACGATGGATTCGACGGCAACGGTGGAAGCGGGCAAGACGGTTACCATTTCGGCGTCCGTTACGACCGATCCGACCGGCGGCAGCACGGCTCTTACATGGGAAACATCGGACAGCAGTATCGCGACGGTGAAAGACGGCGTTGTTACGGGCGTGAAAGCCGGTACCGTAACGATCACGGCAAAAGCTGCGGACGGCACGTCCAAAACGTGTACCGTAACGGTTACGGCTGCACAGACAGGCGGGGAAGATCCTGCTCCTTCGGGCGGCTGCAGCTCTGCGGTCGGAACGATCAGTGTGATCGGCGTATCCGTCCTGGCATTGGCTTCGGCGGTTGCAGTTCTCGTGCTCAGAAAGAAAAAAGAACAGAAATAAGCTGAAAGCTTGTTAACGGAAGCGTTGCCGTCCGCTGCGATTGCGGCGGACGGCAATGATTTCCAAGTGAAAAATGGGGTTAAAAATGAATATTAAAAAAATCGGAAGTTTGGTCATTGCGGCGATCCTGATGTTTTTCTGTCTATCCGGATGCGGCAAAAAGGACGAGGTAATTACGGATCCGCCGACATCGGAAGACGGATATTCGATCGTATATCACTATGAAGACGGAACAACGCAGGACAAGACGATCGAGGTCGGAGAGGGCGACAAAGCACAGCTGCCGGCAGATCCTACCCGCAGCAACTACGGATTTAAGGGCTGGTATACGGAAAAGGACGGTAAAGGGGAACGCATTACGGTAGATACTGTTCCCACGGAAGACATGGACGCCTATGCGTATTGGACGGACTATGTGGACATGACGGGCCGAAACGTCATCGATATCGGCGGCTTCAACGGCGTTACGGAATATATCCGGCGCCCGATGCGCGATCCTGAAACGAATGAAGTTCTCCGCGATCCTGAGACGGGCGAACAGCTTTTCTATGACATGGAATATGCGGAGGAAGTAGATTTTGCGCTTTTGCAGGAACTGGGCGTGGACACCATCTATTTGACATTCGAGCATTGGGATCTGTATCCGGATAACGAACATATGCAGAACCAGAAACCGTTTATCGAATGGATGAACAAATACGATATTTCTTGCTGGTTCAATGATTATGAACTCAATGATGTTTTGATAAAACTTGCGGAAGATCTCGATTTCGATGACGAAACGGCGGTTGCGGCAGCGGTAAAAGAGGTCAAAAAGTACACTGCGGTCTATGAAGACCAAGCTTGCTTCAAAGGCAATTATATTCGCGATGAACCTAGTCTCGAACAGCTGGAATCGTATGTCAAAATGGCGAAACTGTATCAGATCGCTATGCCCGGGTATGAAATGTATACGAACCTGTTTCCCAACTATGCGTGGACCTTCCATCTGGACATGAGCGACGAGCTGTATAAAGAATACATCCAGTATTATGTCGACAATTTTGATTTCTCTTATATTGCGATCGACAATTACGGAATTCTTGCGGAGAAGAGTATTTTCGGAACGGTAACGCGTTCGGTAAACGAAAATTATTTCTGGAGATGTTTCAACGTTGTGGCGGATATTGCGCGCGATTCGGGACGTGATCTGGAAAACCATATCTGGACGACCAAGGATCTTGCCAATACGGATGAAGGCAGAAACTATTCTCCGAATATGCATGACCTTCGTTTCGAAGCATTCAATGCGATGGCATTCGGCGCAAGCCATATCAACCTGTATTGTGCTTCGACACCGCCTTCCGTTCTTTCGGCAAATCCGGAATTCATAGGCGGCTGGGGTTGTATCAACGACGGTCAGAAGACCCCCGAACTGTTCGACAATGCGAGCCAGCTCGTGCGTGAGATCAAAGCTTTAAGCGACGTATTCTGCAAATATTTGTGGCAGGATATTGGCGGCTATGACGCGGGCGGCACATACGGAAAGACGCTGACGCGTGAACTGACGGCAGACTATTCGAATCGCCTTTTGTCTCTTACATCGAACCAGGATCTGGCTATCGGACTTTTCGACGAAGCGAACGGGGACGGGGAAGCGTTCATGTTCGTAAACAACTGTGATATCGATAAAGCGCCGAACGATGAAAGTGCTTTTGCAACGGTGCGTTTCCGTCTTGTGGGGGCGAGCAAAGTTGTGGCATACATCGGAACGGAACAGACAACACTGACTCCCGACAGCGAAGGATTCTATTCCTTTGAACTGGAACCGGGACAGGGCGCGTTTGTTACGGTGGAAAGATAAGACGTGCGGAAACGTTTGGAGGATAGAATGAAAAAGAACAGGATTTTGGCAATATTCTGCACTCTGATGCTTACTCTGACGCTTGGGTTGACGGTATTGACGGGGTGCGCTGGTTCCGGCGTTACCTTTGTCTATAACGACGGCAAGACGGAGGACACCAAGGTTGCCGCACAGCAGGGCACGGTAACTTTGCCGGAAGATCCGACGCTGGAAAACTTCAGCTTTAAGGGCTGGTACACAGAAAAGGACGGCAAAGGGGAACGCATCACCTCGGATACGAGGATTGCGGGCAATATGACGGCGTATGCGTATTTTGAACCGTATGTTGACATGACGAACCGCAACATCATCGAGATCGGCGGATACAACGGGGTAACGGAAGAGCGCGTCGACAAGACGACCGGCCAAACCGTATATGCGCAGGAAAAAGATTTCGCGCTGCTTGCGGAACTGGGTGTGGATATCATTTACCTGACATACCAGAAGAGCGAAGTTTACGATTCCTATCTGGACTGGATGGACAAATACGGGATACAGGCATATATCCGCGACGTAGAATTGAACGAAAAATTGCAGACGTTGACGGAAAATCTGAATTTTGATGATGAAACGGCGGTCGCAGCCGCGATCGAAGAGATCAAGCCGCTTGTCGAACGCTACCAGGACAGATCGTTTTTCCGCGGGAATTTCCTTGTGGACGAACCCGCGCCCGAGCAGCTTGATATGTACGGCAAATGTTCGCGGCTGTATCGGGAAGCGTTTCCGGGATATTTTATGTATGTAAACCTGCTGGCGAACTATTATGAGCCGTTCGAACAGGAATCGGACTTTCAGGCATATGTAGATAAAGCTGTTTCGTTGTTCGGTATGCCGTCCGTGGAGCAGGATCATTATCCGATCCATACGCGCAGTACCGGCAGCGGACTGGAACGGTATGTGGAAGCGGGCGATTACTACCAGGGTGTATATTATCCCGCGACCGTTGCGCGCGATACGGGTAAAGATTACGGAAATTATATCTGGACGATAAAAAATCTGATCGGCCCTGAAAACCGTGAATATGCGCCTTCGGTAACCGATCTTCGTTTCGAAGCGTTCAATTCCATGGCGTTGGGAGCGAGCAAGATCAATCTTTTCTGTGCGTCCACGCCTCCTTCGTCCATCGGTGCAGGCCAGGCCGTGATCGACCAGAGCAACAAGACGGAAGGACTTTGGGACAATGTCGTGCAGGTGATCTCCGAGGTGAAGTCGCTGTCTTCGGTGTTCAACCGTTATCTGTGGCAGGATGCGGCGTGCTGCTATACCGGAAACGGTTACGGCGGTTCCATGATCCTTGCGCTGAAAGGCTCGTATAAGGATAAAATACATACGATGTCTTCGGATACGGATCTGATGGTCGGCATCTTTGAGGAAGCAAACGGCGACGGATGCGCCTTTATGCTTGTCAATAACGGAATTATAACGGATGAATCGGATTCTACCGTAAAATTCGGAATAAACGGTGCTCTTTCGGTACAGGCTTACGTTGGAACGCAGTCCTCTGCTTTGACGAAAGGAGAAGACGGGCTTTACACATTGACGCTTGCCCCGGGACAGGGTGCTTTCATAACGGTAGAAATGTAAAACCAATCAAAAAGCGGAGATTTTTCTCCGCTTTTTTTGTTTGTTACGGCACCGTAAGCTCGTCGGCGCGCAGAAAAGCCGAAACATGCAGAACCTTTAAGACTGCTGCCGGATTTTCTGATTAAGCCGCGGTTTGCATGCAAACATGGACGGGAATTTATTTCAGATGAAAGGTGTTTCTCTTATGTACAGCGGCATGTTGTTTAGAGGGAGAGGAAAATTTGGTGCAAGGGAAAGGCCGGCTTTTGCAAATTACAAGTCGGTTTAGGTGCGGCGACGGTATCGGCGGTAAATGAAATGTGGGGCGACATCTTGACAACACGGATTTGCGTCGGTTATAATGGAGCGGCAAAGTGCGCACAAAAGTGCTGTTTGTGCGCCAATCGGCTTGTATCGGCAAAATTTACGGAGAAGTGTTATGAATCATGTGTTGCTGACAGCGATCGGTTTTCTTGTCATCTTTGCGGCGACGACATTGGGAAGTGCGGTCGTCTGGTTTTTTAAAAAAGACATCTCGGAAAAAGTGAATACGGTTTTTCTCGGGTTTGCTTCCGGTATTATGATCGCCGCTTCTGTCTGGTCGCTCCTTATTCCGTCCATGGAAGGAGCTGGCGACTGGGGAAAATGGAGCTTTGTTCCCGCGTTGGTGGGATTTCTGGTCGGCGGTTTGTTTTTGGTGGTGCTCGATCATGTTGTGCCGCACTTGCATGCGGGGACAAGCGAGGAAGAGGGACTGCGGGTTACGATGAAAAAATCGACCAAAATGTTTCTTGCGGTTACCATACATAATATTCCGGAAGGGCTGGCAGTCGGGTTTGCGTTCGGGGCAGCGGCTGCGGCGGGAGAAAATGCGGCTTATATCTCGGCCCTTGCTTTGGCGATCGGTATTGCTGTTCAGAATTTTCCGGAAGGCGCAGCGGTCGCGCTTCCGATGAAAACGGCGACGCAAAGCCGCGCGAAAGCTTTTCTTTACGGAATGGGAAGCGGCGCAGTGGAGCCTGTTTTTGCCGTGGTCGGATTTTTCCTCGCGTCGGCATTAACGGTCATGCAGCCTTGGTTCCTTGCTTTTGCGGCTGGCGCCATGGTCTTTGTCGTGGCGGAAGATCTGATACCGGATTCGCACCTTGTTTCGCATCCGCATCTCGGTACGTGGGGCGTCATGTTCGGGTTTGCCGTCATGATGGTGCTGGACGTTGCTCTCGGCTGAAAGACGGAAACAATGCTCCCGATCTCACACCGTATACAGAGCACATCGCGAATCAGAAAATATGGTACGTGAGCTAAAAATGCGATATTTTGCAAGAAAACCGCATACACGTTATGCCGTGTTATACGGATACGCAATAAAATTGTTGAATGATTGACAATCCGTTGTACGTATGATAAAATATGAAATAAGCAGGTGAACGATAATTGAATGTAAAAGGGTCAGCCGAGTGCAAGTGGATTTGCTTTCCGTGAGGTGTGCAATGGCAGGGGGTATTTTATTACTTTTCGTTGTTTGCGGAATTTTTTTGTTTCTGCATATATTTATATTACCGCGGTATATTCTGCGGTACCGCAATGATTATTCGGAAGTGCCCGGGCGCGGATTGGAACGGGTAAGGGATTCTTGCGGAAACAAAGTCGTTTATGAGCCGGATCGGAAAAACCGCGGGTACATTCAGGAGTATATTCTGTCAGAACGCGGCGGCAGGAAATATCTGATCTGCAAAACAGAGGATGCGATCCGTTATCTTGACTACGACGTCCTGTTGTTCGGAGAGAACGGGCAGGTTTTCCGTACTTTGAATATCCGTGAAAAGATTTTGCGCGCGGGTTTTACGAGCGAGATCGAGCTGCCCGTAAAAACGACGTGTGCGTCGGTTATTGTAAATCAGGCGGACGGAATAAAAATAACGGGGAAAAGTCCCTTTCGCCTTTCCAAAAAGTGGTTTGCTCTGTATTTAGCCTTGTGCGTGGTTTTGGACGCACTGGGCTTTTTTGCTATACGCTTTTGCATAGCAAATATCTTTGCCGGCATCTTTGCGGAAAGCTATATGGTCGATTCTGCGGCCATGACAAATGATTACAGTCTCGGCTGGATCATCATTGTCATCAGTCTGATCATTACAGGGATAGCGGTAAAACATAAAAATCCGAAATTTATAAAAGAGGGGAAGAAAAATGCAGGAAATTGACATTATTTCCAAAGGTGAATATGCTTTTTTGCAGAGTGATCCTCTTTTGCAAACGGAAAGTTATGTTATTTTCGTCGAACAGGGAAAGAAATACCTGCTTTTGAAGTGGCATAATTTGCGAAAGGAAACATTGACGGGACTGGATTTTACGGTCGGATTTTACGACGCACGCGGGGCAAAACTCGGAGAAAGGCGCATTCCTGCGGGAAAATTGCAAAAAGCGGGTCAGACCTCTTTTGTTTTGGATATAAAAATCGAAATTCCCGCAGATTGCGCGGATTTTCGCGTACAGATCAACCGTGCAAGATATGGCAAGTATGCGTATGTGCCGCGCGGAGGCGGCGTGGCGCTGGAATACGACGTTTCGCCGCGCAGAACTCCCTGTGTTCCTGTTGCAGAAAAGGGACGGAAGGAGAACGCGGAAGAGGATATAAAAATCCGTGTCCGCAGGCCGGTCTTTCCGATTTGGGTCAGTTTTGTTACTTTTTTGATTTTCGCGTGTGTGATGGTATTCATGGCATGGCAGGCGGCAACGTTCGGAGAAGACAAAAACAGTTTTCTCAGAAACGGCGTAAGATATTCTTTTGTAGACGGCAATCAGAACGAAGGAAGCGCGATCGTTGTTTCCGGATTTTGGGGAAGACCGGTTAATGTTAAGATCGAGGCGGAAATCGACGGGCATCCCGTAACAAGTGTCAACCGTCATGCGTTCAGCGACTGTTATTCTTTGAAATCGATTTCTTTTAAAGGATTGATTTCAATCAAGAATAATGCTTTCGACAGTTGTGTGAATTTGCAGTCGGTAAATTTTGAAAACGTAACGAAGATCGAGGAAGAGGCTTTCCGATTTTGTTATGACTTGAAAGAAGTGGCCTCCGACCGCCTTGTATACATCGGAGATTACGCATTTAATGGTTGCAGGTCTTTGGAAGAGGTAGAATTGTCAGCAATTGAATTTCTCGGAAGACGTTGTTTTAATGAGTGTTATAGGCTTGCAACGATTCAGTTGGACAATGCAGATGCGCCTTTAGAGATTTCGCAAGATGTGTTTGCATACTGCAGTAAATTAAAAACGGTGATCGTCGATCAGGAGATCACGCTTTTTGATGATTTTTCCGCACTATTTTTTCAGTGCGTGATACAGGATTTGAAAATCAGAAGCCTGGACGGAGAAAAAACGTTCGACGAACAGTTTCCTAATTGTCGGATTTCCGGGGAACTGGAAGTCGGAAGTATGCCGCAAGTCCCTCAAAGCTTT
>CASEWU010000160.1 GCA_949291725.1 uncultured Bacillota bacterium
CAGGGCGGAAATGCAGCTTTCATCCAAATCGATGATCCACATCGCCCTTCCGTTATCAAATTCTTCATATGTTTCCAATTTTCCCCAAACCGTAAAATAATTTTCGTCCTGCGTATAATAGTCATACATTTTCTCGCGTTCCCAAGGCTTTATGGAAAACAGAAGTTCCCCTAAACACCCGGAAAAATTGCACAGAACTATCCATATCGCGCCAAAAATCATGCTGAAAAACGCCGTCTTTTTCATTTTCCTCCCCTTTCCGGCGCCCCTCTGAAAAGACTTTTCCTCTGCTTCGGGCTGGACGCAGCACGTCTTTCCGGAAAATCGCATTTTTATTGTAGCATATCCGCCCGACGTTGTCAAGCTCCCCCGACATTTTCGCGGGCCGCCCCGCCGCGCCCAAAGCCGTTCGCCTCCCCGCCCCCCGTTTTGTCCCCATTTCCGCCGGATCAACGAAAATTCGGCTTTATAATTATGCACTAATCGCACGAAAAAACAAGGGATTTGCAAATTTTCTTGCAAGCCCCTTGTATATTTGGTGCCCCGCGTGAAAACAAAGTTGAACTTTCGAGTTCTGCAAGGCTTATTGTTTCTTCTTTACCGTTGGCATTGTATATAATTTTTAAATGGTCGTCGTAAAGGTAAATTGCGTTGATAAATGTATCTATTATCTTGCGCTTGCCTTCCTGCGTGGTTATGTCTATCTTGCGGAAGTTTGAGAGAGCCATTTTGAAATGGTCTTGAGAGAAAATTGGAGCTTTAAGTTGCTCCTTAGCAATCGCGTCGCTAATCTCACGCTTTTCCTTTTCCAGCCCATCAAGTCGTTTCAATAGCGTTTCTGTCGCGTATCCCTTCTGCACGGCGTTGACGATATTTTCTATCTCTTTTTCCTTTTGTTTTAACTGCTCCTGCAATTTTGGAAGAATAGTACTTTCTGTGTACTGCAACTCGTACAGCTTTGCCGAAAGCCTTTCAATAATGTCGTCGTCTTTTAGGAATTCCATAGTCTTATAGACAATAAAATCTTCTAACTTTGTTTTACTGACAGGCTTCTTTTCGCATTGGTGCTTTTTCTGCCGAACACATGCGTAATAGCGATAGACAACGCCTTTTGTACCGCTTGTTCCTGCCTGCGCAACCATCATTGCGCCACATCTTCCACAGAAAAGTTTTGTGGTAAGCAGATAATCTTCATCTGCCATATGCCTTGCAGGTGCCTTTGAGTTCTTTGCAAGTTCCAACTGTACTGCATCGAACAACTCTTCCGAAACAAGCTGTGGCACGCTGTTCTCTATCACCACGCCCATATGGTGATACTCTCCGATATAAACTCTGTTAGAGAGCATATAGCGGATCGCATTGTATCTGCTTCGTTCCCGTCCTTAAACATAGGCGTAAACTCCTGCAACAGCTTTGCCTTACGACTTTTGCGTTTGCCCTTGACCTTTTCAAAGCGTTCCTCAAACTGTTGCAATCCCTCGCTCTTTTCAACCACATTACGACGAAAACCCGCACGCCGCGATGACAAAAGACGCTCCGCAAGCGGGTCAGCGCGGACGCCTTTTTCGCGGCGGGCTTCTCTGACATTGCGGGTTTTTGTGCCGTTCGTTTGGGTTTGGTGGTTTGAGTTTACTAGTTGAGCGATTATGGTTCAGTCAGTTTCAGGCGTGAGCTTGTCTGCGGCGGCGCGCAGCGCCGACGCACTCGTCTATGACAAGCTCACGCCTAACTGCCACTCGGTCTAAATCAATAGGCTCCGTACAAAGATTGATACCTCTTACGGATACTCGCTTTACGGAAGTTTATAGTTCCTCTGCCTATCCTAAGTTCGGCGCAGACTTCCGATTGCACCATGCCGTTCATGTAACAGTCCAGGATAGCAAGCTCCAATTTGGATAATTGCAGGGCTTCTACAAGTTCATCATATTTGCTGTAATCCGTCTGCTCGTGTTCAAAGCAGTCCACGGGATCGGCGGGAAGTGCTTTATAGTCCGTGAAGTCTATGGATTCGACGATCGTTCCCCGCCTGTCCGGTCTGTTCCGCAAAAGATCAATGAAGCGATTCACTTCACGATAACAGGCAAGTTTTATGGTGATCTCCTTGCCTTTGCGATCTTTGCCGTAAATTTCCGACACCTTTCTTCCGACAAATTGATACAGGAAGCAGATGGCGGTCTGGGCTACGTCATAGCCGTCCGAAACGATATATCCGACTTCGTTCATGTGGTGCAGGTCTTTGATTAAACCGATATACAGCTTGTCTGCGATTCTAAAATCATATTTTTTGACGGTGCGTAATGCCTGCAAAGCGATCATTTCGCCCATGAGCCTGACGTTTTCGGCAGAGATAGGTTCGGAAAACAATTCACCTTCGTTGCGATACTTGCCTTTCGAGAACTTAGTTACCAACATTTCCATTTTGAGATATACCTCCGAATTGTATTTGCCTTTTTCGGGCAAGAGGCGAAGGTGCATAGAACGGTAAAAATCCGACACCATGGAAATGAAGTTTGCGGAAGTCAACGGGACAAAGACAAAATCGTTGCGTACATGGTATGGCGAAAATCCATATAAAGAACAGCCGGGCAGGAATCCCCTGCCCGGCTGAAAGAAAGTTATATAGATGTTTTCAGCAACAATTTTGCGACCGTTTACTTCCGCGAGAAACTATGCTACCCTAAGCCTCCCGAAAAAGTAACATTCAAGAGGTACATAGAACGGGAATGAACCCGATGAAAGAAAGCATTATACAACGAAAAAGCGACAGCCGATCCCAAGCGGTTCAGCGGGAACAGGCGCCGCCGCAGTTTCGGTTTAGTTTTCCGCGTTGTTCTTTTGGGCATGCGTTTAGCTGCGGCGAGCGCAGCGTGCTGTACTTGTATACTGCTCTTTTGTCTTTTTTCGGCAAAATTCTGCACTTACTGGATGCTATCCGTCTATATTTTTTCAATTATATCGATCTTTAATATTTTTGTCAAACAAACCAACAGCCG
>CASEWU010000161.1 GCA_949291725.1 uncultured Bacillota bacterium
ATGCGCCGCACGGGAAATTTTCACTCATGATCAAAGAAGAAGATCATTTGAGGGACCAATATATTGTAAACGGATTGAATCTTCCGTTGGCATACCGAAAAATTTCGGCGGTGGATGACGATTTGTCGAAAGAATTGCGTTTTGCCTTTGATTCGCAGCTGGGATATCTCACCGCTTGTCCCACCAATCTCGGAACGGGACTGCGGGCATCGGTGATGTTATTTTTGCCTGGGCTGACGCGCATGCATAAAATGAACCGCCTGACAAGGGAAATATCGCGGCTCGGGCATACGGTAAGAGGTGTCTACGGGGAAGGCAGTGCGGCGGAAGGATACATGTACCAGATCAGCAACGAAGTAACTTTAGGCGTCGACGAAGAGTATATATTGTCGGAAGTGCAGCGTGCCGTGCTGGAGATCGTCAACCTGGAGGCACAGGCGCGGAAAGCTTTGCGGACGAGCGATTATGTCGGGATGAAGGATGAGTGCTGCCGGGCGTACGGCGTTTTGTGCAATTGCGAGCAGATTTCGTACGGAGAGTTTATTCAGCTTGCTTCGGCGGTAAAACTGGGGATCGCATTGGATTTTTTGGAGTCGCGGCGATTTTCGGCTATGGATGAATTGATTTCGTCGGTGCGGCCGTCTAATTTGAATCTTTTGGTCGATAAACCGCTGACGGCGTCGGAGCGGGATATATGCAGGGCAGAGAAGTGCCGCGCGGCGCTGACAGCTGTTCGCAGATGTAAATAATATTTTTTGAGATCGGAGCGGGTAATGTACGACTTTAATAAATTTTCGATGAATCTTCAAAAGGCTTTGAAATTATCGGTGGATGCGGCGAAATATTACGGCAGCACGTATGTGGGAAGTGAGCATGTGCTGTTCGGAATGCTGAATGTGCCGGAATGCCGCGCGTGCCGTATTCTGCGTTCGGCAGGTGTTACGGAGCCGGAATATCGATCCGTGTTTGTACGCACTTTGGATAAACGCACCAAACTGACGGGTTTCACACCGCGTACAAAGGGAATGTTTGACAAGGCTTGCGAATACGCGGTCGACCACGACGGTACGGGAGCAAGTGTGGGAAGCGAATATATGCTTCTGGCGATTTTGGCGGATGACGAATCGGTGGCGGTGCGGCTTTTGCGCATGCTGGGGATCGATATTGATGAACTCTTATCGGCGCTGGATGCGGAAATGGGTGAACCGAAGGCTGATCCGGAATTGGATATGTATGAATTTCGTATACAGCGTGCGAGTCAGCAGGCGCATGAAGGTGTCGGCCAGGGAAAGACAAGCGGCGGACTGAGCCTTAGATTCGGAACAGATCTTACGCAAAAGGCGCGGGAGGGACAGATCGACCCTGTCCTAGGCAGGAAAAAGGAAATTGATAAAATTATTCAGGTTTTATCCCGTCGGACGAAGAATAACCCTGTATTGGTCGGGGAACCGGGGGTCGGAAAGAGCGCCGTGGTGGAAGGTCTTGCGCAGGCGATCGTGCGCGGGGAAGTCCCGGATCTCTTGTCGGGAAAGACTGTATTTTCGCTGGATCTTCCCGGAATGCTTGCGGGCGCGAAATACCGCGGTGATTTTGAGGAACGTTTAAAAGAGAGTATCGAAGCGATCCAGAAAAGCGGCAACGTTATATTGTTTATCGACGAAATACACAATATTGTCGGTGCGGGCGCGAGTGCGGATAACAGTATGGATGCGGCGAATATTCTTAAACCTATGTTGGCGCGCGGAGAATTGCAGACGATCGGGGCGACGACGCTGGACGAGTATCGCAAATACATTGAAAAGGATCCTGCGCTGGAGCGCCGCTTTACGCCCGTAAACGTGGAGCAGCCCAGCGTGGAAGAAACGATTGAAATTTTACGAGGCTTGCGGGATAAATATGAAGCTCATCACAAAGTTACGATCAGCGATGATGCGATCGTCGCGGCGGCGAGCCTTTCCGATCGTTATATCACAGACCGTTTTTTGCCTGATAAAGCAATTGATCTGATCGATGAAGCGGCGAGCCGTGCACGACTGGACAGTTACAACGGCCCGGAGGGTATCAAGGAGAAGGAGCAGGAAATCGAGCGCCTGACGGCAGAAAAAAACAAGGCGGTCCGCAAGGATGACTTTCTTGCAGCACAGAATTTTCTGCAGAAGATCAAGCAGACGGAAGGAGAAATCGCGAAGATTCGCGAAGATTGGGAAAAGACGCGCAAGGAAAGCCATGCAAGCATCGGAGCGGAAGATGTGGCAAAGATCGTGGCGAGCTGGACGGGAATTCCGGTCGTCCGTCTGACGGAAGAAGAGAGTAAGAGGCTTTTGCATCTGGAAGATGAATTGCATAAGCGGGTGATCGGGCAGGATGAAGCTGTGTCGGCGGTCGCAAAGGCTATCCGCCGCGCAAGGGCAGGATTGAAAGATCCGAACAGACCGATCGGTTCCTTTATTTTTGTCGGGCCTACGGGAGTCGGTAAGACGGAGCTCAGTAAAGCATTGGCGGCGGCAATGTTCGGGGACGAAAGGCTGATGATTCGCCTGGATATGAGTGAATTCATGGAAAAGCATTCGGTGAGCAAGATCATCGGTGCCCCTCCGGGATACGTCGGCTTTGAAGATGCGGGCGGTCAGCTCACGGAGAAAATACGACGTAAACCTTATTCGGTTGTGCTTTTCGATGAAATCGAAAAGGCTCATCCGGACGTATTCAATATTCTTTTGCAGATCCTGGATGACGGACGGCTGAGCGACAGTAAAGGTCGGGTTGTCAGTTTTAAAAATACGATCATTATCATGACGAGCAATGTCGGGGCGGGAAAAGTCAACGAAATGCGTCGGCTTGGTTTTTCGGGCGGTGCCGAATCGGATGCAGACATGGCAGAATACGACCGCATGAAAGATAAGATTACGGAAGAGTTGAAATCACAGTTTAAGCCTGAATTTTTAAACCGTGTGGATGAAATTATTATTTTCCATAAGCTGAGCCGAGAGGATGCTTCCAAGGTTTGCGATCTGTTTTTATCGGTGCTGTGCGAGCGTCTGAAAAAGCGGGAAATAGAGCTTTCGGTTACGGAAGCGGCAAAGCAGCTGTTGCTGGATGAAGGATATGATACGGTGTACGGAGCACGCCCGCTGCGCAGGGTGATACAGCGGCGCATGGAAGATGCGCTCAGCGAAGAAATTCTGGCGAATAAAGTATTGCCCGGCCAAAAAGTCATGGCAGACGCAAAGGATGGGAAGATCGTATTCCGTACTCTGAAATAGAAAGCGCCGGTTTTTCATGCTTATGAAAAATCGTTGTGAAATAACATCAGGAGGGAAAGATAATGCGCGTTGAAATCAGTGAAAAAAATTGCAAGGCCGGTGAAAAGCTTATCGGGGTTGTGGAGAAAAAAGTTGCAAAGCTCGATAAGTATTTTGACGAGGATGCCATTTGCTCCGTTTACCTGAAACAGGAAAACAAACTTTGCAAAACCGAACTTACGATTTATTATAAGGGCAACATGATACGGGCGGAAGTTGCGGGTGATAATTTTTATGATAATATCGATGAAGTGCTGCCGAAGATCGAGAGACAGATTTATAAGCATAAATCAAAGATCGAATCTAAACTGAAAAAGGATGCTTTCGCAGAAAAGCAGCTGTTCTTCCGTGAAGAGGTATTACCCGAGAGTAAATTGGTAAAGACGAAAACGTTCCGGCTTACTCCCATGACCGAAGAAGAGGCGGCGGATCAGCTGGATATGCTCGGGCATTCCTTCTACGTCTATCAGGATTCTGAGACGGGTGAAGTCAGGGTCGTTTATTTAAGAGAAGACGGCGGGATCGGACTTTTGATACCCAAAAAAGCATAAATTTTTTAGCAGGACAGGACATTTTGTCAGGATGTGATCAAAGACCCGCGCGGCTTTTTAGCC
>CASEWU010000162.1 GCA_949291725.1 uncultured Bacillota bacterium
GGACGTATTGATTTCTTGCGATTGATAAGCCGCACGGTGCAAAATAGCTGCATCGTGCGGCTTATTGCTTTTATGCAAAAAAGACTTCGGAAAACTCCGAAGTCTTTTTGACGTAATTTTTAAATTACTTGACGATCTTGGAAACAACGCCGGAACCAACCGTTCTGCCGCCTTCACGGATAGCGAAACGAAGACCTTCTTCCACTGCGACCGGTTTGATGAGGGAAACGTCGATTTTGACGTTATCGCCAGGCATAACCATTTCAACGCCTTCCGGCAGTTTGATGGAGCCCGTAACGTCCGTCGTACGGATGAAGAACTGAGGACGATAGTTGTTGAAGAACGGGGTATGACGTCCGCCTTCTTCCTTCGTCAGAACGTAAACCTGAGCTTCGAACTCCGTGTGGGGATGAATGGAACCCGGTTTCGCGATAACCTGTCCTTTTTCAATGTCCTTACGATCGATACCACGCAGAAGCGCACCGACGTTATCACCGGCCATAGCTTCGTCGAGCATCTTACGGAACATTTCAAGACCCGTAATAACCGTCGAACGAGGTTTCTCGATGAGACCTACGATTTCTGCAGGATCGCCGACTTTCGCAACGCCACGCTCAACACGGCCCGTAGCAACCGTACCACGACCAGAAATCGTGAATACGTCTTCCACAGGGAGAAGGAACGGCTTGTCGTCTTCACGGACAGGATCCGGAATATATTTATCGATCGCATCCATCAACTGCAGAATGCACTGGCATTCAGGAGCAGCGAGGATTTCCGCATCGGAGCAGCCGGAAGTAGCTTTTTCCAAAGCTTTGAGCGCGGAACCTTTGATGATCGGCGTCTTGTCGCCGGGGAATCCGTATTTCGTGAGCAGGTCGCGGATCTCTTCTTCTACGAGTTCGAGAAGTTCAGGATCGTCAACCTGATCGGTCTTGTTCATGAATACTACGATATAAGGCACGCCTACCTGACGAGCGAGCAGGATGTGCTCACGAGTCTGGGGCATCGGTCCGTCCGTAGCCGCAACGACCAGGATAGCACCGTCCATCTGCGCAGCACCCGTGATCATGTTCTTGACATAGTCAGCGTGTCCCGGGCAGTCAACGTGCGCATAGTGGCGCTTGTCTGTCTGATACTCAACGTGCGCGGTGTTGATCGTGATACCACGAGCCTTCTCTTCCGGCGCCTTGTCGATTTCATCGTACTTCATCTTTGCAGCCTGACCTTTGGCAGCCATAACCATCGTGATAGCTGCGGTCAGAGTCGTTTTGCCGTGGTCAACGTGGCCGATCGTGCCAACGTTAACGTGGGGTTTGCTTCTGTCGAATTTAGCCTTAGCCATTTTCGTTCCTCCAATAAATTTTTATTTTTAAAATGATAACTTGTGCATCGGAACAAAAATTCCGACTCTCGCAGCTATCTATCATTTTGTCATAAGATAAACGCATGCTTTACAAGCAATTATAATTATATCTTAATTTACAAATATAATCAATCTTTTTGCGCAAATTTTTGAAAAAATTTTCAAAAACCTGCGCACAAGAACAATTATTCTGCCTTCTTTCCGCGTTCGCCGATGATTTTTTCGGAGATCGAACGAGGTACTTCCGCATAATGCGAGAACTGCATCGTGAACTGGCCGCGACCCTGCGTACGAGAACGCAGATCGGTCGCATAACCGAACATTTCGGACAGAGGGATCGTTGCGTCGATCACTTTCACACCGTTCCTGTCTTCCGTACCCGTGATCGTACCGCGACGCGAAGAAACGTTACCCATCAGATCGCCGAAGTAATCTTCCGGAGTTACGATTTCCACTTTCATCATCGGTTCGAGCAATACGGGGTTCGCCTTCTTCATGCCTTCCTTGAAGCCCATGGAGCCTGCGATCTTAAATGCCATTTCCGACGAGTCGACTTCGTGATAGCTACCATCGTAAACGACGGCGCGGAAGTCCACCACTTCATATCCTGCCAAGAATCCGTTCTTCGCGGCTTCCTGAATACCTTTATCGATAGCAGGGATATATTCCTTCGGGATCGAACCGCCGACCGTTTCGTCGACAAATTCGTAACCGGTACCGGGTTCCAGAGGTTCGAGACGCAGTTTGCAATGACCGTACTGACCTTTACCACCCGACTGACGAACATATTTTCCTTCCGCTTCCACTGCTTTGCGAATGGTCTCGCGGTATGCGACCTGCGGCTTACCGACGTTCGCTTCCACTTTGAATTCACGCAGCAATCTGTCTACGATGATTTCCAAGTGCAGCTCGCCCATACCTGCGATGATCGTCTGTCCCGTTTCGTTGTCCGTATAGGTCTTGAAAGTCGGATCTTCTTCCGCCAATTTGATAAGCGCCATGGTCATTTTTTCCTGACCTGCCTTCGTCTTGGGTTCGATCGCAACTTTGATAACCGGTTCCGGGAATTCCATCTGTTCGAGTACGATCGGATATTTTTCGTCGCAGAGCGTGTCGCCCGTGGTCGTCTCTTTCAGACCGACGATCGCGCAGATATCGCCCGAATAGATCTCGGGGATCTCTTCACGATGGTTTGCGTGCATCTGCAGCAGACGTCCGATACGCTCTTTTTTCTGCTTCGTGCTGTTGTAAACATACGAACCAGCTTCCAGAACGCCCGAATAAGCACGGAAGAACGCCAGTTTTCCGACGAACGGATCCGCTGCGATCTTGAATGCAAGGCCTGCAAACGGTTCATCGTCGTCCGTCTTTCTAACTTCTTCTTCGCCCGTATTGGGGTTGATACCTTTTACGTGGTCGACATCCAAAGGAGACGGGAGATAATCGATGATCGCATCCAACAGGAACTGAACACCCTTGTTGCGGTAAGAAGATCCGCACAGAACAGGCGTGATCGCCATGGCGATCGTCGCTTTACGGAGTCCCTTTTTCAGATCTTCGACCGACAGGTCGCCGTCTTCAAAATATTTCTCCATCAGCTCGTCATCCTGCTCTGCAACCGCTTCCACGAGTTCGGAACGATATTTCTTCGCTTCCTCCATCATGTCTGCGGGGATGTCCGTCTTTTCATAATCTTTGCCGAGATCGTCTTTATAGATCTCCGCATTCATATTCACGAGGTCGACAATACCTTTAAAGGTGTCTTCTTTGCCGATCGGGAGCTGAATACGGATGGCGCGCGTTCCGAGACGCTCGCGCATCATCTTGACGGCATTGTCAAAGTTCGCGCCATTGATGTCCATTTTGTTGACATACGCAATGCGCGGGACCTTATACTTGTCCGCCTGACGCCAAACCGTTTCCGACTGGGGTTCCACACCGCCCTTCGCGCAGAACGTCGCAACGGCGCCGTCCAAAACGCGCAGGGAGCGCTCCACTTCGACCGTAAAGTCAACGTGTCCCGGGGTATCGATGATGTTGATTCTGTGTCCTTTCCAGGTACAGGTCGTTGCTGCGGAAGTGATCGTAATACCACGTTCCTGCTCCTGCACCATCCAGTCCATGGTCGCAGCGCCTTCATGCACTTCGCCGAGTTTGTGCGTCTTACCTGTGTAGAACAGGATACGCTCGGTCGTCGTGGTCTTACCAGCGTCGATGTGCGCCATGATACCGATATTTCTTGTAACGTCAAGACCGAATTGTCTGGGCATATTCTACTCCTTCCGTTAAAATCTGAAATGCGCGAACGCTTTGTTCGCTTCCGCCATACGATGCGTATCTTCCTTCTTCTTGACAGAACCGCCCGTATTGTTGAACGCATCCATCAGCTCGGCTGCGAGCTTTTTGGACATTTCGCGCTCACTGCGTTTTCTCGTATTGATAACGATCCAACGAATGGCGAGCGTCTGACGTCTTTCGGGACGGATTTCGATAGGAACCTGATAGTTCGCACCGCCGACACGGCGAGCCTTGACTTCCAATACAGGCATAACGTTTGCCATCGCCTGGTTGAAGATCTCGATAGGCTCTTTGCCGAGTTTTTCACGCATCATGTCAAATGCGTCGTAAACGATTTTCTGCGCCGTTGCCTTGTTGCCGTCCAGCATGATCTGGTTGATGAGCTTTGCAACAACCTTGCTGCCGTACACGGGATCGGGCAGTACGTCTCTTTTAGGTACATTGCCTCTTCTGGGCATGATGTTGTCCTCCTTAAATTGTTTTGGATGTCCGCGCCGCTCTTTTGTTCCCAAAAGAACTTTCGCACCTTCGTGCGAACCGCGCGGACGGGTTTTGTAAGGGTAAATACCCTCAGTACAGCTATCGCTTGCTCTTTCCGAGTAGCGAACCTTCTGCCTTGCGGCATACTGCCTACTTTATATCGGGTATCTTAGAAGATAAATTCCGACAAGTAGGATGCTTTCTGCGGCTTTCCGCAATGGTTTTGCAAATGATTACTTAGGACGTTTTGCGCCGTATTTGGAGCGAGCCTGTTTTCTCTTGGCTACGCCTGCAGTATCGAGCGCACCGCGAATGACGTGGTAACGGACACCAGGGAGATCACGGACACGGCCGCCACGGATCAGAACGGAGCTGTGCTCGTTCAGGTTGTGGCCTTCGCCGGGAATGTAAACGGTACCTTCCTGTTTGTTCGTCAAGCGCACTCTCGCGATCTTACGAAGAGCCGAGTTCGGCTTTTTCGGGGACGTCGTGGAAACGGAAAGGCATACGCCTCTCTTCTGAGGGCATTGGCTCATGATAGGAGTTTTGCTCTTCTCCGCGCGCTGTTCCCTGCCGTGCTTGATGAGCTGGTTGATTGTAGGCATTTTTTACCTCCTTGTAAGAATGGAATTTATCTTAAAATTGCCCTTACGCAATTTAAGAAAGCATAAAATAGGTTCACGAAAAAATTTAAAAGCGATAAAAATTTCCGTAAAATTGCTTTTCCTCTATTATAAATAAAGAAAAACACTTGCGATAAAAGGGCGCGCAAAAAGATATACGCCCATGGTCGCAAGTGCTATTTTAGCATTTCCATGTAAAATTGTCAAACGTTTGAAACAAAATATTCGGATAATCCGCTTTCTTTTCCTTAAAAACCAACTTTTTTGTTTATTTTCGGCAGATATTCATATCCGCCGTCCGAAAAAACTTACGAAAAACTGCCGCACGGATCAGCTGCGCTTGGAGCCGAAAATATCCGTACCCGCTCCGGCTTCCATGATTTTTTTATAAGATTCGTCTTCCGAAAAATCGCGCTGCTCGTTATATTCTCCGCCGAGAGCTTCAATCGCGAACTTCAGTTCCTGGAATGTAACAAAATCAATGTCGCTGCGGCGGATATGTTCGAGCAGAAAAGGCAGAGCACGATCGTCGCCGTAAGACGCCAGATATCCCGCATACAGCGGAACATCCTCTTCGTCCGCCGTACGGAATGCCGTCAGCAGCGCTTCATACACACGATCATCTCTTTCTGCACATTTGGACAAGATTTCCAGCGCATATGCACGATTTTCTGTCTTGACAAGCGGCAGGACCGCCTCTTTTACTTCATCCGCATGCGTTTTCATCAAATCGGACAGTGCGTCTTTGATATGCTCGTCATACTCCTCTTCCGACAGCATTTCCGCATACCGTCCCATGGCCCTGCGGTCATTTCCGATCAGATTCAAAGCATAATGCACCAATTCCTCGTCCGTTTCGTGCAGCAAAGACAAGAGCGACTCAAAAACGCCGCGGCTCTCAATCTCTTCGCAGAGAAAATCGGGTACGGATACACCCTGCAGTAAATATTCTTTCAATGTTTCCACCAGCTCCGCGTCGCCCATCTGCGCAAAATACTGCCGAGGCGTCTTGCCGAGTTGTCCCATGTACGTATCGCCGAACCGCGCGTAGGCCTTGGCAATTTCGTCTTCCCATTCCTCTTCCGTACGCTCACCCGCATGCTTTTCCAGCATTTCCGCCACTTTTTTGTTGAATTTTTCATCAAAATCAATGAGTTTCATCCGGATCATCCTCCTTCTGTGTCCCTTCCTGCACCGTTTCTTCCCCGTGTTCCGCTTTCGGCGAAACAGTTTCTTCCGCTTCTGCCTGCTCTTCCGTTTTCGGAGAAGCTTCTTCCGCTTCGGCTTCTGCCTGCGTACCCGACGGCTGTGAAGATTCATCTGCCTTTGCCGCCGCGATCTCCGCTTGTTCTCTCTCAAACGCACCGTGCAAAACGTTCAGGATCTGCGCAACATTTTCGGCGTCAGCATTCATCCTCTGCAAAACGCAGCGCGCATCCGCCTGTCCCGTTGCCACCGCGGTCAGAAACATCGCACACGCCAGACTTTCCGCATCTTTCACAAGGGGAAGTTTTCCTTCTTTTTCCAGCGTCGCATATATGGCCTGTGCGGCAAAGCGATAATGTTCCGCGTCCCCTTCGCCCAAAAGCGCCAGCCTTGCAAAACACAGTGCGTACGCCGCCACAAATTTGGCGTGCTTTTCCCGCCCGACTTCCAGACGGTCAAAGCAGATCTTTCTGTAAATATCCGCGATCACGATCCCGAATTCCAACCCTTTGTTTCTAAGACAAAGCCGCTGAACCGCATCGATTTTTACGACATCGTTCACTTTCAGGTCAACGAGAAGATCGCAGACAAACCCGTCGCGCCCTGCCCGGATCGCGACCGCCACGGCTGCGATCTGAAGCTCCGCGTCCCGTCCGTCCGCTTCGTCAAAACACCACTCCAGAAGTTCGTCCGTATTTTTCTCCGCGTCAAAATATGCGCGTACGTCCCCCGCTTTCATTTTCGAAAGCTCCGTCAAAAGCGCAATGCGCGTGTCCCGCTCCGCCTGCGGAACGTGGCAGAAAAATGTCGTTTCGGGCATCGTGCCGCCCTCTTTTGCATATCTTTGTATCTCGCGGTAATAATACCGCACGACCGCCGCGCGGGGCTGTATGTCCAAAATTTTCCCCAACGCTGCCAGACTTTCGTTCGTCCGTCCGCAGCGCAACGCCGCTACAGCCTTAAAATATAATAAAGTACGGTCATAACTGACCATCGTTTCCAATTTGCAGAATTTTTCGTATGCCTGCTCGTAAAGACCGCTTTCACAGCATACCGTAGCCGTTTTATAAAGTTCGTCCGCACTTTTTGCGGGAAGCGCCGCCAGTTTTTCCGCTACCGCACGGCCCTCTGCTTTGCGATCCTGCTCCGTCAGCACCGCCGCATACGTCGAAAGCGCCTGAATATTGTCCGGATCGCGTTCGATCAGTTGTTTGCAGGTCGCCTCCGCCTCTGCAGACTTCCCCGCCAACAGATAGTTCACAGACAGATAATTCAGCGCCGAAGGGTAATATTCCGACTTCTCATTGACTTTGCGAAACTGCTTTTCCGCTTCGTCATAATTGCCCTCTTTGAGCGCACGAAGTCCTGCATCGATCTCCTGCGAATAATCCGCACTTTCGGGCGGCCACGCAATTTTCAGCTGCGGCCGCGGGGGGCGTTCAAAAAGTTCGCCCATTTCCACATTGTTTGCAGGCGAAACAAATTTATCGTTGAGCATCTTTTTATAATAATAAGACGCCAACCGTTCGTTTCCGAGATTGTAATAACAAGCAGCCAGCCCTTCGTATGCATCCACAGCTTCCTCTTCCGCACACACGTCCAGATAACGGAACCAGCATTCCGCGGAAAGCTCGAACAGCTCCATTTCGTCATAGACGTCCGCCAATGCCGCGTACTCGTCGGCACCCGGACCGTACAGATCGACGGATTTATGCAGCATGCGCAGTGCCGCAAGATGATCTCCTTCTTCCAGCCGCGCATCCGCAAGATCGAGCAGCGTATCCGCGCTCAGATCAAATCGTATCGTCTTTTTCTCCATCGTTTAACCTCTCTGCTCCTCGTGCGAGCGCCGGATGATCTCTTCCGCGTCTTCGGGAGTAAAGGTATAATCGGTGTTGCAATAATGGCAATGCACTTCGATCTTCCCCTGCTCCGCGATCGCCTCGCGCAGTTCTTTCTCTCCCAGCGCGGCGAGCACTCCCTCTATATAATTTCTGCTGCAATTGCACTTATATTCGGGAAAACAGGTGTAAAATTGTACCGCACCGAAAAATTCATGCCATACTTCTTCCGCCGTATGCTCCTGCATCATCGTACTGACCGCCGCAAACTTGCCGATCGTCTCTTCGACAAAACGGATACTTTCTTCGCTCGCCCCGGGAAGCGGTTGCATAAATACGCCGCCCGCGCCGAGACATTTTCCGTCCGTCCCGATCTTTACCCCGACCGCCAACGCCGTCGGGATCTGTTCGCTGTATGCGAAATATGCGGCGAAATCCTCCCCGATCTCTCCGCTGACAAGCGCAGTCGTCCCGACAAACGGCTGATTTTCGCCGTCGTCGCGCACGACGGATATGTAACCGTTCTTTCCGACACAGCCGCCCACATCCAGTTTGCCCTTCGCATTGGGGGGAAGATATGCCTGCGGATTCTCAATATAACCGCGCATATGCAGAGCCTTGTCGCCGCTGACATAAATACCGCCGCCTACGCCGTCTCCCTTAATAGTAACGGACAGCGCACCGCGTTCCTCTTTGAGCGACGAACACATATAAGCCGCAGCCGTGAGCGTTCTGCCCAGCGCTGCCGCCGACAAAGCGGAAAGACCGTGGATACGGATCGCTTCGTTCACAAGCGACGTCGTATCTGCTACGGCAAGCGACACTTCGCCCCCGCAGATCAATCCGCGCAAAATACAATCTTTTTTCTTTTCCATAATCTCGTTCTCCGTTTGCCCAAAAATCTTTCAAAGGCGTACGCAGATAAAATTCAGACGCGTCCTGTCCGTCTCGTCTCCGAACGCGCCTTCCGCCGCACGCACCGCAAATCCGGCATTTTCCGCCGCCGAAATAAGCGCATCCTTCTCATGAATGTATTGCGTATGATGCTCGTCCGCTCGGTCAAAACGTCCGTCTTTACCCTTGACAAACAATGTAAAATCCATCTCCACCCGATCCGTGAAAAGCGTATTGAACCAAAGATACGCCAGCTCTTCCCGATCTTCACAGAACGCATTGTTTCCGATAATTTCGCGCAATTTTACAGGGGACGATACATCAAAAATAAAACCGCCGCCCTTTCTGAGGCATGCGTTCACGCGCGCAAAAAAGGATGGAACGTCTTTTTGCGGAATGTAATTGAGACAATCGTTGACGCAGATCGCGAAATCCGCGCGTCCGCCCATAACGCGCACTTTGCGCGCGTCCGAAAGCACATACCGCACGCGCGGACCCGTACCCAGCCTCTCCGCCTTGGAAAGCATCTGCGTACTGCAGTCATACCCCGTCATGTCGTATCCGAACCCGGCAAACGCCCGCGTAAACGCGCCGCTGCCGCACCCGATGTCCATGCCCTTTCCGCTTTGAATGCCCAATCCCGTCAGTCGGTTATACAAGTACTGCGACCATTTTTCATAGTCGCAGTCTGCATTCAGATATTCAAACCATTCCGCGAGCGAAGTGTAAGCACCGGTCATTGTTTGTCTTTACCGTCCGCTTCTTTTTCGTCCGCTTTGGCTTTTTTGTCTTTCTTGCCCTTCTTGCCTTTCGCTTCCTCTTCTTCCTTCGGCTTATCGAACTGGGCATTGTACGTTACATATTTTTCATCGTTCTTGTGTTCTTCCGCATACTTTTGCGTATCCTCGGCAATGATCTCCTTGGATTCGCGCAGTTTTTTCAGATCTTCACGCGAGAACGAATCGGGAAGTTCGTACACTTTCAGGTCGTCCGTGATCGGCTTAATGGGACGCGAAGAAAGATCGCTCTTGACACTCATCGCGGCTTCAAGGTTTGCCTGATATTCCTGTACCGCCTTGCTCTGCGCGCCACCCTTGCCTACCTTTGCATAAATACCGCGGTTGACTTTTCCGCCTTCGCGTTTGGATTCGAAGAATTTATCGAACGCCCACTGCGAATAATCCAGCCAAACCAAAAGCATATAGGACAACCCGAACAGAATAAGAATAATTATGCCGATCATCTGGAAGAACGAACCCAGAAGCACCAAAAGCAGAGGGATCGCCATCAGGACGACAAAGAAAATATTCTGAAAAATCAATCCGAACGTCATGAGGAAAGAGTTTTTCAGAAGCTGGAAAAACTTGAGCTTATAGCTTCCGCCCATGGAAAGCATCCACAGATACATGATCGTAACGATGGCGATCGCTATATACGAGATCGCAATGGAAATGGTCATCAATACAGAGTTCCCCTGTCCGACCGCAAGGATCCACTCCGACCAGTCGATGGAAAATGTAAACAGCCACAATGCGACCGAATAAAACAGTGTGGACTCCAGCACGATTCCGATATTGATCTTAATGCCGCGCCAGAAATCATTGGCCACGAAAATACCTTCCGTCCATACCATGTTCCGGATGACGTACATGCCGCCCGAAATCCCGATCGCCGCGATCAGCGCCGCCACGACCAAAAAGAGCCCGAATGTCAGCTGCGAGGAAATAACCAGCTGTTCGGGAACGCCGACCATATTCGGATACGCAGGAAATCCGACAAGCAGTCCGCCGGAAAAAGGATAAGAGCTGCCCATTACATTCAGCCAGGTATAGCGGAAAATAAAGACTGCAATAAGCGGAATACAAAAAAGAAGCATCAGCAGATTTACAATGACAAGCTTGGAAAATCTGCCCTTGAAAATATCCCAGAACAAAGCCCAGCGATTGGAAGGCAGAGTGCTTCTTGCATACTCTTCGTCGCGCTCTTTCCCTTCCAGCATGCGGGCAATAAAACCTTTCTTTTCGCCTTGCGCCATAATACCTCCCGGATACCGCAAACGGCATCCGTAAAAATCTTATCTTCTATTCTACTACAAAGTGTAAAATTTTTCAATTAAAATATCCGCGCTTGCAAAAATTTTTATAAACAAAACACAAATCGGGAGGAAAAATTTTCCCCTCCTAGAATTTTAAAAAAGCGCGGCGGAAAATGCTTTGACTTTTACGGAAAGATATGCTACAATACCCCTGCGAAATAGAGGAGCGGGCGAGCAACAGTACGACTGCCGCAAAAGAGCGGAAACTGGCAGACAGAAAGGGCATCCCCGCCGAAGCGCAGGAAGGTATCCGCAGCCCCTGCTGCTGGGCGCAAGGGAGAATACCTTTGCGACTGTCACCAACGTGGAGAACTATTAGCCCGAAGAAATCATATAACGCCGGTATGGATGTACCAGCGGTTCGGACAGATATTGATTCTTATTCACTGCGGTGCATCTGCGCCGCAGTTTTTTTTCGGGGCGCAGCGCACAAACTATTTTTACAGGAGTACTGAAATGAAAAACTACAATGTAGCGATCATCGGCGCAACGGGTATGGTCGGGCAGAGATTCAGCCTGCTTTTGGAAAACCATCCCTGGTTCCACGTAACCGCACTGGCGGCATCCCCCGCATCGGCAGGAAAGAAATACCGCGACGCCGTCGCCGGCAGATGGGCAATGACTTCCCCGATCCCCGAAAAATTTGCGGACATGATCGTCCTTGACGCGGAAAAGGATATTGATAAGATCGCGGGAATGGTCGATTTTGTGTTCTGCGCCGTGAACATGAAAAAAGACGAGATCAAGGCTTTGGAAGAAAAATATGCAAAAGCGGAAGTCCCCGTCATATCGAACAATTCGGCACACCGTTTTACGCCCGACGTCCCGATGATCATCCCTGAGATCAACCCCGAACATGCCAAGGTCATCGAAGCGCAGAAAAAACGGCTCGGAACAAAGCGCGGATTCATCGCCGTAAAGAGCAACTGCTCTCTGCAAAGCTACGTTCCCGCCCTGCACCCGCTCAGAAAATACGGCATTTCCAAAGTAGCTGTTTCTACCTATCAGGCGATCAGCGGTGCAGGCAAAACGTTTGACCGTATGCCCGAAATCATTGACAACGTCATCCCCTATATCGGCGGCGAAGAGGAGAAATCCGAACGCGAACCTTTAAAGATCTGGGGACACGTGGAAAACGGCGAGATCGTTACGACGGACACGCCTAAGATCACGGCACAATGCCTGCGCGTTCCCGTTTCGGACGGGCATACCGCGGCGGTGTTTGTATCGTTCGACACGAAGCCTTCCAAAGAAGAGATCCTCAAAGCATGGGCGAAATTTTCCGGCGTTCCGCAGACATTGAATCTGCCTTCCGCACCCAAACAGTTTATACACTATTTTGAAGAAGACAACCGTCCGCAGGCTAAGCTTGACCGCATGCTGGAAAACGGTATGGCGGTTTCGGTCGGCAGACTGCGCGAAGACATCGTATTCGATTATAAGTTTGTATGTCTTTCGCACAATACCCTGCGCGGTGCAGCCGGCGGCGCTGTACTGATGGCAGAACTGCTCTGCGCAGAAAATTATATTTAATTTCCCAGAGCATAGACGCACAAAAAGCGTCATGAAATTTCTTAAAGTTCCAAAAATAAAAAACAAATCAGCAGAGGTTGGATTTCATGCTTAATTTTTTTAACGGTACCGCGACGGCGATGATCACGCCGTTCACGAAAGAGGGCGGCGTCAATTTTGACGCATTCGGAAAAATGATCGATTTCCAGATCGAAAACGGAACGGATATGCTGGTCATTTTAGGCACCACGGGCGAACCCGCGACCATGACCGAAGATGAAAAACTTGCAGTGATGCAGTATTCCGTCAAAAAAATAGGCAAGCGCGCCAAGATCGTGTTCGGAAGCGGAAGCAACTGCACTGCTCACGCGATCGAGGCAAGTAAAACCGCAGAAAAAATGGGTGCAGACGGACTGCTCGTCGTTACCCCCTATTACAACAAATGCACGCAGAACGGGATCTATGAATATTATAAAGCAATCGCAGATTCCGTCAGCATTCCGATCATCTGCTATAACGTGCCCCCGCGCACGGGCGTAAACATTCTGCCCGCGACGATGAAACGCATTGCCGAGATCGAAAACATTGCAGGGATCAAAGAAGCGTGCGGAAACATGGAACAGATCGTAACGACGGCGCGCATGATCCGCGGTAAATGCGATATGTATTCGGGAGACGATCATCTGAATCTCCCTATCCTTGCGATCGGCGGTACCGGACTGATCTCAGTATCTTCCAACATCCTGCCCAAAGAAACAAAACAGCTGTATGAATTTGTCAAAAAAGGCGACCTGGCTTCGGCTAACGCCATTCAGGATAAAATGCTGCCCGTGATCGACAATCTTTTCACGGAAGTCAACCCGATCTGCGCCAAAGCGGCGGCAGACATGATCGGATTGGATGGCGGAACACCGCGTGCTCCTCTCACGGAAATCGAACCGGCGCACGCAGACGCCCTGCGCAAAGCTTTGCGTGAATTCGGCTTGAACGTAATAGCCTGATTTTTCTGACGCCGCCCTTGCGACGGATCATGAAAACGGCAGCAACGTTTTTCCCGTCGGTCCAGGCAAAAGCGGAAAGAACATTTTAATAATAACAATTCCCCGCGCGTACGCGCGGGGATTCTTATCAATACAAATCTTAATTCAACAATAAAAAGACAAAATAAGGAGATCGATATGGTTAAAATTCTGATCAGCGGAATTTTCGGACATATGGGCAGAAATGTTCTGGAACTTGTCAACGCGGACGCGGAAACGGAATGCGTTGCCGGGGTAGACCTCAAAAGCGGAAACATTGATCAGGTTCCCGTGTATGACAGTTTTGAAAAAGTACAGGAAAAACCCGATACGGTCATCGATTTTTCGAGCGCCGCCAATCTGGACAACCTTTTAAATTATGCCAAAAAGACAGGATGTGCCGTGATTTTAGCGGCGACGGGATACAGCGACGCACAGCTCAAACAAATCGAAAAGGCGGCGGAGAGCATACCCGTTTTTAAGACAGCGAATCTGTCCGTTGGGATCAATCTTTTACAGAAACTTGTCAAAGAGGCGGCGGAATTTTTGGGTGAACCGTTTGACGTAGAAATCATTGAAAGGCACCATAATCTGAAAAAAGATGCCCCTTCCGGCACGGCGTATATGCTCGCGGAGAGCGTGAACGAAGCGTTCGGCGGCACGAAAGAATTTGTTTACGGGCGCGAAGGAATGGTCGGTGCGCGTAAAAAAGCGGAAGTCGGCATTCACGCAGTGCGCGGCGGCACGATCGTCGGAGAACACGAAGTGATGTTTGCGGGAGAAGACGAGATCATCACGATCTCACACAGCGCGCGCAGCAAAAAGGTATTTGCGGCAGGCGCCGTAAAAGCGGCAAAGTTCATGTGCGGCAAACCCGCGGGCAAATACGACATGCAAGACGTTTTAGCGAATTAATTTTCAAAACACATAGAAAAAACGTCAGACACAAATTTGTGTCTGACGTTTTTTATTGCTTCTTATGTTTACTTATGCAGGATAGCCTACTGTAGTTTCTCTGAAAAATACAATAGTATTTTCTCTCTCTGTGCCGTTTAATTCGCCAGTCCCTGTATTATTCGTCAAGAAAATACCGCCAACACCTTCCGTTCCGAAATAGGCTGCTTCAATCCCAGACAAATTCATCGACCCAATATTTGTGAAATTGTTGGCATTGAACAGATATTTAGGACTTGCACCAAACATCTTTTTAAATGAATTGGTTTCTGCTCCATTTTTCAAAGGGGCAATCTGTCCAATTACAATACGCAAGCTGTTTGTAAAGCG
The DNA here is from genome assembly GCA_949291725.1 of uncultured Bacillota bacterium. Classification (GTDB taxonomy): domain Bacteria; phylum Bacillota; class Clostridia; order Christensenellales; family Borkfalkiaceae; genus Borkfalkia. The sequence continues at coordinate 14,619 of CASEWU010000162.1, forward strand.
TTTCGTTTCGTAGTCAGAACCGATATACGCGTCTTCATAAGAAATATCACCTGTATTTTTGCAATTCTGAATCGTAACCCGATAGTTTGTCAAAATCGATCTTGATTCGCCATTCGCTGTTACGCCCGCTGTCCCATTATATTGTCCGAAAATTCCACCTACAACAATTGATTGCGTATAATTATCGGGGGTTCCATCCTTATTTGCATCCGCCCCAATACGCAAAAATCCAACAAGGTCACCATGATTCTCACATGTATCAATTATAATTTTACCTGCATTGTTGTATGCGAAATTCGTTGTTGATTTTGAATCACCCGCGCCTTCCACTACCGTCAAATCCCAGTTACTATTTTTTGCATTAGAAATATTGGAAGCCCAACTGTCTGCCATGATTCCGCCAACCCATTGTCCTCTGATATTTCCATAATTTTTGCAACCCGAAATCGTAATAGTCGTATCCTCGCCTCTTTGGTTCGTGATCGACAAAATTCCGCCTGCCGTCGCATAAGAAGTATTGGAAGCAGCAGCCGACTCTACGGTCGCATAATTGATGCAATCTTTTATCGTTACAGAAGATCCCGCGGGCCAAACGGATGAATACTTATTGGCTGTATCGGTATCCGTCAGCGCCCTGCCTCCTACATATCCGATCACACCGGCAGTACGGTTGTACCCAACAATTTTACTGACTCCGTCTTTAACGATTTTCCCGTTTTCATCCTTCATGCCGCCGACGACCACATTGCTGATCGTGGTTTCAATTTTATTGTCTCCTTCCGCATAAACCGCACCGATCGCTACGGCAGCTGTATGGTTGTTCGTATTCATGCCTTTATCGGAAATATATCCGCTGCCCGGCTGATCGATCACAACATTCGAGAAAATAACGTCTCCGAAATAATCTCCGCTGAAAATAGAAATGAATCCATAGAATGTATAATTACTGTTCGTCGTGGCTGCGCTGATGGAAATACTGTCCGCCGTGATATCCGTCATCTGCAGGTTATCAATCACTTTTCCGTTACCATAGAACGACCCGGCAAATTCATCGACAGGTTTCCATTCCGAATTCTTTAAATCGATATCATCTCCGAGAATGACCGTAAGTTCTTCGCCGTTATTCTCATCCGCTTCGATATAATCTACGACCGAAATCAATTTTTCCGCCGTGGAAATTTTAGCCAAAACAATTTCGCCCTTGTCATTTTTCACCGTAACATCTTTTTCAGCTTCCGCTTCTTCACCCGTTAAAGCCGTTATCGCAGCTTTCAGTTGTTCAGACGGCGTGCTTCCCGAATAGGAAGAAAGCTGTTTAAACTTTACTCCTGCGGCGCCTTCCGTCATCCAACTGCCATCGCCCGCCATTCTGCCTTCCAGATTGTACCATCCGACCAGGTCGGCGTAATTTGTGCCGGCATATTTTTCGGGATAAGAAATTTCATAGGTAGTCGTATCGATGTACATGACGCGATTTTCTTCCAAATTGTAGAAAAACGCATGATTTTTCGCCAATGCTCTGTATTCACGCGCATCCATGCCTGCCTCAGACAAAATATCCATAGCTTGCGAAACATTTTCCGGTTTGCCGTTCATCGCTTCATCCGAACTCAAAATCAGGTTCATATTATAGACCGCCGATTCATCGGAAGAACGGTTTGCCCTGTCGATCAAAGTAGTGAACGTCGGGATAAGCACTGCCGCAAGGATCGCTATCACCGCGATCACGATCACAAGCTCCGTGATCGTAAATGCTTTCTTAAACTTTTTTATCATATTTTTCTCCTTTCTTTTTTCTCTTTTATCTCAATTTATATTTCTCATTCGTTTATTCTTTCCCTATTCTCTTTTTCCTCTCAACAATTTCTTCTGCAGAAATTCCGAAATGCCGGAATCGGCTTTACGGAATACTTGCGCACCTTTGTATGCACCTTTCCCGTGCGAAAACGTTCAACTCTTATTTTCCCGGAAAAGTATTTCTGCACCCCTCCGATCAACACTGCCAATAAAAACGGTACCGCCAGACATTCCACCGTGATCAGCAAATAGACCGCCATCCACAATAAATCCGGCTGTCCGTAATAATTCCCCATATATGCCAGCAATCCGCTTCCTAAAATCCGCAAAAGTATAGGGATTGCCACAAAATAGCAAAAGACCGCAAAAACCCTGCCCGGCTTTCTGCCAGACAACATTTTTGCAGTCTTCCTTTTCCGCATTTTATTTTCTCCCCTTTTCCCTTTTGCTTTTAAAACAATATTCTTTGTCTATCCACGATAGACAAAATACGGCCGGCCGTATTCTCACTGATTTATATTTGATCATATTTTATCACATATCTTTATTTTTTGCAAGACTATTTGCATATTTTGAAAAATTTTTTAGTAATGGGAGCCATTCCCGTGCAAAATATATTGTCCGCTTAGCCGACCGATGCAAAATTTTGCAAAAATATTTGTTTTTAAGACGGAAGACGGGCGTCCGAATATCAATTCGGACGCCCGTCTTCCGTCTTCCATCCAATGCGCCGCACCTATCAAAAAATTTACGCGCGGCGGCACCGCATATCGATTCGATGCTCAATAAAAACAATCCGCTGTATGAGCGGAAATATAAAAAACAGATCCGAATGTTTCTTTTGAACGCCGTCAATTTGCGAGATCAACCCAATCCCAACAAAAAGTAAATAAGGCCAACCGCCGCCCCGGCAAGAACACCGTAAACAATGATCGGCCCTGCAACCGTAAACATCTTTGCGGCAAGGCCCGTGATCATTCCCTCCGATTTGAATTCCAGAGCCGGAGAACATACGCTGTTTGCAAACCCCGTGATCGGAACAATGGACCCTGCCCCAGCAACTTTCCCGATACGGTCGTATACTCCCAAACCGGTCAAAAGACATCCTAAAAAAATAAGCGCCATCGAGGTAGCTCCGGCCAACTCATCGCCGGTAAGCAAAAAAACATTTTCAAAGACAGTCCGCAAAAACTGTCCGATACAGCATATCAGCCCGCCAACCATAAAAGCGCGCAGGCAGTTATGAAAGTGTTTCGTCGGAGGCGCAAACGAATGCACATACGCAAGATAATTCTCATTGATCCCTGCATACGTCGATACATGCGCTTTTTCTTTTTCTTCGTTCAAAGCTCCCTCTCCGCCTCGATTTTTACGATACGTCGCCTGCATTTCCTTATTTTCCATGCCGCTCTCCTGCCGCATTGAATCCCGGGATGCACGTTTCCCTTTCGTCTCTCGTCCGTACTTCATCTGCGGGCATAATTCTTCGCTTCATATCCCATATTTTTGCTCTTTTTACGAAAAATTATGCGGATTTTCTTCAAAAAACGCTTGTCCTTCTTTCACACCCTGCCTTTCCCCTGCTCAAGAACCTGTTCTCTCTTATGCAGGATACGCGGAAGCATACAGAAAAATGTCGTAGCCGTTACAATGCCTGCCGTTATGTCCGCGATCCCCTCGCTGTAATAAACTCCCGATACCCCGAACGCATAGGGCAACGCAAAGCACAACGGAATCAGCAATATGACTTTCCGCAGGCACGCCAGGAAAATAGAGATCTTCGCCTGATTCAACGCAACAAATACGTTCTGCAACGTCATCTGGGCAAAGAAAAAAATCGTTCCCATCATGAAAAAAGGCGTATACTTGCGAAGAATCGCCATCACCGGTTCACTGGCGCTGAATATGAATCCGTATATCTGCGGAGCAAACAAGGATACCGTCCACACGGTCGTCGAACCGCACAGTGCCGTCAAAGCGGCGATACGCACAGTTTTTCGGATCCGTGCAGAATCTCCCGTACCATAATTATAGCTCACCAACGGCTGCACTCCCGTCCCCAATCCGTTCAGCGGAAGACATACGATCTGGATCGCGCTCAGCATGATCGTCAGCGCCGCCGTATAATCGCTGTTTCCGCCCGACCAGCGTTTGAGGTTGACATTGAATACGATCTGGATCGCACTTTCCGTTACACTCATGATAAACGGAGAAAGCCCTAACGCCAAAATCCGCAGAGCCGTTTTCCGCTCCGGGATAAACTGCCGTACGTTCAGCCGAAAAGCACTTTTTCTGCGGAAAAAGAAGGATACTACCCACGCTGCCGATACGCCCTGCGAAAGAACCGTCGCCAATGCGGCACCTTTCACGCCCATGTTGAACACAAATATAAACAGCGGATCCAGCACTATATTCAGCACCGCTCCGATCGCTACCGTAAGCATGGATGTAACACTGTATCCCTGCGCCGTGATAAACGGATTCAATCCCAGCGAAAAAAGAACAAAAACAGTACCGCAGCCGTATACAAACAGATACCCACGGGCATATTCAAAGCTGTCCGCAGGCGCACCGAACAAATTTACCAGCGAATCACAAAAGGTCAGCACTATTACCGTCAATATGACTGCAAACACAGCCAAAAGCCCGATCCCAGTATTGAAAACTTTACCCGCTTCCTCTTTTTTCTGTTCTCCGAGACAAATACTCGCCAAAGGCGCTCCGCCCATCCCGACCAGATTGCTGAAGGCGCTTACGATCAAAGTGATCGGAAATACTACCCCCAGGCCTGCCAAAGCCTGTGTACCGATCTGCGGAATACTTCCGACATACATCCGATCCACCAAATTGTATAAAAGGTTGATCAGCTGTGCCAATACCGCAGGTACAGCCAGCCTGACCACCAGCCTGCCGACAGGATCTTTTCCAAGATCGATGTCCCTCTTCCGTTTTTCCTGAACCATATTCTGCTCCGATTTTTAAACCTTCCCGCAGATCTTCTGCCGTGCGCACGATCGCTCAACGTCGTCCTTTTTTTCTAACCATCCCGTATTTCTACGGACACAGTAAAAGCGCGCCGCAGCGCGCTTTTATTCTCGATTTTTTTACGCCGGATTCTAAATACCGCTGATCAAGATCGCCGCCATACACACCGGTGCAATGTAGCGTATCATGATCTTATAATACATCCGATAACCTTTCCGCCTCATGCCAATCTCATCCATCAGGCTGTCCGTATTTGTAAAATACCCAGCAATCACACAGGTCCCGATCGCCACCAACGGCATTATGATGCTGTTGGACAAATAGTCAAACATATCGAGAATGCCCTTTCCTCCGATCTGCACCATGCTCAGCGGCCCGAACCCGAGCGACGAAAGCGTGCCCAGTACGATCATCACGCCGAACACGATCAGACAAGCGGCCCAACGCTTCAAATGGCAGTTTTCCCGCAATACCGCCACGATCGATTCCACCAACGAAATGGAAGACGTCAGCGCGGCAAACAAGACGAGCAGGAAGAAAATCACTGCAATGACTCTGCCGCCTGCCATTCCGTTGAATACCTGCGGCAACACAATAAACATCAGCGAAGGGCCGCTGTTGCCCATTGCTTGAGCCGCAGCTTCTCCGCCTCCAGTAACCGCATAGATGGACGGTATGATGATCATTGCCGCAAAAATCGCAAACAATGTATCGCAAATCGAGATCTGTCTGCCGGATTTTTGTATATCGGCATTCTTTTTCATGTACGATCCGTATGTGATCATGATCGCCATCGCGAGCGACATGGAATAAAAAAGCTGTCCCAGTGCCGCAAGGAGCGTTTCAAACCGAAAATCCTCGAAATCGGGTACAAACAGTTTTTTCAATCCCGCCATTGCACCCGGCTGACACAGTGCATACACCGCCAAAAACACAACCAAAATCGCAAGAAGCGGCATCAGGATCTTGCTCACACGCTCGATCCCCTTCTGTACCCCGAATACCACGACCAAAATGGTCGCCGCAGTAAAGATCAGGAAAAAAATCAGCGGCTGCCAGGCATTCGAGATAAACGCATTAAAATAAGAACTTGTATCCGCCGTCGCACCGACCAACGCCGAATCCCCGACCATGAACGCCCAGAAATATTTGATGACCCATCCGCCGATCACGGAATAATACGGCACGATGATAATCGGCACAACGATGCAAACAAATCCGAACCACTTAAACTTCTTATTCAGCGCGGCAAACGCACCGATCACACCTTTGCCTGTCTTGCGGCCGATCGCAATTTCCAAAACCAAAAGCGAAAAGCCAAACGTAACCGCAAGCAAAATGTAGCACAGCAAAAACATTCCGCCGCCATATTTTGCCGCCAAATACGGAAACCTCCACAGATTTCCCAACCCGACAGCCGATCCCGCAGCGGCTAGCACAAATCCGATTTTACTCGAAAATCCGCCCCGTTTTTTACCTTCCGGCCCGTCCGTACCTGTATCCGACGCCATCGGCTCCGCATCTTCTGCAAAATCCCCGATCAACGGAGTCTGTTCCTCTTCCATTCCAACTCTCCAAGATATTTTTTTCAAGCCGCCTGTTCCGCACGGCTTTTCTCTGCGTCTGTTTGTCCATTTTAATACATTGTGGACGTTTTGTCAACAACACGGCTCCCCATCCGATGTTTTCGGCGGTCTTTTTATCCTCATTCCCGCCTGAACCATTGCGAAACTCTCAACCTGCTCGGGCCGGAGGATCTTTCTTTTCTTCATCGTACAGTGCGCCTGCCTGCTCCGCAGGAAGCTTTTCCGGCTCCTGCTCTATCCCTTCCAGCCTGCAAAAACTTTCCTCTTCTTCATTTTCCAGCACCGTCGCTTCCTCTCCGCTCCGGCTCGTCGGATAACGCAAAAAGTACTTCTTCGTTTCCTTGAAGACGACATTCGAAAGTAAAATCAGCGCGATCAGATTCGGGATCGCCATCAATCCGTTGAAAACATCCGCGATATCCCACACCACCGCAACCGTCATATACGGTCCGATCAGAACCGCCAGGATATAAGCAATACGGTATGCGTAAATCGCCGCTTTTTTGCGACCTGCAATATATTCCAGGCAGCGTTCTCCGTAAAAATTCCAGCCCAAAATCGTCGTGAAAGCAAAAAACACAAGGCAAATCGTCAGCAATGCAGGCCCCGCCGTGCCGAGCACTCCCGGCATTCCCTGCGAGAACGCACTGATCGTTACATCCGCGCCGTCCAGCCCCGTCTTCCACGCCCCCGTGATCACAATCGCCAGCCCCGTCATCGTGCAGACCACGATCGTATCAAGAAAGGTTCCCGTCATGGAAACAAGCCCTTGCCGCACAGGCTCCCGCGTTTTTGCCGCCGCTGCCGCGATCGGCGCGCTCCCGAGCCCCGCTTCATTGGAAAAAATGCCGCGGGCGATCCCCTTCTTCATAGCAATCAGCAAACTGCCCGAAATGCCTCCCGCAACGGCCGAAGGACGAAACGCTCCGACAAATATCTCCCGAAATGCGGCAGGGATCGCCGTAATATTGAAAATCAGGATCACAAGACATGCCAGGACATATAAAATAACCATAAACGGTACGACCGCTTCCGATACTTTTGCAATGCGCTTCACGCCGCCCAATAAAACGAGTGCCACCGCCGCCGTCAGCAGTAACCCCGCGATCACAACCGCAAGATTGTACGAAGTTCCGAACAGACGTACATCCGAAACGCCGCCAAAGACATTCCCCACCGCCGAAGTGATCGAATTCACCTGCGAAAACGTACCGATCCCGAACAGTCCGACGCACATTCCCAGTACCGCAAATATGACGGCAAGAAATTTCCATTTTTTGCCCAAACCGTTTTCAATATAATAGAACGGCCCGCCGAGCGTATGACCATCGGGATACACCCGCCTGTACTTGACAGCAAGCAGTCCTTCCGCATATTTGGTAGCCATACCGAAAAATGCAGCCAGCCACATCCAGAACAGAGCACCCGGGCCACCCGCCACGATCGCCGTTGCCACGCCGACTATATTCCCCGTTCCGATCGTCGCAGAAAGCGCCGTACACAGCGCTCCGAACGATGAAACTTCCCCCGCGCCTTCTTCTTTTCGAAAAACATATCGGAATGCGCGTCCGAGTTTTCGGATCGGCAAAAATACCAGACGAACCGTCAGATATATGCCTGTCCCGAGAATGAGTACGATCAGCGGAATTCCCCATACAAAGTCATCCACTTGTTTTACAATCTGTCCAAAAATCTGCATTTTTCGTTTTTTGCCAAAAAAGAAAGCCGCCCGAAAGCGAC
>CASEWU010000163.1 GCA_949291725.1 uncultured Bacillota bacterium
CCCGAGAGACCCGTTGACGGGTAGCAAGTAACCAATGCATGGCTGGCAGGCCAACTAAAAAACGCATTTGCGTTAAGCCAGTGAACAAGGGCTATGCCCGAAAAATAAAAACCACGTGCTACGCACGTGGATGATTATTTTATTCGCTCGGTTTTTTCGTTGACAATTGTACGAAATAATTGTATAATTATTCTTATAAATGTATAAATATTCCAAAACAAACGCAAGAAGCGAGGAAAGCGGAGGGAGCATGGAAGTCATATTATACATAGGGATTCTACTGGCGTATTTTGCTGTGATGATTTTGATCGGAGTGCGCAACAGCCGCAGTTCGAAGTCTGTGCAGGGCTTTGTATTGGGAGGAAGGTCGGTGGGGCCGTGGCTGACGGCGTTTGCATACGGGACGAGCTATTTTTCGGCAGTGATATTTATCGGGTATGCCGGGCAGTTCGGTTGGAATTTTGGGATAGCGGCGACGTGGATCGGGATCGGAAACGCGATGATCGGGTCGCTTCTGGCGTGGGCTGTTTTAGGCAGGCGTACGCGCGTCATGACGCAGCAGCTGGATTCGGCGACGATGCCGGACTATTTCGGGAAAAGATTTTCGGACAAGCGGCTGAAGACAGCGGCGTCGGTGATCATTTTTATTTTTCTGATCCCTTATACGGCTTCCTTATATAAGGGTTTGGGGAGCCTGTTTGCGATGGCGTTTTCGATACCGTACTGGGTATGCATTCTGATCATGGCGGCGGTAACGGCAGTCTATGTGCTGATCGGGGGATACATGGCGACGGTATGGAACGATTTTGTACAAGGGATCATCATGCTGTTCGGGATCGTGGTGATCATCGCGGCGGTATTGGCGAGCCGGGGCGGCCTGTCGCAGGCGATCATTGATCTTTCGCAGATCCCGCAGGGCGGGCAGCAGGGGGCGTATACATCCTTTTTCGGACCGGATCTTTACGGGCTTGTGATGGTTGTGATTTTAACGAGTCTTGGTACATGGGGATTGCCGCAGATGGTGCAGAAGTTTTATTCGATCAAGAGCGAAAGTTCGATCCGTACGGGGATGATCGTGAGTACGGTATTTGCGCTTGTCGTGGCGGGCGGATGTTATTTCCTGGGCGGATTCGGAAGATTGTTTGCGGAAGATGCGTCCGCGGGGTTTGACACGATCGTTCCGACGATGCTGCGCGAAAGTCTGCCCGCAATACTGATCGCGCTGGTACTGATTCTGGTGGTATCCGCATCCATGAGTACGCTTTCATCTTTGGTCATGAGCTCAAGTTCGACGATCACGCTGGATCTGATCAAAGGCAGTGCAAAAAAAGAACTGAGCCACAGGTCGCAGATGATCCTGATTCGCGTTTTTGTGGCGGTGTTTATTGCAATCAGCGCCGTTATAGCCATCGTATACGATGCGTTCAAACTTTCGTTCATTGCGCAGATGATGGGCGTCAGCTGGGGAGCTTTGGCGGGTGCGTTTTTGGCGCCGTACCTGTTCAGTTTGTATTGGAAAAAGACGACGAAAGCGAGCTGTTGGGTCTGTTTTGTTTTCGGGGTGCTCATGAGCATTGCGGCGTTGGTTCTTTCGCTGTCGGCGTCATCGCTGCCGTCGGCGTTTACGGAGTCTTTCTTGTATAAATATGTTTTCGGGTCTTCGATTTACGTCGGGTCATGGACGATGCTGATCGGCTTTTTGATCGTTCCGATCGTATCCTTTTTTACGAAGAAACCGGAAACGGAGCATCTGAACAGGATTTTCCGCCCGTTTATGCAGCTGAACGACGCCGTAGAAACAGCGGTAGAGGGCTACCTTACAAAACCGCATGAATCGACGGCACGGCGTCCTGAAATCAGTGAAGACGCTTTGAATTCAGATCAGCAGGAAGGGGCGGTCTTTGCAAAAAAACGATGTCAGCGTAAACAAAGAAAAAAGTAGTAATTGATGTAAGCAAAAACAGTGGGAGCGCGCCGCGAACGGCGCGCTCCCACTGTTTTTTTGTTCGATGGAGGTTGAAACCTGAAAATTGCATGTCAGACTTTGCAAAACAATTTGAAATCCCTTTCAATATAAATATAATGTGCCGCGTCCCAAAACACGGGTGCGGTAATTTTGCGGTAGAAATTTATCTCGGTTTGTGTTGAGCGAGCGCATTCGCTTCGGCTGACTGAATTAAAATACGTGTAAATGCTGTAAAATTCTGTCTTTTTAGGAATGTCATAATATTTTATGATTTTCTTGACATTGTATGACAAAACGAGTATAATGTCATTGTCACAAGAAATTATGACAGTTCAGAGAGATTAACATGAAAACAACAGAACGTAAATTCAGTAAAAAGAGAATATTGATCATAGCGGTGGCAGTGTTGCTGCTTATTTCCGCTGTGTTTGCATTTTTTCATTTGTTTAACGGCGGAGTCAAGGGAACCGGCGCGCCGCTTCCGCAGGGGTACAGCATCAGTCTGACGCCGCCGGATGACGGAAGCAAGCCGGAGAGTCATACGGCGCTGGAAAATATAGGTTATATGGTCGGCAGACTGTCTGCGCGGGAATTTTATCATACGGAAAGCAAATCGACGGCGAAAGCCTCGATCATGGGCGTTACGCAAAGTGTTGTCGGCAGTAAAGATTATAAAGACGGTATTTTGATCGTTTCGACAGTGAGTACGAGTAACAGTTCGTTTGCGCCTTCGAAAGCGCTTCAGCGTTTTTATGGAGAAGACAAAGTCGTTATACGTACGGCGGCGTCGGGGAACAAGGACGACTGGAACGGATTGGCGACGGAATGGTCGACGGGAGAACCTGCGGAAATACTCGATAAAAGTTTACATACGAGCAAGTACGGCCTTTGGGCAACGGAATTTTCGGATTATGTCGTAACGGAAAATACACTTTTGTCAACGGATGCGGTTCCTGTACAGGAAGGGGACGAGTATGTTTTGACCGTAGAATTGTCGGTGAGTGCTGATGCGGCTACGGGGCGGAAGGATGCGACGGAGTACTATAAGCGCCAGATGCTCACGATGGGAGATCTGGACGATTATCCTGCTTTTTCGTCGGTCGAGATGACGTTTCGTTTTACCGAGGACTGGACTCTTTTATCCTTGGATGTGAACGAAGCATATTCTTCGAAAAAACTGATTACGGCGAATGTGCAGGGAACGAATACCGTAACGTTTTCTTATGATGAAAGTTCGGTGGATGTTTCGGCATACGACTCTTATTTCTGCAAATACGCGGATGCGGCAACGACGGGACCGGAAGAGACAGAGCTCTCGGCGTTTGATTACCTGACGAACGGATTCGCAACGGTTCTTACGCAGGAGAAGACTGCGTTTGCCGTGGAAGGAACGGTCAATGGCAGAGCCGTCTCGGGGAAAGCGCTGCTGCGCATGGAAGGCGGCGCGCTGAAAGGCGTTCAGGCAGTACTGGGCGGTCTGGATGTGCTTTATGAAAACGAGCAGGTCTATCTGCGCTATAAAGACTTTTTCGGGAAAGTTGCGCTGTCGGATCTTTCCGGGCTGTTGCAGGGCGAAACGTCCGCGATCGGGTTGGATATGGCGGCGCTGGAAAAGGCTGTCTCGGCGGGTACATTCCTGAAGACGGAAACAGGCGCGACACTTTCTTTCTGCCTTGCGCTGGGAGATTTGGAAGTTCCTCTGACGTTTGAATTTTCAAAAGAAGAGGAGTTGATCCGCTGGACGAATATTTCTGCAACGCTGGAGTTTATGGGCATTGAAGCGAAACTGAATGTTACTCCTTCGGAGGAGGAGAACAGTTTCCCTGTGCTGGACACGTCGAAAGCGACCGATTTGTATCCTGCCATCGAAAATATTATTTCGCTGGCGGAAAGCAGAAATTTTGAACTGAACATTGCGTATGCGGGAAACGATGTATCGGCGGAAGGTACGCTTTGGCTTGACGTATCGGATGGCCTTCGCGTGAGCGGGGCTTTGAATGCGGTTGTTCAAGGAAAGGTCATACCGATAGGGTTTACTCTGGAAGGAGAGAACCTTTGGCTGAACGTCTATGATATAAAGATGAAAGCGACCCTGTCGGAGCTGCAAGGTTGCTTGGAAGAATTTGGTGCGCTGCTGCCGGAGGGCGTTTTGCCGGAGCTGAATCTGCCGAATGTAGATGGGGATTTGTCAGAAGTGATCGGCGCTGTTTTGTCTTTGGATTTTGACGGCATATTCCGCACTTTGAAGCTGACAGAGAGCGGACTGGTGCTCTCAGTGGATGCGGATGTTTTGCTGGAGGGGCTGAAACCTCTGATCGGGGAGATCGGAATCCGGCCCGGTGTAGTGGAGGCGGAATATTCGATGGCGGAAAATGCTTTCAGTTTGAGTGTCATGGGGCTTTCGATGCGCATCAAAGAAAGCGGAAAGCAAATCACAGAACCGGAGAATGCGGCGGAGTATGTTTCGCTCATGAAGTTTGCGGAGATAGCGCAAGCCGCCGTAAATATTGTGCGTTCGGAAGATATAGCGTTTACGTTGTACGGAGAGACAACTGTACAGGAAGTTCCGATGTTTGTGGAAGCGGAAGGCAGGATCGGGTTCAGCGACGGATTGCGGATCGCGCTGTCCGTTCTGATCAACGACAGGCATGTCGTTGACATCGATTACAATGACGGCACATTGCAGTTTGCGTACAACGGATACAAGATGATCGTTGCGGAAACGGAATGGAAGACGGTCGCGGATTCGTTCTCGTCGTTGTTTGCGTCTGAGAAGGACGGAACGGACACGATGTCGGAACCTATGCTCTTATTCGGGGCGGACGGATTGGATCTGTTTGCGTTTATTCAGAGTGTGAAAATGGCGGTTTCGCAGGACGGAGCACTGCAGATCGCAATGGATCTGTCGAAAGTATTAAACGGAGCGTCATTGCAGGGATTCGAGATTTTGGTGCAGGACGGCGTACTGCAAGCTGCGGCAGAAAGTTTTGAGCTGTACGGCACGGCGTTTGAAAATATGGCGCTGGGGCTGCGGGCGGGAAGCGGAGACTGGCTGGTTTCTGATCGTTTGCAAAAAGCACAGCAATGCTCGAACGTCTTTGAATTTTTGCTGAATTCCTACAGCGGGCTGACCGCTGCGGATGATTTATCGTTGGAAATTTCATATACGTCTGCGGAACTGACGGCGCTGGTCGGCGGAAGAATCCGTTTCGTGCAAGCGGCCGAATCGGCGCAGGTCAGGTTGGATCTGCAGTTCAGTGCAGAGATTCTGACGCCTTCGGGAAATCATTATATAGATCTGGCGATCGTTGAAAATATGGTTTATGCCGGATATTCGATCATCGGTTCCGAAGGGGGCGCGCCTTTGAAAGTAAAAATGCCTGTTTCTTCGTTGTTCGGGGCGGGCGAAACGGTGTTGCCTTTGCTGGCGCCGCTGTTGGGAATTGAAAGCGATACCTATTATTATGCGTTTGTGAACAAGATTCTTAGCGGTTACTACGAAACGATCAACAGTTCGATCTTCGGCGTCATGAATACAAAAGAATGGTGCAGTCTGATCCTGGGCATCATCGATGAATACTCCGGAAAAGAAGTGAGCAGGAGCGCAGCGGCAGGGGCGTCGGTTGCTGTTGATCTGAACGGTCAGCGTATAACCGTGCAAGCGGACGGATTGACGATCGGGCTTGCGGCGCTGCAGGGTGCGGAAGCGATTGCGGCACCTGCGGATGCGGACAACTATATGGACGTTTCGACGATCGCACAGCTTCTGCAGGATGTATTGTTCGCTTACAATTATAAGGATTTCGGATATCATTTGTCGGGCAATATCAAAATGCAGGTATTAGGCATCGAGCTGGATTTGAATATCGGGCTGGATGTATATATCGGAGTGGATGAAGACGGTTCGGTATATCTGAATGTGCAGATCACGACGGGCGGATATTCCAACGGATTGGCGACGATTTTGATCGGAACGAGTGTGATCATTAACGGAGATACGGTAACCGATCTGACCATTCAGGACGGAAATCTGTATATGAGCCGGACGCAGACAACATATTTCAAGAGCGGCTGGTTTGGATTGGGAGGCAGCTTTACAGCATTGGAAACGCCTTCTTATGCTTACAGGGCGATGTCGATGGAATATTTCATGCAGACGCAGAATCTGATGACGCAGCTGTTCTTTGCGGTAAATATGAGCGATGCGATGTCCGAATATATCATTGAGAAGGCTAGCGCAGAGGGGGCCGGGCAGGATCCGACAGGGAATACGAACGATGTCGGGCAGATGCTCACATCCTATTCTGCGAATGCGCAAGGATATACTTTGGGATTGAATATCGGAGCAATTGCCAATAACAGTTCGCTGGGTGAGCTTACCTTGAATATCGGGCGCGAACAGAGGACGGACGGAAAGTATGATCTGAAACAGCTTAACGGAACGATGACGTTGGTTTCGGTTATATCTTTGAATTTTTCCGTAGCAAATTTAACAGGGGAAGATTTCCGGGCAAAATACGGAGACCTTTCGCCGGAACTTTTTGCCGAACAGGTCCGTAACAATGAGATCGTACCGTATTGTGAGGCGGAGGGGCTTGTGTCCGAAAAGATAAACACGGTAGTAAGGGCTTTCGGGTATGCGGGAGCCGCGGAGCTGGAAGCGGCAGTACGCGCACAAGGCTATATGGCGGCCTGACGGAAAAAGCGGAAACAAAATTGACGCAAATACTTTACAAATGCGGAATGTTATGTTATACTGAATAAAATTATATAGGAAACGCAAAGAAGCGGAACAGTAATTTGTACACAGGACAGCAGAGAGCCGGCGGGTGGTGTGAGTCGGTCGAAGTGTGCGGATGAACTCGCCGCCGAGCGGCCTGAGCGAAAGGGTTGACCGAGTAGACGCAGGACGGGGAGCTTGCCGTTAAAAGAGCGGGATATGCGTTGTTTAAACAAGTATCCGATGAGAGCGCATAAAGTTATGCGAAGAAAAGTGGTACCGCGAAACCCGATTTCGTCTTTTCAAAAAAGACGAAATCGGGTTTTTTGTTTATGCTTACGGCGAAGAAGCCGCATGCGCGTTTGCGCAAACAGTTTTGCAAAGAACGCATGCGCGCGTCATTCATATTCATTGATAAAAACGCTGCCGCAGTTTTTTGTTTTCGGCAGTCGGCTAAAAATCTGAAAAAAGGAGAGGCATGCCATGAAAAATTTTGAAAAATACACGAAGCAGTATTTTCTTCCCCCTGTACGGTGTATGGACTGGGCGGAAAAAGACGCGGTAGACAAAGCGCCGATTTGGTGCAGCGTAGATCTTCGGGACGGAAACCAGGCGCTGATCGAACCGATGACGCTGGAGCAGAAGGTTGAATTTTTCAAGCTGCTCCTGAAGATCGGGTTTAAAGAAATAGAGGTTGGGTTTCCGGCGGCGAGTGAAACGGAATACACGTTTTTGCGCACCCTGATCGACAACGGGCTCATACCGGACGACGTAACGATCCAGGTTCTGACGCAGGCGCGCGAACACATTATCCGCAAGACGTTTGAAGCGATCCGCGGGGCGAAGAATGTGATCGTGCACGTATATAATTCGACGTCTGTAGCACAGCGGGAGCAGGTGTTCAGGAAGGATAAGGCGCAGATCCTGAAAATAGCGGTGGAAGGGGCGAAGCTTCTCAAGCAGCTCACGGAAGAAGCGGGCGCGGATTATCGGTTTGAATACAGCCCCGAGTCGTTTACGGGAACGGAGCCGGAATATGCGCTCGAGGTTTGCAATGCGGTGCTGCGCGTATGGCAGCCGACAAAGGAGCGTAAAGCCGTTATCAATATACCGGCGACGGTTGAGAATGCAATGCCGCATGTATTTGCACAGCAGGTAGAGTATATCTCAAAAAATCTTTGTTATCGGGAAAATGTTGTACTGAGCCTGCATCCGCACAATGACCGCGGCTGTGCCGTGGCAGCGTCGGAAGCCGGTTTGCTTGCCGGGGCGGACAGGGTGGAAGGTACGCTGTTCGGAAACGGAGAGCGGACGGGAAATGCGGATATCGTTACGATCGCAATGAATATGTATTCGCAGGGAGTTGATCCGAAGCTTGATTTTTCATTTATGCCGGAGATCTGCGCAAAATATACGGAATACACGCAGATGGAGGTTTCGCCGCGCCAGCCGTATGGCGGAGCGCTGGTGTTTGCTGCGTTTTCGGGATCGCATCAGGATGCGATCGCCAAAGGCATGCAATGGCGGAAAGAGCACAAATCGGGTTATTGGAACGTCCCGTATCTTCCGATCGATCCGCAGGATGTGGGGCGCGAATACCAGACAGATGTTATACGCATCAATTCGCAGTCCGGAAAGGGCGGTGTTGGATATATTTTGCAGGAAAATTACGGGCTGAATCTGCCCGGCGGTTTCAAGGAAGCGATGGGCTATGCCGCGAAGGGCGTGTCGGACAGGTCGCACAAGGAACTCAAGCCTGCGGAAGTCTACAGAGTGTTTGAAGAGAAGTTTGTAGAAAACCGCGCGGTATTTGATATTCCCGAGTGTCATTTCAAGCAGATCCCCGAAGGGATCACCGCGAGCGTAACCGTAAGATGCAACGGAAAAGACAGCTTGACCGTTGCGGACGGAAACGGACGGCTGGATGCGGTAACAAATGCGCTGAAAAAATATTTCGGGGTCGAATTTACGCTCACGACATACGAACAGCATGCCATGAGTGAAAAGTCCGATTCCAAGGCACTGTCTTTTGTCGGGTTGGAGAAGGGTGGCAAGTTCTATTGGGGAGCAGGAGTGGATGAAGATATTATCCAGTCTTCCATCAATGCGCTCGTGTCGGCATTAAACAACTATTTCAAGCAATGAATAAAATAACAGGGAACCGCCGTGCGGCTTAAGCGGTACGGCGGTTAAAATAGAAAAGGGAAGCCGTGCCCCGTAATTTTGTTTGGGACACGGCTTCCCTTTATAAAATTATTTTTGTATGCATAAACATTTTGGGTAAAGCTTTTAAAGCCGCCGCCCGTAAAATGACGGCGGCGGCTTTAAAAGTGCGGGAAAATTCTTGTAAGAGGCCGAAAAACAGGGAAAAATGAGAAGCCTGAGCGTTAAACGACGCGGGTTTTCGTCTGCAAAACGGAAGAGGTGTATGGAGAATCCTGACAATTTTTGATACTTTAGAAAAAATTGTTGAAAAAAGGGTGGGAATCTGTTATAATACAGAAAATCAGGAGAAGAGAATGGCGGGGGGGTGCGTATTTCCCGATGGAGAGAAG
>CASEWU010000164.1 GCA_949291725.1 uncultured Bacillota bacterium
GAATCAGTCGGATGCATTCTCCCAAATGATAGGAGAGGGAATCCAGTTCGTCTTCGCTCAATATGCTGAGCTTTTCGCGAAAAATGTCCATTGCTTCTTTCGCATAATGCCTTGCCAGGTTTTCACCGTTCGGCAAGAGAGAAACATTGACCTGTCTGCGGTTTTTTTCATCTGTCTGGCGGGCCAAAGCGCCGCGGTTTTCCAGATCGTTTACGATGCGCGTCATCTGCTGGTTGGAAACACCCAGCCGATCGGCAAGTTCGCTCATGCTGATTTTTTTCATTTTTTTCAGGATCAGCAGGCAAAAAATCGCGTGCCGTGGCAGTTTTTTATCATTTTTGTGCGGCGGTGAGATGTAATCGCGCCGAAGTTGCGGCATGGCAGAATAAATAAGCCGCGCCAATTGTTCGATTTTTTCTTCTTTCAATGTCCCGCCTCCTTTTTTTAAATTATAAACGCTCAGATTGCAGTTGTCAATCATTTTACATAAATTTCACAAACATTAAATATAAATATATGTGAAATATTTGACAGAAGAAAGGCGGGCGTGCTATAATTTGCAGCAAGTAAACAAGAAGAGAATTTCAAAGAGGTATTCATGCTTAGAATTTTAAAGACTTTGAAATGGAAGGAGTGGATCTACGCGCTGCTTGGCGTGGGGTTCATAGTGTTGCAGGTCTGGCTGGATCTGACGATGCCCGATTACATGGAAGAGATCACAAAACTTGCGGTATCGGGGGCGGCGTCAGGCGGGGAGATCTGGAAGAACGGAGCTTTGATGCTGGGGTGCGCGCTGGGAAGTGCGGTCAGTTCGATGCTGGTCGGATATTTTGCGGCGCGGATCGCGGCTACGGTATCTTTCCGTTTGCGCAGTCAGGTGTTTGACCGCGTGGAAAGCTTTTCGATGGAAGAGATCAACCGTTTTTCGACGGCGTCGCTCATCACGCGCACGACGAACGACATCCAGCAGGTGCAGATGGTTATTTCCATGGGATTGCAGATCATGGTCAAAGCACCGATTTTGGCAGTGTGGGCGATTTGCAAGATTCTTACGCGCAACTGGCAGTGGTCCGTTTCGACGGCAGTCGCAGTCGGCGTTATGGTGATCATGCTTCTGTTTATTTTTTTGGCGGTTTTTCCGAAATTCCGCCTGGTTCAGAAGCTGACGGATAATCTGAACGGCGTTACGCGCGAGAATCTGACCGGCGTGCGCGTCGTGCGCGCGTACAATGCGGAAGAGTACCAGCAGAAAAAATTTGAGAAGGCGAATTCGGCGCTTACCAAAACGCAGCTCTTTACTTCGCGTGCCATGGCGATCATGATGCCGATGATGACGATGATCATGAGCGGGCTTACGCTTGCGATCTATTGGGTGGGGGCATATCTGATCAACGATCTTCCCACGGGGGCGGAGCGTTATGAGATGTTTGCGCAGATGTCGGCGTTTTCGGGGTATGCGATGCAGGTCGTGGCGGCGTTTATGATGCTGGCGATGATCTTTATCATTCTGCCGCGTGCGATGGTATCGGTACGCCGTATCGGTGAAGTGCTGGATGCGAAATCCGGGATTGCCGACGGCACGCTTTCGGCCGCACCGGAAGGGGCTCCTGTCGGCACGGTGGAATTTCGTAATGTTTCCTTCAAGTATCCGGACGCTTCGGAGTATGTCCTGCATGATCTTTCTTTTAAGGCGGAAAAGGGGCAGATGGTAGCGTTTATCGGATCGACGGGCAGCGGAAAATCTACGGCGATCAATCTTGTGCCGCGTTTTTACGATGCGACGGAGGGAGAGATCCTGGTGGACGGCGTTAACGTAAAAGATTACACGTTGCGGGCTTTGCATGATAAGATCGGGTATGTACCGCAGCGGGCGGTCTTGTTTTCGGGTACGATAGAGAGCAATGTGGCCTACGGCGCGAAAGACGGCATGGAATTTACGGAAGAAGGAGTAAAGGATGCCGTGCGCATTGCGCAGGGTCAGGAATTTGTGGAAAAGATGGAAGGCGGTTATCGGGCGCATATCGCACAGGGCGGCACGAACGTTTCGGGCGGACAGAAACAACGTATTGCGATCGCGCGGGCGGTCTGCAGAAAGCCTGAAATTTATATTTTTGACGATTCGTTCTCGGCGCTCGATTATAAGACAGACCGCTTGCTGCGCACGGCGCTGAAACGGGAAACGGGGGACGCGACGTCTCTGATCGTGGCGCAGCGGATCGGGACGATCCGCGATGCCGACCTGATCATTGTATTGGATGAAGGCAGAGTGGTCGGGCAGGGCACACATGATGAACTCATGAAAAACTGCGAGGTATACCGTGAGATCGCATATTCGCAGCTTTCCAAAGAAGAGCTGGAAGGAAACGGGGAGGTGAGCGAAAATGCCGGAAACTAACAATGCACACCGTCGGCCCGGTCCTATGCGCGGACACGGTCCCGGGCCGCGCATAGCGGAAAAACCGAAGAATTTCAAAAAAGCGATGGGGAAACTCATTTCGTTTATACGTCCGTATTTGGCGGCGATCATTATCGCACTGCTGTTTGCGGTGGCAGGCGTCGTGCTGAATCTGATCGGACCGAATGTTTTGAGCGATCTGACCGATGTGATCCAGGCTTCCTTTTTGCAGAACGGAGCTATGGGGACTTTTGAAATGGATACGCAGCGGGTCTTGATGCTCTGTATTTTCCTTGTGGTGCTCTACGGAGCAGGCTTGCTTTGTTCGTATATTCAGGGAGTGATCATGGCGACGGTTACGCAGAAAAATTCAAAGAATCTGCGCACGGCGATTTCCGAAAAAATCAATGTCATCCCCTTGAGCTACTTTGATACGCACAGCATCGGCGATGTGCTTTCGCGTGTAACAAACGATGTGGATATGATCGGCCAGACTTTGAACCAGTCCGTCGTAACGCTGGTAACGGCCGTTGTCATGCTGTTGGGAAGCGTGATCATGATGTTTGTAACCAATTGGATCATGGCGTTTACGGCGATTGCGGCAAGCCTGATCGGTTTTGTGGTCATGTTCCTGATCATGGGTAAATCGCAAAAATATTTTGCCCGCCAGCAGCGTTTCCTCGGTGAGATCAACGGACATATCGAAGAATCGTATTCGGGACACAATGTAGTAAAGGCGTACAATGCGGAAAACGCGGTCAAAAGTGTTTTTGACAATATTAACTATAAATTGTACCAGAGCGCGTGGAAGTCTCAGTTCTTTTCGGGATTGATGATGCCGCTCATGACTTTTGTGGGAAACCTCGGTTATGTGGCGGTCTGCGTGGTCGGGGCGGTGCTGGTCGCAAACGGAAATATTGCATTCGGTACGATCATCGCGTTCACGTTGTATGTGCGGCTGTTTACTTCGCCGCTCTCGCAGCTGGCGCAGGCATTTACGAGCATGCAGACGGCCGCGGCGGCGAGCGAGCGCGTGTTCGAATTTCTGGATGAAAAAGAACTTTCGGACGAGAGCGGAAAAACTGCCGTTCTTGCTCCTTCAAAAGTACGCGGAGACGTTTCTTTCGAGCACGTTCATTTCGGGTACGATCCCGGAAAGATCATCATCAATGATTTTTCGGCGGAGGCGAAAGCAGGACAGAAGATCGCGATCGTCGGACCGACGGGCGCGGGTAAAACGACGATGGTCAATTTGCTGATGCGCTTTTACGAGATCAACAGCGGAAGCATTAAAATTGACGGCATCCCGACCAGCGATCTGACGCGTGAGAATGTGCACGACCTGTTCTGTATGGTTTTGCAGGATACGTGGCTGTTTGACGGAACGATCAAAGAAAACGTGGTTTACAGTAAGGAAAATGTATCCGACGAAGATGTCGTGCGCGCGTGCAAAGCGGTCGGTTTGCACCATTTTATCATGACTTTGCCGAAAGGGTACGATACGGTTCTCGACGATAAGGCCAATCTGTCCGCCGGGCAGAAACAGCTTGTAACCATTGCGCGCGCAATGATCGAAAATGCATCCATGTTGATTCTGGATGAAGCGACGAGCTCTGTGGATACGCGTACCGAAGAACTTATACAGAAAGCGATGGATAAACTGACGGTGGGACGTACGTCTTTCATTATTGCGCACAGACTTTCGACCATTCGCAATGCGGATCTGATTCTGGTCATGAAAGACGGGGACATCATCGAAAAGGGCAACCATGAACAGTTGCTTGCCAAAAAAGGTTTTTACGCCGATCTTTATAACTCACAGTTCGAAAGCGCTTAAAACAGATAAAAACAAATCGCAACGTATACAAAGAGCTCCCTTCTGCACCGATGTCGGCGCAGAAGGGAGCTCTTTTCGGATATAAAATGTTTACTGCCGTTTTATTTCGTTTCCGGAATATTCCGAATGTTGCGGGTTTTCTGAATCACATAAAAAATCTGATACCGAAGCAGAATTTTCAAAGCTCCGAAATTATGCTTTTGCTGAAAAAACGGATATACGTTATGCGTCGTTTTGAGCGGCGCAGGTGTCTGTTGTAATTTGTTTTCGCAAAGGCGCGCATAAACGGAAATGTTATCGGATGGCTTTTCCCATTTCATAGGCCTGCTGCATGGCTGGGGTATGGCGCACTTCGCCTTTTTTCCAGACGCCTGTCCCGTAAATGCAGCCGCATTCTTCGGCACCTTCCAGACAGTCGGTAAAGCCGCGCAGGGTATCGAATGTGCGCTCCATATTTTCTGCGGCTTCGTCCGCCATGGTAGCGATAAAGAAGAATTTTTTACCTTTCATTTCTTCATACCGGGCACAGCAGCGGTCGATCAGCGCTTTTAATTGGGCGCCGGGTGCATAAAAATAGACGGGTGTGGCAAGCACGATCACGTCCGCTTCGATCATTTTTTGTGTGAGTTCGGCTGCGTCGTCCTTTTGCGGACAGGGCTTTCCCAGTTCCGAACAGGTGCCGCATCCCGTACACAGTCCGATTTTCTTTTGGCGGAGTCGCACGATTTCGGTCAGATTTCCGCTTTCGCTCGCTCCGCGTGCAAATTCTTCGCTCAAAATTTCACTGTTACCGCCCGCGCGCGGCGTGGATGAAATGATCAGTACCTTTTTGTCCATGTGAATATTCTTCCTTTGTTTGTTTTTTTTGGTATTATTATAAATCTTGGAGTCGGCTCCAAGTCAAGCTTTTTTTGAAAAATAATTGTTATAAAGTGAGAATTCGGCACGGCGCGAAATGCAAAGCTGCAAAGGGAGGGAGGAGCGGCATCGGAAAATTTTGGAAAAGAGTGCGAAAAACAGGAAAAAACGAGCGGTTCGGGCATATACATAAAAGATATGAATGTGTATTTAAAAAAAACGGCGCACACGGTAAAATTATCTTTTACGCTGGTAGGGACGATCGTCGGGGCAGGTTTTTTATCGGGGGCGGAGCTTGTCCGTTTTTTCCCTTCGGAAGGTTATTTGTCCTATGCGGTCATATCCGCATTGCTGTATGCGGGTTGCTTTTATCTGTTGTATCGATGCGGGACAAAATACGGCGGATTTGCGGGTACGGTGAACGAATTGTTCGGCAAAGGCGCGCAGATCATCCGCAGCGTTCTGCTGATCAGTTCTCTCGTCATGTGTGCAAGTATGCTTGCCGGACTGAATGCGGCAGCCGAGGAGGGGTTGGGTTGGAAAAGTGCCTTTCCTTTGGCGGCGTTGACGGCTCTGCCGCTATTGTATTTTTTATCGGGGAAAGGTGTAAAAGGATTATTCTGGATCAACTTGGCTTTGGTACCGTTTATTCTTATTTTTGTGATATCGTATGCCGGAGTTTCGTACGAACCCGGCTTGTCCGGTGATCCTTTGCAGGCGTTTTCGTGTCTGTTTTCGATTCTCGTTTATGTAGCGATGAATTGTTTTCTGGCGGCGCCGCTTATCTGCGACGCAGGCGCTGAGGGGAAAAACGGAGGGAGCGGCTGCATAACGGCTGCCGCTTTGATCGGGTTTTGTACGGCGGTTTTGCTTTCCAATATCGCGGCAGCGGGAGAGGCGGCGCAGAATGCGCAAATGCCTTTTTTGTACGCGCTGGGCGGCGAAAAGATCAAAGTGATTTTTTCGCTCGTGTGTATTTGCGGAATTTTGACGACGTTGTTTTCTTCCTGGTATCCTCTGCATACCGCAATGCAGGAAAAGCGGCGCGCCAAAGTCTGGCGCGCCGCCCTGCTCGCGGCTGCGTTCGTGCTGTCGCTGTTCGGATTGAAACCGATTATCCGGTTTGTGTATCCGCTTGTCGGCGCGGCAGGCGCAATTTTCCTTGCGGTGTGCGCCGTGCGGAGCCGTTTACTTTTTAACGAGCCATTTTTCGGCGAGCGCGACCAGCGCGTACATGCCCGCGGCAAGTACGCACAGGATCGCCGTTGCCGCCATCACGAGGTCTAAGCGGAATACCTGACCGCCGTAAACGATCAGATAGCCGAGCCCCGCTTTGGATACGATGTATTCTCCCATGATCGAGCCGATCCATGCCATTCCGACGCAGATCTTCAGCATTCCGATAAACTGCGGAATGGCGGAAGGTATGACGAGTTTGACAAGGATCTGAAATTTTGTCGCTCCCATGGATTCGAGAAGCAAGATCTTATTTTTGTCTGTCGCCAGAAATCCGCCGAGCATGTTCATGACGGCGACGATGATCCCGACCAGAACGGTCATGAATACGATGGCGGAAGATCCTGTACCGAACCAGATGATGATGACGGGCCCGAGTGCGATTTTCGGCAGGGAATTGAGCACAACGATGTACGGTTCCAGTACGCGCCGCGCGCCTTCGCTCCACCATAGGAGCAGGGCGATGCTCGTGCCGAGGACGACGGCGATGGCAAAGCCTGCGAGCGTTTCCCAAAGCGTCGTGCCGATATGGTAAAACAGCGAGCCGTCGGAGGCGAGACTCACGATCATGTTCCAGATACGGGACGGGGAACTGATGATAAACGGGTCGACCAGCTGTAAAGCGGCGATCAGTTCCCAGATCCCGAGAATAACAATGAGAAGCCCTGCGCGCGAGAGCTGTACAAGCAGATTGTTTCGGCGCAGTTTTTTTAAGTACAGCGCATGTTCAGGTGAACATATGCGCACGGTATCCGATGATTTTTTCATACGTTCAACTCCTTCCAAAGCAGTTCAAACCATTTTGAAAACTGCGGGGATTCGCGGCGCTTGAGCGGCACGGCGTTTCCGAAGAGAAGCTCGTGTGCGGCGACGACCTTTGCAGGGCGCGCGCTCAGCACAAAAATGCGGTCGGCAACCGAAATGGCTTCCGAGATGTCGTGCGTAACCAGGATGGCTGTCTTTTTTTCGCTGCGGATGATGTTGTACACGTCATCGCATACGGAAAGCCTCGTCTGGTAATCGAGCGCGGAAAACGGTTCGTCGAGCAGCAGAATGTCGGGCTGCGCCGCCAGCGTGCGGATGAGCGCCGCGCGCTGGCGCATCCCGCCCGAAAGCTGGTCGGGCATGTGCTTTAAAAATCCGCCCAGTCCGTATTTTTCCGCAAGCGCCAACGCGCGCTTACGGTTTTCGGCCGTATTGATCTTTTTGATCTCCAGGGGCAGAAAAATGTTCTGTTCCACCGTCCGCCACGGAAAAAGTTCGTCTTTTTGCAGCATATATCCGAAACAAGCCATGCCGCGCCGTACCTTTTCGCCGCGCACGCGCACGCCCCCGTCCGACGGCGGCAAAAGTCCCGCCGCAAGGGACAGTACGGTCGTCTTTCCGCAACCCGAAGGCCCGATCACCGCAATGAATTCGCCTTCGTTCACACTGAAACTCATGCCGTCTGCGGCAAGCGTTTCGCCTGTCTTCGTATGATAGATCATGCGCACATTGTCAAATTCAAGAATAGGGTTGCCCTGTTGTTTCATTGGTGTTTCCTCTCCGTTTGTTCAAAACTTCTGCAGTGCAGGTGTCGTATGCCTGCACTGCGGGTGTTGTTATTCGTTCAGCTGTGCGTAGATCCTGGTTGAATAGGAGGTATCGACCAGTTCGGATAGCGTAACCCGCTTTTCCAGTTCTCCGGCATTGTCGATGATGTCCTGCAGACGGTTGAAGGCGTCTTCGGTCATGGTCATGTCTTCCTGCCAGGAATCAATGGCTTTGTAGCTGTCCAGCGACGTTTCAATGGAAGAAACTTCCGTTCCGTCGAAATAGGATTTCAAAAGCTCGGCCGCCGTCGCACTGTCCGTATCGTTGATGTAAGCGATCCCTTTCATCACCGCGCGCAAGAATCCTTCGATCACGCTTTCGTTTTTGGAAATGTAGTTTTCCCGCGCGATGAAACAGGTGTAGGGCACTTCGCCCGATGCTTCGCCCACGGATGCGACAACATACCCTTTGCCCGCTTTTTCGTATTCGGACGCGACCGGTTCAAACATCGTACAATAATCGGCCGTGCCTCCTTCAAAGGCGGCGGTCATGTTGTTAAAGTTCACGTCATAATTCATATGCACGTTCACGCCGTCGGTCAAGCCGTTCGAATTTAAAATGTACTCAAAGGTCATGGCCGGTACTCCGCCTTTGCGGCCTGCCAAAATCTCTTTGCCTTGCAGACTGGTCGCCCAGTCGAATGTATCCGCTTCGTCGACGCGTGAAACAAGGAATGAACCGTCCCGCTTGGTGAGTTGACCGAATACGGTCGGTACGTTGTTGGATCCTCCGATCAGTACGTACAGTGCCGCTTCCGGCCCGCAGAATCCGATGTCCGCGCTGCCTGAAAGAACTGCCGCCATGACGTTGTCGGCTCCGCCGCCGTTGGAAAGATCGATTTCTATGTTTTCATCTTCAAAATAGCCGAGTGCTTCCGCCGCGTACATCGGTGCATAAAAAACCGAATGGGTTACTTCGCTCAGCCGTATCTTGGTCGCGCCCGTATTGCTCTGGCAGGCAGAGAAAGGAAGCACTGCAAACAAGGCGCAGAGAATTGCCGTAAGTATTTTTTTCATGAAAAACCTCTCCGAAATATAAAGTCTGATATTTTATTGTATGCAGTAGCTTTTCTTTTTGTTTGGATTTCTGTGTGTTTTCGTTTTCGCATAAGATCGGTCAGGGCATATAAATCGGCGGACAAAAAGTTTTTTCCTGTAATTGGAACGGCGGCTTTTCAAGGAAGAAAACCCATCCGAAAGAAGCTTGGCAAAAAAGGTGAAAAGAAGAAAATAAGAGAAAAAGAATGCGCCGTATTTTTCAGGGAAAATCTAAAATAGATTGACAATCAGCGTATGATTTATTATAATGATTCACATACACTAAAATGGGGAAAAGGCGCGGTTGGCGCGATAGAAATTTTTTTTGCCGCGGGGTGAGACGGCAAAAAGGAAGGTTGTTTATGGAAATGCAAAAGACGTACAATCCGAAAGATTTCGAGGACAGGCTGTATGCCGAATGGATGGAGAAGAACTATTTTCATGCGGAAGTAGATCCTTCCAAAATTCCGTTCACGATCGTGATTCCGCCCCCCAATATTACGGGACAGTTGCATCTGGGGCATGCTCTCGACAACACGATCATCGATTCACTGATCCGTTTCAAACGTATGCAGGGATACTCGGCACTGTATTTGCCCGGCTGTGATCATGCATCCATCGCAACGGAAGTCAAGATCGTTGAACAGATGAAGAAAGAGGGGCTTACGAAAAAGGATGTCGGTCGCGAAGGATTCCTCAAACGTGCCTGGGCGTGGAAAGAAAAATACGGCGGACGCATTGTGGAACAGATGAAGAAAATGGGCGTATCCTGCGACTGGTCGCGCCTTGCTTTCACGATGGATGAGAATTGTTCGCGTGCAGTGCGGGAGGTATTTGTCAATCTTTATCAAAAAGGATTGATCTACCGCGGCGATCGGATCATCAACTGGTGCCCCGGCTGCAAGACGGCTCTTTCTGACGCGGAAGTAGAGTACAGTGAAGACGCATCTTACTTCTGGCATCTGAAATATCCTGTCAAAGACAGCGATGAAAGTATCGTTGTGGCGACGACGCGTCCGGAAACCATGCTCGGCGATACGGCCGTTGCCGTAAATCCGAACGACAAGCGTTATACGCACATGATCGGCAAGACGCTGGTCCTGCCGCTGGTGGGGCGCGAGATCCCGATCATTGCGGACGATTACGTGGATATGGAATTCGGTTCGGGTGCGGTGAAGATCACGCCTGCGCACGATCCGAACGACTTTGAGGTCGGACTGCGGCACAATCTGCCCGTGATCCGCGTCATGAACGATGACGGTACGATGAACGCGGAGGCGGGTAAATACGAAGGGCTGGATCGGTTCGAAGCGCGCGAGAAAATCGTGGAAGATCTGAAAGCGTGCGGAGCGCTCGTCAAAATCGAGCCGCATTCGCACAATGTCGGGCATTGCTATCGTTGCAAGAGCACGGTGGAACCGATCGTGTCCAAACAGTGGTTTGTGCGCATGCAGCCGCTTGCAAAACCTGCCATCGATGCAGTTGCACGCAATAAGATCAAGTTTACGCCCGAACGTTTTTCGAAAGTTTATTTCAACTGGATGGAGGGCATCAAGGATTGGTGTATTTCCAGACAGCTCTGGTGGGGACATAGGATCCCTGTATGGTATTGCCAGGATTGCGGAGAAATGATCGTATCCAAGACCGATCCGACGGAATGCCCGCACTGCCATAGTAAGAATCTGAAACAGGATGAGGATGTGCTGGATACATGGTTTTCCTCTGCGCTCTGGCCGTTCTCAACGCTCGGATATCCTGAAAAGACGGATGATTTCGCTTATTTCTATCCGACAGACGTGCTTTCCTGCGGTTACGACATCATTTTCTTCTGGGTTGCGCGCATGATCTTCTCGGGAATCGAGCATACGGGCAAAGTTCCGTTCCGCGATGTGCTTCTGCACGGCATCGTGCGCGACGAGCAGGGCAGAAAGATGTCCAAATCACTCGGAAACGGGATCGATCCGTTGGAAGTTATCGACGAATACGGCGCAGATTCCCTCAGATTTTCGCTGATCACGGGCGTGGCTCCGGGAAATGACAGCCGTTACAGCAAAGGGAAAGTGGAAGCCAGCCGCAATTTCATGAACAAAATCTGGAATGCCAGCCGTTTTGTTCTGATGAATGCGGAAGGAGTGGAAATTCCGCCTATCTCGGAAGTAAAACTGACGGCGGCGGATAAATGGATCATCTCGCGTCTGGAAAGCTGCATCAAAGAAGTAACGCTCAATATGGGCAAATTCGAATTGGGTATCGCGGCGGGAGCTCTGTATGATTTTATGTGGAGCGATTTCTGCGATTGGTACATCGAACTTTGCAAGAGCTCGCTTTACAGCGACGATACTTCCAAAAAGGCGGCGACCCTCTCCGTACTTTGCTTTGTTCTGGAAAACGCGCTGAAACTCCTGCATCCGTTTGTTCCCTTTATTACGGAGGAGATCTACCGCAATATTCCGGGAACAAAAGGGAGTATTATGGTCTCCGAGTTCCCGCGCTATAATTCCAAACTCGCATATAAGAAAGAGGCAAAAGCGTTCGAGCTTGTCATGGACATCATCAAGGCTGTCCGCAATATGAAAATTTCGGTGAATTGTCCGCCGGCGAAGAAAGTCAAAGTATTTGTGGCCACGCAGAATAAGCGGATGGTTTCGGCCAATGCGGGGGCGATCGCAAAACTTGCGGGTGCAAGCGAGATCGATTTTGTGGAAAACGGTACGCAGATCGAAGAAAAAACGATGTCGCAGGTTACGGAGGGCTGTACGGTATTCGTACCGTTGGGTGAGCTTGTCGATCTTGCCAAAGAGAAAGAGCGCCTGTCCAAAGAACTGGAACGCGTAATCGGTGAAATCTCACGCGCAGACGGAAAATTGCATAACCGCGGATTTATCGAAAAAGCTCCGAAAAATCTTGTGGATGCGGAGCGCGCCAAACTGGAAAAGTTTATCGACATGAAACAAAAAATAGAAAAACAGATCAAGGATCTTGACTGATATTACCCCGCCGCATCATGCGGCGGGTTTGTTTTTGAAACGGAAGACGTACGCAGAAAGGTCTGCTTTCGTCAAATTCACTTGCGGAGAATCAAAAACGGGAAGGTACTATAAATTTAAGAATCGGCAAGAGATGAAAAAGCTGTAAATTGCAAAACAAGAGACAGCTTTTTCGTGTTATTGTCTCTGTTTTGCAGGGACGTAGCATAAAAATAAAAATTTATTAAGAATTTTTAACAAAATATTGAAATATGTAAAATATGGTTGTATAATAATTAGGATTACATTCGGTTGGAGGGAATATGAATAAAAAGTGGAAGGAATTCGCTGCGGTGAACGGACTCACCTGCGAGAAGAATCAATGCTATGGCACGCTCAATGATTATCAAGTAAGTATCACGTTGGAGGCCAACGGCGGTTTGATGATATACAGAGTAGGTGTTCACGCAAATTTGGGTACACATGCAAAAGAAGTGTATAATTTTCTTGCCGTAGAGAACAAGAAGAAGTACAAGATCGGGCAGGTATCGACGGAGGATAGCGGAATATATTTTGTAATACTCGGCAGGATGGGAATCGTTAACCATATTGATATGGTTTTGCATGAATTGACGGAATACCTGAAAAGTTTGGATGTGGACGGCACGGTATGTCCGTATTGCGGGCGGGCCATGATAAAAAGCGTCCTGGCACAAGACAACGGCGGATATTTCCGCGCTCACAACGAGTGTCTGGAACAGCGTTTGCAGTCTGCCGTTGCGGTGGAAAATATGGAAGCGGCGCTTCCGAATAACTATTGGAACGGCTTTGCCGGGGCTTTGGTCGGAGGACTTGTCGGCTGTGCGATTTTCGCAATACTCTTTGCGATCGGTTATGTCGCGTTTATTTCTTCATTGTTGGGCGCCATAGCCGCATCTTTTCTCTATTCGAAATTCGGCGGAAAGAACAATGCAGTCAAGGTCGTCATTGTATCTATAGTAACTTTTGTCATGATCATCATTACTTTTTTTGTCTGTTACATCGTTCAGGTTGCCATGGTTATGGACGAAGCAGGCGTTTCGGGAAATGCGGCGTCTTTATTCTTCCAGCTTCTTGCGGAAAATGCAGACGTTCAGAAAGAAGTGTGTTATAACTTCGTATTGACAATCGTCTTTACAGGTTTGGGCATTGTATACAATATTATGTCTCTGGTTCGCCAGCAGAAAAAAGTTTCGTCCGGAATCAAACGGATCGGACAATAATTTTAAATAAAAAAGCCGCCGCGCGAAATTTTCGCGCGGCGGCTTTTTGCCGTTAAGAACCTTTTCTTATAATATTCGCTCTGTGATTTTTTAACGTTTCAAATCCACGCGGTCAGTTCCAAATTTCAGGAAGACCGTCCGAATTAAAGTGCCAGTATCCGCTTTTTTGCGCTTCGCTGTATTCGTAGTAGGGGGTAGGCTTCAGAGTGCTGAAAGAATAGCCGTTCCATTCATTTTCCGCATAGATGTCTTTCAGTGCACCGCGTAAATATAATTTTGCGGTCTGGGCGATCTGCAATCCTGAGCGGCAGATCGTTTTTACGCTGGCAGGGATGACCATATATTCCACTGCGTTGCAGCTGCGGAAGGCACTGTCGCCGATGTATTCGAGCCCTTCTTCAAAGCGGATATTTGTCAGCTTTGTCTGATAGCTGAAAGCGTAATCGTCGATCACGCGCAGGGAAGCAGGGGAAACAATATTTGTCAAAATGCCGCCGCTCGGAGAATAATCGGTGCCGAATGCATACTTTCCGATATAAGCAAGGGAATTTCCGAAATCGACGGAAGTAATATTTTTATTTCCCGAGAACACCTTGTCTGCGACGCCGACGGTGCCTGCCTGCAGAGTCAGAGCTCCCGAGAAGGAATCTTGGCGTACAGGATGGGTTTATCCGAATCCAGCGCTTCTTCGATCGTGAAAATAACTTTGCTGTAATCAAAGCCGACATACCATATTTCCATATAAACAGTTTTATTGGTGTCCGCTTTGAAATCATTGAAAGGCACGGTCATGTCTGCATCGGAGAAATATTCTCCGTCAAACCGGAAATTCTTTACATACAGCTTAGGTGTCGGTTTTTCGAAAATATCGCCTTTATTGGCATAAAGAGTTGTGCTCTCTTCTCCGTTTTCATACACTGTCAGCGCATATCCGCCTGTCTTCTGTATGACAAGTTCGTACACTTGAAAAACATCTTTGACGCTGACTTTCAGGTAATAGCGATTTGTTCCGGCGTTTAATGAAACATTGGAAGCGGAAATTGTATTCTGACAGTTTTCGTCTGAATAAAGAGCCCATTGAGCGCCTTTCGAAACAGTAATGGCGTTGGAAAGATCGATGGAGTCTGTTGAATCGGTATAAGTGGTGTTTGCCGTTGCCTTATTGCCTTCCAAGGTAAATCCTTCCAGAGAAAGAAGTGCGGGCGATTTTATCCACTTGGCGTACAGAGTTGTATTTTCTTTCAGCGTCATAGGGAAAACTGCCGGATTTTCCAGATTTTTATCCGTGTACCATCCGTCCAGGATAAAACCGTCGTATTTTGAAACAGGCGCTTTTTCAATCGTTGCGAACCAGCCGTCCTGAACGGTCTCGCCTCCGTTTTCCTCAAAAGATACCTGAAATTCCGTCTGTGTCCATTTTGCGTACACATCCAGATCGGAGGTCAAAGGATTTTGTTCATACTCTTTTCCGGTAAAATTCTGCTGCCAGACGTCTTTATCCAAATACCAGCCGCCGAAAGCAAAATGCTCGGGAGCGGTAAGATTTGGAGTATCGATCACTTCATTGCCCGAAGTTTCTACGGAAGAAATAAGATCTGTGCCGTTGTAAAAACGCACAGAATATTGTTTTGCTTCCGGTTCGGATGAATCGGTTTTGATATTACAAGCGGTCAATATGCTTATAATACCAGTGAGAAATAAAAATGTGCATAAAATGCTGATAAATTTCTTCATTGGCTCTTTTCTTTTGGTTTTTATTGGCTGCTCTATTGTATAATAATATAAAATAATGTCAACCAAATTCAACAAAAACCCTGTGAAGATTCTGTGATCGAACGGAAAAATTTAAGATAGACATCATTTTGATTTAGAATGTTTAATAAATTAACATTAAAAAGCAGTAGAGGCAAGGCTGACAGACAATTTTCTTAAAAATCCGATTCAAAAAACATGCTGAAAGCTTGCAGTATGGGAAATTACATGCAGAAAATATTCTTTGGAAGCCTTCAGGCGGGAATATTGTCTGTAAAAAACATGCTGAAAGCTTGCAGGAGGGAAAATTACATGCAGAAAATATTCTTGAAAGCTTTCAGACGAAAAAATAGTCTGATATAAATGAAATTTTTCAGAGAAAAAAGACCTGCAAAATCAGGCTCAAAGCTAACAGGGAGGGGATTAAAAAAATATTAGGAAATAAACAGAAGAACGGCGTACCGTTTGGTACGCCGTTCTCCTAAAACAAATGAGAAAAAATATGGGTAGTGAGTGTGATCTTATTTAAAAATATGATGCAAAAAGAAATTCTTATTGCACACATATTTACACTCTTATTATACAGCATAAAGATTTGCAAGTCAAGTTTTTTTTCAAAAAATATAAAATTTAATTCTAATTGACAAGAATTGAGTTTTTGTTTTTTTGTCATACTTTTTAATGACGTCAGTTAAAAAAATGTCGAATTTTGAAACGGCACAAAGAATATATGAGAGGGCGCCAATTTGGCAAGACAAAAAGGTTCAGAGAAAAATATAAACAGTGGAAATAATTTCTGCCATACGTTATTGTAAAAATCAGACTAAAATTGCGACAGGCATTTTTCGGAAAAAATATTTTAAAATGTGATCACCGTTAAAAAGATCGTTTAAAACAGCAAATGTTTCATGCTTTGTTAAAATTATGGAATGACGTTATCGCATATTCGCGGCAAATTACCGAAATAGGAGCGTCAATAAAAGTAAAATCGGGATATAGTTTTTTTATA
>CASEWU010000165.1 GCA_949291725.1 uncultured Bacillota bacterium
CAAATAAAAAACAGCCACCTCTCGGTGGCTGCTGAAAAATTGTTGCGATTGTCAGGAACTTCGAGCACGAGTAGTGCCGCCGGTACCATGCGCTTGAAGCGCCTAATCAAGCCACCGGCTCAGCCGGTGGTACTTGACTGCTGGCGGATATCCTTGTAAAATCGCTTGATTTCCTCGCGGGGATACCTACCGGCATCGTTGTTTCCGTTATTTCTGTCCCGTATTTTTTATATCTTCTTGTCAGGAAATAATCTTATGGAATACAGTATCGTTACCGAAAAATTAAAGATAGGATATGATGAGAATATAATTGTTCCGTCTTTGGATATAGCCGTTGAAAGCGGAAAAATAACCTCGGTCATCGGTGCTAACGGGTGTGGTAAATCGACCGTTCTGAAAGCAATCGGGCGCATCATACGTTCAAAGTCCGGCACGATCATCATTAACAATATGGATCTGCAAGGCACAAAAAGCAGGGAGATCGCCAAGCAGATGGCGATCCTGCCGCAGACGCCGAACGCACCGGGTACGCTGACGTGCGCGGAACTTGTCGCTTACGGCCGTTTTCCATACAGACGCGGATTCGGGAAACTTAACAAAGAGGACAAGGAAATTGTAGATTGGGCGCTTTCGGTGACAAACATGTCGGATTTCAGCGATCGCGAAATCGCGAGCCTTTCCGGCGGACAGCGGCAAAGGGTATGGATCGCCATGGCGTTGGCGCAGCAGACGGGGATCATATTGCTTGACGAGCCGACGACGTATCTCGATCTGTGCCATCAGCTGGAAGTGTTGGAGTTATTAAAAAAACTTAACGAAACGCAGGGCACGACGATCGTGATGGTTCTCCATGATCTGAATTTAGCGTCACGTTATTCGCATTATCTTTTGGCGATGAGAAACGGCAGAGTCGAAAAATTCGGTACGCCGCAAGAAGTGATGACGCACGGAATGCTGGCGGATTGTTTCCGCATAGACGGAGATATAGTTTCCGACCCGCGGAGCGGCAAGCCGATGTGCATATCCTTTGATCTGTTGCAGCCGCGGGAAACGCAGGAGGGGGTATGAAAAAATTTTACGCGGTAGTTGCCGCGGTTCTTCTGGGTTTCTGCTTGTTCGGGGCTGCGGGATGTTCCGGCCCCGCGGGCGGGTTCGACGGCATCGGGTTTTCTCCGGTACAGCCGAATTTCCCTGCGGGGATCGACCTGTGCGAACTCGCCCCGCCCGCAAGTATAAACAGCCGCCAGGATCTGAGCGATTTTATGGATTATTGTATTTTTTATCCGAGCACAGAAACGCGCTATGCTGCGGTCGGAGAAGAATATGGCCGGAAGTTGAGGGACGGTTTTTGGGAGGAAAGTTTGTGGGCGGGCCAGAACGGAGCGCTTTCTCACAATTTCTGGTCGGTCGCCGATACGGGACGGCTTTCGGAAAACCTCGTCGGCGTG
Organism: uncultured Bacillota bacterium; assembly: GCA_949291725.1. Classification (GTDB taxonomy): domain Bacteria; phylum Bacillota; class Clostridia; order Christensenellales; family Borkfalkiaceae; genus Borkfalkia. The sequence continues at coordinate 1,449 of CASEWU010000165.1, forward strand.
CGCGCCGCGTCCTTTCCGTATGGGTACCGCGGCCATGAAAACGCCCCGGAAGACGTCAAAGTGGTCAATTACATATATTACCGCGACGTCATTTCCGAACCGCGGGACAGAGGTTATTCCCTCACAGACTTTCCGCTGTATCAGAAGAATAAAGGCTTTGTTCCCGTCGGGAGCAGCGAGCAGCTGTTTTATGCGGTGCAGTGCGGGTATATGCCCGTGCCGGAAGAAGGAAGCGCCGCGGAAAAGATCCTCTCGGACGCCCTCGGGATACTGAACAGATTGTTGCGCGAAGATATGACGGATCTGCAAAAAGTGCAGAATATTTATCAGTATATCCTTTGCGAAAACACATACGATTACGAAGCGGTTCGTCACAGCGAATACGAGCATTTTGAGTTTGCGGCATATTTTTTGGAGGGGGTGTTTGAATATCATAACGCCGTATGCGACGGCTTGACAAAAACGCTCGTATTGCTGTGCGGGCTGGAAGGGATCGAAGCGTACCACATCGGCGCCGTGTCGAACGGAAGCGGGCACGCGTACGCTTATGTGAATGTGGGCGGGCAATTTTATTTGTGTTGTCCCACGCGCGGCTCGGAGGTAAAACCGTTGGACGGCTTGCGTTATCATTGTCATACGGACGCTTTTTTCCTTACCGATTATGAAACTTCTTCGCCTTCATGGGGATATGCGTCAGACGTGCGTCCGGCTATCGGCGAGCAGGTCAAGAAAGTTGAAAAGTATGATTTTTGGGCGCGAACGAAGATAGAAACGCGGTCGGGGGAATATAATTTTTCGCCCGATTCGGCAGATGAGGCGGAGGCGGTTTTAAGGACGGTAGGCGATGCGGCAAAGATTAGCGGCATTACCATGCAGGTCGAACTGAACTGCTCTTACGATACGGCAAACGAAGCTATGAGCCGCATACAAAACGAATACGAGGTGGAAAAATTTAACAACGGCAGTTTCGGCGGAAAGTTGCTTTACGCGTTCCTGTTCCGTGCCGGCAAAGGAGGAACTGCATGAAAAGGCGGTCGGTTTTTTTCGCGGTGCTGCCGATCGTCGTACTGATGTTGTTTTCCGCCTGCGCTTCACCTGAAAAACCTTTTTCCTCGGATAAATCGTATGAACAAGCGGCCGCCGGATACACTTTTGCCGACGGGCTTTCCGAAACGGATCTGCCCCGCCCGGCCCGCGAGATCGGAAGTTTTTCCGAACTTGTATATGCGGCGGATTATCTCGCGTTTTACCGCATAAGCGAGGCGGTGGCGTTCGACGTTTCCGAAGAGTACGCAAAAACTTTTTACAACGTGTATCAGGAGTGTATGCGCGCGATAGGCGTATCCGATCTGGCGGCGCTTTATCCGGTAAAAGTCATTGACGAAGATTACTATACGCATCGCATTGTCGCGTTGGATTTTCAATGCCGCGACTTTGCCGATCGTCCTCCTCGCGAAACAAGCGTTTCGGGTACTGTCATAAAGCCTTTCGGCTATTTGTATTATCGCGAGCGGGCGGATGATTTTGAGGATTTCCCCCTTGCGCTCAAAAACCGAGGGGAAGTCACGGTAGAAAATTCGGAACAACTTTGGTATGCCGCAGGCAAAGGTTATCTGCCCGTCCCCGCAGCCGGCAGTACGGCGCAGACATTGCTTGCAGACGCAAAAGAAGTGCTGCGGACGATCGTGTATGACGGGATGACGGATACCGAAAAGCTGAAAGCGATCTACGCTTTTCTTTCCGTAGATGTATTATATGACTATGAAACATACGGGGCGGGCGATATGCCGGATTCTATCCGCGACCAGTGTTTTTTTCTGGAAGGCGTCTTTTTCAACCGTCGCGCTGTATGCGACGGCAAGGCAAAGGCGTACTGTCTGCTCGCGGCGTTGGAGGGCATTCCCTGCGTAAGAGTAACGGATGTGGACCGCGATTTCAGCGCCCACGCATATAACTATGTGATGGCGGAGGGGAAATGGTATCTTTTCTGTACGACGAACGGGGCGTCCGTTGCCGAATTTGAAACAGACGGCGGAACGATCCGGGCGATCGTACCGGATTACGGCATGTTCCTTACCGATCTGTGCACGCCTTTCGGCGAGCGGTGGACGTATCGCTCCGAAATGTATCCCGAAATTGCCGCACAGATCCGGGAGCCATACGATTATTGGGGCGAAACGAAAACGGCGGACGGAAAAAGTCTGCGCATTTCTTCGGCGAAAGAAGCGATTGATTTTTCAGTTGCGGCGGAAAAGATTCACGGTTCGCTGAAAAACCGTCAAATCGAATTTTGGGCGGAAAAAACCGTTACGCCGGAAAGCCTGCGGGAGGCGTTCAAAGATTTGTTTCCGCAGTATGCGGTGCAAGTATGGCGAATGTTTGACGGTTTACCTGTTTTTGCCTGTACTTTTTTATGATCGAATAACGAAAAAAAAGGAGGATCCGATATGAAAGAAAAAAAATTCAGCGTGTTGCTTGTATCTGTATTGGCGATATGTTTTGTATTTGCGGCGGGGTTTGCGCTCGTCGCCTGCAATGACGGAACAGAAAACAAGGGCGGCCCGGGCAGCAGTTTTGCGCTGGAACGCTATGTGGAATATGTTGAAAACAACTATCCGGACAACGAAGAAGGCCGTTATACGGAGGAATCTTTTGCTGCGCTTTCAGAGGCGTTGGAAGACGCGCGGGTTCTTTTGGAGAAGGGAACGGCAACGCAGGAGGAACTTAGCGCCTGCGAAGACGCCCTTCGCGCCGCCGTCGAAGCGCTTGTTCCCACGTTTGAGCCGAATTATTCGCTTACGGCTATCGCCGCGTACATTCAGCAGCTTGAAAACAATTACACGCTGCGCATTACCGACTATTTGGGCGGGACGGACGGAAAGCCGCTCGAATATAAAACTTATTACACGGATACCGCGCGTTATAACGAATATACGCAGAGCGGTTTTGTTTCTTATGACGGCTATGTCCATACCTGGCGCACGGAGAACGGGCAGGTGCGCATGGGCG
>CASEWU010000166.1 GCA_949291725.1 uncultured Bacillota bacterium
CATGGTATTGTAATGCAACTGCATTTTTCCGTTACGAGGAATGTTAATTTTGATCAATTCAAAAAAATAGGGGTTGATTCCGGGTTTGACGTGATCGCCGATGCACAGGAGCCGGAAGCGTTCATCAGATATTTTCAGCAAGTGCCGGATTGTGAAAGACCCGAAACTATTTTTTATTCTTTAAACGATACCAATCTTACGGCGCTGGTATGTGTAACAGGTGCTTTTCAACATGTGAAAGCCGGTGCTTCCTGGTGGTTCAATGATACTGTACAGGGTATTCGAAAAAACTTATCGGCCATTGCGGAGTACTCTGTCCTTGGCACAAATTACGGAATGCTGACGGACAGCCGTTCGTTTTCCAGTTATGTTCGGTTTGATTTTTTCAGAAGGATTTTATCCGATTACCTCGGTGAACTTGTCCTGAAAGGCGAATATGATTTAGAAGAAGCTCTTTTTACGGCAAAAAAGATTTGCTATTTCAATATAAAGGAGGCGCTGGATTTATGAAAATGACTTTCCGTTGGTACGGAGAAACGGATTCGATTCCTTTACGGTATATAAGGCAAATCCCGAATATGTCAGGCGTTGTAACGGCTGTGTATGATGTCCCGGTCGGCGATATCTGGCCGGAAGAAAAGATTGCAAAACTAAAAAGTATTTGCGACGCCAATTCCTTGGAAATGGAAGTTATCGAGAGTGTTCCTGTTCACGAGGATATCAAATTGGGAAAGCCGGGTCGGGACAAGCTAATTAAAAATTATGCTGACACGATACGTAATCTTGGGAAGTTCGGGATACGTTGTATTTGCTATAATTTTATGCCTGTTTTCGACTGGTTGCGAACGAATTTAAAAACCAAAAATAAAGACGGCAGCACCTGTCTGAGTTACGAACATGAAAAACTCATGGCTTTGGATCCTTCAGATCTGCATTTGCCTGGTTGGGACGAAAGCTATACTCCGGAGCAACTGAATGGGTTGATTCAGCAATACAAAGAGATTTCGCATGTAAGATTGTTTGAAAATCTTGTGTATTTTTTAAAAGGAATTATGCCGGCGTGCCATGAAACGGGGATCAATATGGCGATTCATCCGGATGATCCGCCTTGGGATATGTTCGGGCTTCCGCGCATCATTACGGGGGAAGAAAGTTATGACAAGCTGTTCGCGGCTGTTCCCGATCCTCATAACGGAATAACATTTTGTACAGGCTCTTTGGGTGCTGGCCGAAATAATAATTTGCCGAAGATGGCAAAAAAATATGCGGAACGAATTTACTTTGCGCATATCCGCCAGCTCAGATATAGTGGTAAATATGATTTTTCGGAAGCAGGGCATAGGACGCAAGACGGAGATCTGGATATCTTTGCGATCGTAAAAGCGTTGGTTCAAAGCGGCTTTTGCGGCTATGTGCGTCCGGATCACGGCCGTAATATCTGGGGGGAAGACGGGAAACCCGGGTACGGATTGTATGACAGGGCACTGGGTGCCGCTTACCTGAACGGATTGTTCGAAGCAGTTGAAAATTATGGGTCCCACGATAAAAAGAAGAATTTTTAATCAGAGGGAGAGATGAAAATGAAATTGCCTTTTAAAGTTGATTTGAGTAAAAAAATAGCGGCAATCACCGGGGCGGGCGGTGTTATCTGCAGTGAGTTTGCCAGAGTTTTGGCGGCTTGCGGAGCCAAGGTCGCTCTGCTGGATATAAATTTCGAAGCGGCGAAAGCGGTTGCCGACGAAATAGGAGAAAATGCGATAGCGATCCGCTGCGATTGCCTGGACAAGCAGAGCATTGCAGCGGCGAGGGATACGATAGAAGAGTCTTTTGGGAAAGTAAATTTTCTGATCAATGGCGCGGGGGGAAACAATCCGCGTGCAACCTGCGACAATGAAGTTATGACGGAACAAGCGAATCCTCTTAAAAATTTTTTCAAGTTAGAAGAAAGCGGAATACGTTTTGTTTTTGATCTGAATATTATGACTGCTTTTCTTGTAACGCAGGTATTTGCGGAAGATA
>CASEWU010000167.1 GCA_949291725.1 uncultured Bacillota bacterium
GGCATGATTTTCTGATCGGATTCACTCATACATCTGACGGTACGAAAAGTACCGGCTGACAGCGGCGGAAATTTCCGCCGCTGTCAGCCGGTACTTTTCGTACCGTCAGATGTATGAGTGAATCCGATCAGAAAATCATGCCGCTACTTTTTCTGTAACGATAACTTGACCGCATTCTTCGCAGTAATAACCTGTATATTGCCAGCCTTCATAGACCCACGTGTACACGCGATCGCTCGGCGTATGAGCCATCAATTCCGTAACAACTTCTTTTACATACGTGTAAACCGTGTTACCCTCGGAATCTTTGATCTCGATCGTATAACGCGTCAGGCCTTCCGTTGCGCACGTAGCTTCCGATACGACCTGTACCGTATAACCGTTCGCTTCACTGAGAGCAGGCAGTACGTACTCGATCGTATCCTGGCAATTTCCGCATGTTGCCACAAGTTTGCCTTCCGCATCCGCCGTCGGCTCCTGAGCAACAGCATAGGTATACATATGTCCCAGAGCAGGCATGGTCATAATCACTTCTTCATGGCCGCAAACGGAGCAAACTTTATAGACCTTTCCGTCCGCTTCGCAGGTCGCAGGGACCGTGATCTCGTCGCCGTAGCTGTGATTACCCGTGATCTCTACCAGATATTCCTTGCCGCAATCCGCGCAGGTGAAGTATCCGTATCCGTGCTCCAGACAGCTTGCAGGCGTATTGGCAAACATCCTGTCAACATCGTCCACCGTGTAAATCACGGATCCGTCCGTATAGATCTTGGTTCCGTCGCTGTTGACGTGGTACGGGGTTACGGGCAAAATTTCCGCTTCCACGCTGCCTTCCTGAGGCTCCCCGTTTACCGTATAGACATAGTGGTAAATTACTTTTCCTTCCGTCTCGCAAGTAGGCTCGATCCTTTCGATCTCATAGGAATCCGCCGCCAGGTCATAACTGTATCCGCACACAGAGCAGGTGAACGTGAGCGTAACGCCCTTTCCGTCTTCGTTGACTTTCACTGCAACTTCAAACGTATGTCCCTTTGCAGGATCGTCCGGATTCGTTTCGTTATATGTTTCGCCGCAGACTTTGCAGACATAGACGAAATAACCGTCTTCCGTGCAGGTAGCTTCCACCGTTTCCGAAAGTTCATAGCTGTGGTCGCCTGTGATTTTTACTATAAATTCTTTGCCGCAGTCATCGCAAGTGAACGACCCGAATCCCTGCGTCATGCAGTCCGTAGGACTGTTGCCGAACGTTGTTTCGATATATTTGACTTCATAGACCGCATTCGGATCATTGACATCAAATTCATATCCGTTGTAGTTATGCAACTTCTTCGGGAGGGTAACGCGAGGCGTTTCGCCTGTCTGTTCCGCGCCTTCCATATCATTATACTTATACGTATAATAGTAGTATCCTTCCGTTGTGCAGGTAGCTTCCACACGTACTTCTTCCGCCGAAATCACTTCGATCTCCTGCGAATAAGCACAATTCTCGCAGCCGACCGTCAGCGTACCAGCTTCCGGATCATATTCATACGTATATGCGTGCTCGAGAAGATCACGGTAAACCGTATGTTCTTCGCCGCACACTTCGCAAATGTACACATCATATCCGCGTTCCGTGCACGTTGATTCCTGTGAACGGATCGGGTTTTCCGTATCATACTTATGATCTCCCGTAATCGTTACGAGATATTCTTTTCCGCAATCGTCGCAGGTGAAGGAACCGTAACCGTTTTCAATGCAGCTTGCAGGCACATTGGAGAATACTGTTTCCACCTGATCCGCCGTATATTTCCCGTTCAGATCCATCGGAACACCGTTATAATGATGCAACGACGACGTCTCTACTTCAAATACCTTACTCCATTCTCCCAACGTAATCGAGTACGTGTCTTTACCGTTCTCCGTGCAGGTAGGTTCTGTGATCACATTGTGTTCGTAATCCTCCGCGTTGAACGCAGGCAGTTCTACCCTTGCATACGTCTCACAAAGATCACAATATCCGGCAAGTTCTCCCGCTTCTTCCGTCGTCGGATTCTTTGTAACTGTCCATTCGGCCGTGATATGATGCCCCGTAGGAGCTACTGCCGTCGCTTCATAAACATACTCAAAACAATTTCCGCAAACCAAAAGGATCTGGTAACCGTCTTCACATTTGTTTGCGCCTTCATCCACAACGACAAGCCGAACCGCGCCTTCCAGTCCCGAATGACCCGTCGCGAATAAACCGTTCTCTTCATTCGCTTCTACGATCATCGTCTCCTGGCAACGCGTACATGTATACGTGATGAATCCGTCTTCTTCACACGTGGGCTGCGTAACCGTTCCCTCATCCCAAGCATGTCCGAGCGCAGGGATCACCTCTACCTCTTCTTCATGACCGCATTCCACGCACTTTCTGGCTACATATCCGTCTTCCGTGCACGTCGGTTCAACGCGCGTCTCTTCATATGTATGGTTATCGGGATCCAATTCATTGTCTACGACAAATCCGGCACCGCATCCGCCGTCTTTCACACAGATTTTTACCGTCTTGCCCGGCGTCGTGCAGGTCGACTTGGATATCTCGATTTCGTAGAACTCGTGTTCACATTCGTTACCGACTGTCGGCAATTCGATCACATCGCTCGTCCCGTCGGTATAGGCAATGACAAGTTTTCCTTCTTCGTTCACCGTAACCGAGGAAATTCCCCTTCCCGGATCGCCCTGCTCGCCTTTATCGCCCTGAGGTCCCTGTTCGCCTTGCTCGCCCTGAGGTCCTTGTTCGCCTTGTTCGCCCTGAGGTCCCTGCTCGCCTTGTTCACCCTGAGGTCCTTGTTCGCCTTGTTCGCCCTGAGGTCCCTGCTCGCCTTGTTCACCCTGAGGTCCTTGCTCGCCTTGTTCGCCCTTCTCGCCGACCACTTTGCCCAGGTTCATAGTGCTTCCGTCCGTATAAGTAACGACCAGTTCACCATCCGCATTGATCTCCGCGGAAAGAATTCCCTTGCCGTCCTCACCGGTCTGACCGGTCGCTCCATCCTGGCCGTTAGCGCCGACCACCTTTCCAAGTGTTTCGCTCGTACCGTCAGAATAGGTAACGACAAGTTCGCCCTGTTCGTTGATTGCCGTCGACGTAATACTTTTCGCATCGGAACAGCCGGAAAAACCAATCGTCAAAGCCACGACACAGAAAAATACCAGCGCGACTGCCATCAGCTTCGCCAACAAACTCTTTGTCCTTTGAAACATTTTTCTTTCTCCTTTCTTATTTTTCTCGTTTTTCGTTTTTTTTCATACTATCCTTCAGATGATATTTCCAGCGTCTCTTATCGCCGCACCTCCCTCCTGTTATTCCGCATACCGGTTTCCGATCCGATCTTCTCGGTCAAATCAAAACCCCATTTACAATACTAATTCTAACTCATTTGAGTTTTCTTGTCAACTGTTTTGAGTTATGTTTTTAACTCATTTTTATTATAGAATAGCTGAAACAGGGAATAATTTTTCTATAAGAATGTTAAAAGTCTGCAGCAAGGGAAAATAATGTCAGAAGCCCTGCAAAAAAGCGGCATATACTGAAAGGCTCTGCAAATTATTCCGAATTAACGGCAACGTTGCTTTCAAAGTCCGGCAAACATTCGGCAAGGACGCAAACGGATGAGATGTTGTTTATTATATATCCTGCCGCAGAAACGAGCCAGCCAACCCCAATGCCCCCTATGAGCGGGCGGGACAAAAAGAAGATGACGGAAATATTCGCACAGTATCACCCGACAAACAGATACAAAAAGCCGGCAGCCGTAAAGCAAAAAGTGCGCGCCTTGGCAGAATGAAGGCAAGACAGGTAAAAACAGGATCCTTGTACGGCACAGGTTTTCGTGCCTTTTAATCATTATCCCATGAAGCATAACTGAATAAGAGCTCCACAAAGCGGCCTGACCGTCTGTGATCCCAAAGACAATGCTGCAAGTTACACAAAAATACAGACAGGAGATAGGAATCATGGAAGTTTTAGAAAAAATAGACTCTCTGCGCAAAGAGCGCGGCTGGTCCATCAATAATCTGGCTATGGAGGCCATGCTCACGCAATCTACACTGAACAACCTTTATGTCCGCAAAACAGAACCGAAATTATCGACCTTGCGGGCGATTTGCAACGCATTCGGTATAACGCTTGCAGAATTTTTTTCAGACGAAGAAAATACGAACGATAAAATATCCAATGAAAACGAGCTGATCGCAAGAGTTCATGCACTCAACGACAGGCAGAAAAAAGGCTTACTGCTATTTCTGCGCACTTTGAAATGATCTTTTCGCCATAAAAAATCATACCGTTGACAAACAACCTTTATTATGGTATGATGAACTTAACTGCCGCACGGCAGAATTTGCCGCATAAGTGAATTTTGTATAACGTTATACAAAATTTCAGACAAATCTTTGCGGTCAACGGAGAAACATGAATAAAATAGTTTTGCGCATCGAACATCTTACAAAGATATACGCAAAAACCAAGCGCGCCGTGGACGATCTGTCTCTGGACGTATGCGCCGGGGATATTTACGGATTTATCGGGCAGAACGGCGCAGGTAAGACAACCACCCTGCGTGCCGTAACAGGTATCCTGCCTTTTGATTCGGGAAAAATAGAAATTGACGGGATTTCCGTTCAGGATGATCCCGTCGCATGCAAATCGATGATCGCCTATATTCCCGACAATCCGGATTTATACGATTACCTTACAGGCATACAATACCTCAATTACATCGGAGATATCTTCGGCGTCGAAAAAGGGATCCGCCGTGAACGAATCGAAAAATATGCGGAAATGTTCCGCATCAAAGAAGATCTCGGTTCTCTGATCGGCGCGTACTCTCACGGCATGAAACAAAAACTCGCTGTCATAAGCGCCCTTCTGCACGCGCCGAAGCTGATGATCCTTGACGAACCTTTTGTAGGCTTGGATCCCGAAGCCGCTTTCAAACTCAAGCAGGTTTTCCGCGAAATGTGCGAAAACGGGAGCGCCATTTTCTTTTCGACGCACGTTCTGGACGTCGCGGAAAAATTGTGCAATAAAATTGCGATCATTAAAAACGGCAAACTCATCGCCTGCGGCGACATCGAAAGCGTACGCGGCAACGAAAGTCTGGAAGACGTATTCATGGAGGTGCTCGAAAGCCATGAAAAGTAAATGGCTGCCGATGACCAAAATCCAGCTCATGGGTTTGTTTGGCATCAATAAGGCAAAACACTCCTCCGATCCTGCAGCAAAACGCAAGGCGGCAGGCGGGCTTGCCGCTCTCGCGATCGTCGGAGCCGTCGTGATTTTTTATATCGTCCTGATCGCCGTTTCTTTCTGCAAACAAGGGATCGGACAGCATCTCCCCGCGTTGACGATCGCACTGACCTCCCTCATAACTCTGCTCTTTTCTTTGCTGCTCGGATGCTCTTCTTTGTTTGCCATGAAAGATTATGATCTTGTCATGAGCCTTCCGGTTACAAAGCGCGACATTCTGATCAGCCGCCTGCTTTGTTCTTACATTGCCAATCTCGCATTTGCGCTGGGAGTTGCCGTACCCAGCCTTATCGTTTTGTTCGTCATGGACGGCTTTTCGATCTTTATACTCGCCGTAACGATCGTCGGCGCCGTATTTGCGCCGCTCCTTCCTATGGCTGTCGCCATTACGCTCAGCGCACTTCTTACCGCTCTCACCGCAGGTTTTAAATATAAAAATTTACTGCAAAGCCTGCTTGGCATCATCGCATTCGTATGCATTATGATTGCCAGTTTTTCCATTTCTTTCGGCGCAAACGCAGAGCAAAACATTGACATGAATGCCATGTACCGATTGCTCGTCGCCAACATTTATCCGCCTGCCCTGCTCATTGAAATGACTCTGGACGGCAAGATCTGGGCAATCTTTTTATTTATCGGTGCATCTCTTGTGATCGCCGCCGCATTTATCCTGATCCTGTCCCTGTTCTATCATAAAATTCATGGTGCGTTGACCGCAAAAAGCGCGCGCGTTTCTTTCCGGGCAAAAAAGATCCGCTCGTCCTCTGCACTTTCTGCTCTCACCAAACGCGAATTCAAACGCATCCTGACCTGTCCCGCGTACCTTTTGAACGGGCTTTCCGGCACACTCCTGCTGCTGATTGCAGGCATTGCGCTCCTATTCGTAAATGTGCAGGAGTCGCTCATTCAAATGCAGTTTCCCATCGGCAATGCAGGAGAACTGGTGTATGCCGGATTCGGAATTTTTATTTTCTGTGCAGGGATGAGCTGTCCTTCCGCATCTGCCCTTTCTTTGGAAGGAAACAGCCGCGGCCAGCTCTTTGTTCTGCCTGTATCCACCCGAAAAATATTGCTCGCAAAAGCATTGCCCACCTTTTTGATCAATACGGCAGCCGGCTATATTACATCGATCATTTTCTGCATAAAAATAGGAGCGGACGTGCTCGGCTGGATCACGTTGCTGATCAGCGTTCCCCTGTTCTGTGCATATATTGCGATTTTCGGGATCTTTTTAAATCTTAAATTCCCGAAATATGACTGGACAACCGAAATGCAGGCCGTCAAACAAAGCATCCCTGTCGTGATCGCCGTATTCGGGAGCATGATCCTCGGTTTTGCCGCGATCTTTCTCGGGATACTCATCGGTTTCTGGATCGTTTTGGCTGTGGATATTCTCTGTATTGTCTGCTCGATCGCCTGCTGGCTGTATTTCAAAAATGCCAGACTCTACGTTTAAATTTTATTGGGGCAATTAAACACTGTATTTTCAAAACAACGTAAAATCGATAAACGTGCTATTGTTTTTAGTCAAGTACCACCGGCTGAGCCGGTGGCTTGATTAGGCGCTTCAAGCGCATGGTACCGGCGGCACTACTCGTGCTCGAAGTTCCTGACAATCGCAACAATTTTTCAGCAGCCACCGA
>CASEWU010000168.1 GCA_949291725.1 uncultured Bacillota bacterium
TAAACTTATATCCGCCATAAATTGAAGTTTGACCGCCTTGAAAACCGATTAACTCGTATGTAGTTGTTACAGAACCGTACTCTCCAAAGTCGACGCCATATAACGCAATACTGCAAGTCAAAGATACTTAAAAATTACCCGCATATATAATATCATCTTCCATCGTTCCTGCTGAAAACTGCGGAACCAAAGACAGATACAGACTTTGAGTATCATTAAACGGAATAACAAGCGGAGTATCTCCGTTTGAACTACTTACAAGCGTTCCCTCATAACCGCCCGTGCGGAGTTCTACTGTCAAATCCGTAACGCGTGCAACATAATCCACGGTACATTTCGCCGAAATAGCGGGATTATCGCGGCTCGTAGCCGACACCTTAATTTGTTCACCGAAATCTTGCAAGCAAGCAACGTTCGCCGTTAACGCGCCGTCCGCTGTCGGCGTTACAGTCACATAGTCCGTGACGGTCTTGCCGTTCGCCCACGCGCTTTCGGGGTTGACGAACTCCACGCTCCAATCCAAAGCCTTATTTGTGGCGTTCGACGGAGTTATAGTTGCCGTCAAGGTATATGCCGCCTCTGCAAGAGGAGAAACACCATAAGCCGCAAACTCCGAAACGGGAATTTTTGCCGATTTGACGGTAACGCCGTTGCCGACGCTCTCGCCAACGATTGCGCCGCTTTCTGCTGTCATTTTCGGCTGTTCGGCTTTCAAATCAAACGACACGTTCCCGTTACTATACAGAAAGCCGAAAAACACCCACGAAAGGGCAAGTAACACCGCCAACACAAGACACAGTGGTTTCCATACATTTTTTAACTGTTCGTTATTTCTTTCCATTCTTTTAATCTCCTTTCCCTTTCGGGGAGAGAGCGGGTTTTCCCGCTCTCTGCTTTTCGATTAGAATATAATCGACGTATCGCCAAGTTCAATACCCTCAACACGGATATTCAAACCGTCCGAAGTGACCTTGACTTCGTAAACGTCCGTCTTATTGCCATATGTACCCGTCGTGGAAACTTCCACTTCAAAGAGCGTTACGCCAGCCGACAGAGCCGACACAAGTTTGTTGTACTGCGTGGGGTTCGACGATACCGCGCCGCTCTCCGTTACAAAAACTTTGTCAAAGAAAGTTTTATCGAAAGAGGGCATACCGCTCGTGATCGTTTCACCTGCCCAAGTGAACTCAACGCCGACCGCGCTTTCGACTGCCGAAACGCCGTCCGCAAAGGAGATTTTCACCGTGGTAGTATATTCGTCTGCAATCGTATGTGCGGAAGTGGTGTAGTCAAAAGTCCACACTTCGGCGGGTTGACCGCTTGCGTCCAAATCAAACGATTTCGTCATGCCGTTCGTGAGGACGGTAGAACCGAACGTCGCCTTGACTGCGGAAAGTTTTTCCGTATAATCGACGGTGGCATTTGCCTTGACCGCCGTATTGTCGCGGCTCGTGACCGTAACGCGCACCTGTTCGCCAAAGGCTTGCAGACATTCGACATTCGCCGTCAATGCGCCGTCGCTCGTCGGGGTTACGGTCACATAGTCCGTAACGGTCTTGCCCGTCGCCCATTCGCTTTCCGCATTGACAAACGCAATCGTCCAATCGACCGCCTTATTCGTGGCGTTGTCGGGCGTGATAGTCGCCGTCAGCTGATACGCCGTTTCCGCCATAGGGGAAATACCGTACTCGTCATAGTTTTCGGGGGAAATCTTTGCCGACATAAGTTTTATGCCATTGCTTTCGCCCTCTTCAATAACCGCGCCGCCCTCTTGCGTCTGTTCTTCATCGGGTTGGAACTTGCTCCAATCCTTGAAACCGTCCGACAGCACACCGACCAACGCCGCCGCACCCGCTATTACAAGCACAAGCAGAACGGCAAGAAAACCTGTCCAAAATTTACTCGAATTATTTCTGTATGCCATTATTACACCTCGTTACCTGTTTACCGTTACCGTCACTTGCCCCGCATAGCCGAGAACTTCCGTCAAATCGACTTTGCCGTCCTCGTCTGCGGTGGGGGTAATAACGACTTTTGCCGTTTCCGCATTTTCGGGAATTGCGCTACCGTCAAAATCTTCCGTCAGCGCGTCCGTTTTGGAGATGAACTCATCTTCCGAGCCGTAGAAATAAATCGTGTACGTCACGTCCGCGTCGTCTGCGATTTCAACTTTCAGTCCGTCCGTCGTCACCGCATTACGCGTCACAATGGACGTATCGCCGTCCGCTTTTGCGCCCTCGTCGTCAAGTGTGCCGATTACATATGCTTCCGCGCCGATTTCCGTAACCGTTGTCTGCCTGTCTAATTTCACGAACAGCGTTACCGTAGTAGCGATCAGTCCGAGAAGAAGCAGAAACGTGATAACCCATTTCACCATATCCGACGCTTTGTGTTTGCTTAATGCCGATTTTGCCATTTCCGTTTACCTCTTTTTCCTTGATTTCCCTTTCAAACCGTGTTTACGGTTGAAAATTTTTGCCTGTGTTTTGCGCTCATTCAGAACGCCCATGCGAAACGCCGCTTCGGTTTTTGTAAGCGGTGTTCCGTCTTGTTTCCTGCCGTTCGACAATTCCCGAGCATAACGCTTTGAGCGTTCGGCGGGATTGAGCAGAACAACCTTTTTGCCGTTTTTTGTGTTGATGATCGTTGCCAATTTTACACCTCGCATTTTTCGATTTTGGCTTTGATCACGTCGAAACTTTCACACACAAGAATACCCGACGACTCGCCGCCTTTGTCTGTGCCCATTTCAATAAACACACTGCCGTCACCGTCGCAAACGATACCCGTTATTTTTTGAATGGGACACAATACTTTTATGCCGCCGTCATAGTCCGTGACTTCGATAAAACCTTTCACTTTCTGTACCTCGCTTTTCGTTTTTACTCACCGTTCGCTTGCTGTCTGTAAAGTACCTTTCGCGGCATAAACCGCAAAGCCGGGTGATCGCAAGCGACACGCTGGCATTGCTTTTTATTCCACGGTGTACTTGACAGCCCGCATTTTCCGCTATCCTTTTGCCCCGCCGAAAGCAACTCAAAAGGATAGACCTTTTCGGGGTTGCTTTTCGTTCGGCGCATTGTATAGCTGAAAAACGCTCTCTGCCGCATAGGTCATGTTCCTTTTTTTTGCCTCTGCAATCTAAAAGGATAGACCGAAAGGGGCGGAATTTTTCCACCCCTTGAAAGTGCACTTTCAATCACGCCGCAGGCGTGGTTTTCTTATGCAAACAGATAAGCATAAATTTCAACAGTGCTTTGTCGCTGTCACGTTGCGGCTTTACACCGCATTCCCAAATTTCGCCGTCCTCGTCCGTAACCTGTGCCGTGTATGCTGTGTACTGCGTTTTGCTCCCGTCGGCGTTCGCCATAACCTCATCGCGCATGATAAGCTCCGCTTTCGGTGCAATGTCGAAAAGAATGTCCAAAGGCTCATATCCGCCCATGTCCTTCGGCACAAAATCGACTTTCTTTTCCTGCCCACGGATAAGACCGCGCACAATATACGCATAGTAAGGTCGTCCGTCTTTCGTCGTCAGCTGTTTGCCGTCCTTGCCGTTGATAGGCTCACGCACCAACACAAGATTGCCGTTCATTGTTTCCGTTGCAACCGCCGTTCCGTTCTGTTCTTTTGCCATGATTTTAGTTTAATCTCCCTTGGCGATAGGTCGCCACCCGTTTATTTTTTCCTTACGGAATGGTGGGAATGGCGGGAATTAAACCCGCTGTTTTTCTTGTCCCAGAGAAAACACATTGTCCTTTCATTCCCATAAAAGCGGGGCGGAGGTTTCCCCGCTTGCGTTCGCCGTTTATTTACTGCGTTCGGGTTATGCTTTTAACTTTCCGTCAAATACAAATCGTCGGGCACTTCCGCGCCTTTAAGTACATCGGGGAAGTTTGTGCCGTTGCCTTTGACGATCATTACAACCTTGCCCGTATTGTCCGCAATATAAGAAACTTTCTTTCCGTTCGTATTCTGCTATGCCCACAGTTTTACCATACCGCGCAAACCCGTTACCGCTTTCAACGGCTTGCCGCGATAATCGACTTGTAACAACTTATATTCCAAATCACCGAAAATTTGCTTCCGTTCCTGTTCGTTCATTTTCCGTTACCGTCCTTTTCCGTTTTATTTTTCTGCCGTACAAGCCAAAATCCGCTTGCCGTGCGAAATACGTTGTAATAAATATCTGTCGCAGAAGTGCGGCACGTCTCGCCCAATCGATAGACCGTTGCGGAAACGGGAACAAGCCCTAATGCCTTGCACCGTTCCCGCACCGTTTCCAAGGATTGAGCGCGCAAGCGGACATTTTCAAAAAAGCCCGCCCGCGCCATTTTCTCAAATTCTTTCGCGTCAATGTCAAGCAACATTTTTCAATCTTCCTCGTGCATAGGCGCGTCACAATCGGCGCAAATGATATTCACTTGCTTTGTCGCCCGCACCGATTGCCCGCAGATAGGGCAAACATATTTGCGTGTGGACGACGTTTTCACCGTCTGACCTTTCACCACGGGCAACCGATAAATTACCGTTGCAGGATTTTCCGCGACAAACTCGTTTATCATTGCCGCCGTTTCTTCCGTCAATTCCGTATGCGACCAACCAATTTGCGGGACACACTCAACTTTCAAGCCGTGCGTTTCCGCAATTTTCTTGAAAAGTTTGTTGTGATACGTTCCAGAGCGGGAGCAATCTTGCATATTGTTCATGCTCGCAAACTGATGACACATCTCGTGAATGAGCGTTGCCGCGATCTCATTGATAGGACGGTTAAGCTGTTGTGCCGTCATGTTCAGTTCGTGTTCTTCACACTCAACAACTTCTTTGCAATCGGTGAACTTCGGAGAATTAGGATTTTCGTAACACTCCATAGCAACTTCGCAAGAGCCACAATTTGCGGGCACAGTGTCTTTCCATTTCCACACCTTGCCGACCGACCACCAACCATTCGTTTTGTTACGTTCGTCGCGCTGTACCGTAATAACGGGCTTTTTCAGCTCACCGCTGAAAAGTTTTTCGTTTGTAAAGTCGTACAACTTGCCGAGATACGCGACCGTTTCAATGTACTTTTCCGTTCCGTTTTTCATTGTTTCGCTGTCCTCCGTAAAAAAAATATACCGAACAGCTACTTCATTCACTGTTCGATATAATTATAAAACTTTACGTATGTTCGCTATCCGATAACGGGCTTGAGCCCATTATGGATTTGCAATTAAATACAACTATGGAGTATGAATTTCGAGATGTTTTATATTATAAAGAAACAGAAAAACAAATTTCTCTGAAATACAACAACAGCGCCAACTACAAACTATCTCACGAAGAATTTGAAAAATATCAACAACACAATAAAGGTTTTCTGAAAGGTCTGATTTGGTACTATGAAAAAGAAACGAGATTATTAGTAAAATTGATCAATGAAGCGGCGGATAAAGTGAAGCAATGTGTAAATACAGGCTTTCAATTTGTTGTAACATTAGGGATACCTGATAAAGTCTATAAATCAATGAAGATTCATTGCGGGCCACAAATTCAGTCGATTGGGGAACTTGCTAAAGAAAACTATCCTTTTATAAATAATTTCTTACAAGATACGTCAAGTGTGCGGTTGAGCGACTATAGCGGAACAATTAACATGAAACTGTGTGATAAATGTAGTAAACGATCTATGACATCCGAGTAGACGGCTTTCTTTTATTTCTTGCAGTGAAATTATTAGGTCGTAATTTTATTTTGCCAAAAGATGTTTTTATTTCAACCTATATTGAAACTTTTTTGCCCGTGGATCATCCGCGGGTTTTATTTAACAAAAAAGCGCAGCTCTTTACAGTTTGAGCTCATAATGTTTAAGATCAAAAAAGAAACTTTCTACAAACTTTTACCTCGATTAGTATTGCACAAAAGCGCTTAAAAGGCAATGCTTTATAGTGAAAAAGCCGCAATCTCTTCGATTACGGCTTTAATATGAAATATTTTTTGTTGTCAAAATTGCCCGATATAGGTGCGGTATTTGTAGCGGATGCGGAGTTTACGGTAATCCATGCACGATTTCGTCACGCAGAGAATTTTTGCAATTTCAGAGCGTTTCCAGCCGCTCATGTAATATTCCAGCATTTCCCTCTCTTTCTCTGTCAGATGCATGGCGTCCATAAGCGCGTCCGCTTTGCTGTAATCGTCCTGTTCTTTCTCAAAGCAGTTTACCGGATCCATTGGCAATGCTTTGTAGTTCGTAAAGTCTATGTATTCGACCTGCTTATGCCTGTCCGGTCTGTTGCGCAAACTATCGATGAACCTGTCGATTTCACGGTAGCAGGCGTGTTTTATTGTGATTTCTTTTCCGATGCGGTCTTTGCCGTAGGTATCATATACGTTCCTGCCCATGAATTGATACAGGAAGCATATGGCGGTCTGGGCGCAATCGTACCCGTCCGATACGGTATAATCTATCTCGTTTATATGATGCAAGTCCTTTATCAGACCGATATAGAGTTTGTCTGCGATTTTCAAATCAAACTTTTTCACGGTACGCAATGCCTGCAAAGCAATCATCTCGCCCATGAGTTTTACGTTGTCCTTTGAGATAGGCTCGGAGAATAATTCTCCCTCGTTGCGATACTTTCCTTTTGAGAACTTTGTCACCAACATTTCCATTTTCGATACACCTCCGAAATTTTTCTGCCGGGTTCGACAGCGGCGGAGGAGCACCGGGCGAGGTATCCTGAAATTATGAAAACTTACTTGTAACAGAAGTCAACGGAAAACGAAAAATTATTGCGTGGGAGTACAGATAATTCAGTACATGAAAAAGCCGAACAGGACAACCTGCTCGGCTTATGGTTTAGAGGGAATATGAGAGTTATAAGCGATAATTTTTCGCGTTGACTTCTGCGAGAACTGTGCTACGATAGCCACAACGAACCCGCAAAATTTCGGAGAGTAACATCCGAAAAAGGGACAGAGACTATTTTGTTTCTGAAAAGAAAATACCCAGCCAAAACTCTTTGCCATTGACAAATAAGTTCGACTGGGTATCGTATGGTGGACAGAAACCATACAAATTCGAACCTGACTTTCCGATTTTCGGAAAAGTGGTTCTGCGCTGTCGTTGATCTGCCTAAAAAGTTGTAAATCAAGTACCACTGGCTGAGCCGGTGGCTTGATTAGGCGCAGCAAGCGCATGGTACCGGCGGCACTATTCGTGCCCGAATTTCCTGGCAATCACAACATTTTTCCAGCGGCCACCTTTGGGTGGCTGCTTTTATTTGCTTTCTTTTATCAGCTCACCCGTAAACGGGTCGATGTACTCTTTCATACTCATTTGTTCATTTAACTTATCCTCTTGCAATTAATTTGCTATATATTTTTATCGCCTCTTTGTTTCTCCCGACCGTGTCAACATAATAGCCCCTGCACCAAAAATGCCGATGCCCATACTTGTATTTCAATTTGGCAAATTGGTCAAATATCATTAGACCACTCTTCCCTTTAAGTATCCCTACGAATTTGCTAACGCTCAGTTTTGGCGGTATCGTTAACAATATATGGATATGATATTCACACGCGTTTGCCTCTATTATTTCTACTCCTTTGCATCGTTCGCATATCCTTCGCTATATCTTTTCTATTGCCTCTTTATACTTTCCGTATATAATTTGCCTTCGATATTTCGGTGCAAACACAATATGGTATTGACACCGCCACTTCGTATGTGCTAAACTATCTATGTCTTTCATAAGACCTCCTGTTTTACTTTTTTTGCGATTGCCTGTCGCTCCAATTGTATTACAGGAGTTTCCTTTTATCCACAGTTTAAACCCTTTACCCACTCGCTCAGCGAGTGGGTGTCTTAGACAAGACAAAAAGCGGGCGTAACTTTAACGTGCGCCCGCATTTTCGCCTTTCGGGGTGGCGGGTCTATGTTGGCTAAAGATTGCGTTTAAAAGCTCTGCAAAATTAGTTCCGAAAAAAATTTTTTAGTGTCACACTTTCATCGCCACAACAACACGCCCCGACTCTCGTCAAAAGCCTTTCGCTGTATAAACCACTGCCAAAAGCATTTTCGCAAAAAAATTTTTGCGAAAATGCTTTGCACTCTCTACAAAACCCATTTTATTCTTTAAACGCGACTCCGTTCTGTTCCGTACAAAAAGAAAAAACCTAAATCAAACACCATTTTCAAGATGTTCAATTTAGGTTTAAGGTGGTGAACAGAAACCATACAAATTTGAACTATTCCGATTTTCGGAAAAGTGGTTCTGTGTAATTTACCTACATTCTAAAGATTTCAAAACATGAAAGATAGGCAAACATTTATTGCATTTTTATCCTTTTTGTAAATGTCATTACTTGTCCTACACCGGTCTCTAAAAATTGATATCCTGTGTTTCGCCACCGACTATATTAAGCAAGATGACCAACCTGTTTCAAATATCTCTTTTTTTGAACGAAAAACCAATGAACCGCTTCATAAACATTGCAACCTTATTTTGCCTGTCAGAAAAAACATTTCAGACGGCATTCTTTTTTTACTCGAGTCCGTAATTTTATTCCTGACGTTTCCGTTTTGCCATAGCGACTACAGCAAGCGTTGCGGCCGCAATACCCATTACAATACCGGATACAGATACCATACCGCTGCACCCTGTGTTTGTGCTGCCGTCATCCTTATCCCCGTCTGTGTCAGTTCCGGGCTTATCCTCGCCTCCATCCGGATCAGTTCCAGGTTCTTCCGTATCTCCGCCATCGGGAACTTCCGTACCTTCATAGTAATTCAGCTCCAGCTCCATTCCTCCATCGGCTGTACCGGCAGGAACAGATACGGTACATACACTCGCACTTGTATTGAATATTCCAAGATCAGTGACCGTTGTGGAACGTGCGGTATCTACCGTGATCGTCATAACACCGTTTTCGTAAGAGAACACGATCTGATGCACCCCAAGCGCAGAAGGATTTTCACCATTACTGATGTTGATCGTCCTCGTCATCGGAATAATAACCGCTGTTCCTTCGGAATCCGTCATGCTATAAGATTCAAAGAGTGCCGTGTAATTTGCCGTAATCGAATCATCATCGTAGTTGCAGTATAAACTGTAAGAGAAGGTGTATCCGCTGTACGGATCATAAAACTCAAACGTCACATAACCGGCCTGCGCCCCATTACCGTTCTGATAATAACCGGGGATCGAACTGAAATCGACCAGGAATGTAACACCTTTATCAAAGCTCATAGACTGCATCAATATATAAGAAGCATCTCCTTTGACCGAATACGTTCCATCAGCAACAGAAACCGAACCGGCGCCGGAAGTCTGAGCGCCTCCGTTTTCAAATGCCGCGGCATAAACATAACAAGGATACAATTCTGCACCGCTTACTGCCATAAATTCAGTAACGCCACTCTCGTCGGCAATCGCGTCTTTTTTGATCGTCAGCTTACCGTTTTCAAATGTATACATAGAAGCGTCCAGGGTATTTCCTTCCGCATCCAGCACCATTGAGACTTCGCTTACGCCGCTCAATTCGAACACTGCATCCGCAATCGAACCCGTCGACACAAATGCGACGGAGGAATCTTGCATATTCGAAGAAGAATATGTCATGGAAAACTGCGTTCCGTTTTTATTTACGTTGTCCCACACAGAGATGACCGAACTCTTCGCAAAATCGATTCTACCGAAATAAGACGCCTTCAAAGTCAACGTTCCGGTAGCCGTATCATACGTATAATCCGTACCCTTGACCAAAGTATTGCCAGCATTATCAGAAACGGTAATATCACCGGTTTCATTGACGTTAATCAGTTTCAAAGAAAAATCATTTGCTTTTGCGAGATCCATTGCGTATGCCGAATCAGCAAGCGGTTCAGATATAGCCACGGAATTCACATGACTGTTCAGTGTAAAATTGTAATTTCCCACCGTATCATTGATAAACCAACCAATGTAGGCTTTACCATCTTCAAAATCTGCCTGCGATACCGCCAAACTTCCGCAACTCGTACCATTGATCTTAAAGTATCCTTCTTCCGCCGTTTCGCCGAAATACATTTCAATTACGATACCTTTCATGGAAGAAGCTGTATAATTTGCATTTGTCGATTCGCTGCTGCCGATACTGAATCCCGTAAACTTCTGAATATCTGTTCTGCCTTCGCCAAAGAACAACGCCTGTATTACAGCTTCTGCCGCTGTGTTATCGGAGAAGTAATCCATCGTCTTCAGACTGTCGGAAACTTGCAACATAGCCCAAGTCGTTGTCGTAGGGATTCCTCTGAATTCCAATACGATCGGCTTTGTAACATCCAGACCCTGGTTATAATAAATTCTGGTCGAAAGAACCGATGCACCCATGTTACGGAAAGTTCCCGACGTATAGTAATCATCAACACTTAACTGCCCGCCTTCTGCCAAATCAACGGAACGTACCACCCAGCCTTCCGTTGCCTGTCTGTGATAAAGCGACGCTTCCAAAGAATTTGTACCGAAAGAAATCAGGAAATATCTGCCATAGTAAGTTCCGAGTACGCTTTCCAGATAAGAGTTTTTGATCGTCAAAGTATAATTGTAACTGTCATCAGCCTGCTTTTCGGGAGCGCTCAGCGTATAATTTTCTTCGGCTGTCAGTTCCGAAAGAGAACCTCCCTTGTAGATACCGCTCTTTACGAGAAGCGATTCCGCTGTATAGGTATCGTAAACGCTGTTGAAAACAAACGAAGTATCTCCGATTTCATCGATGACTATAAAATCATCCCCTGCCCACGTAGGAGCTACGCCCGTTGAAATATCCAAAACAACGACTGCACTGCCGTTAGAGGAAGTTATAGAAAGATAATTTTCCGCCGAGAACGTGACGCCCGACCAAAATTCCTTTTTGATCGTCAGAGTTGCTGTCGTTTCCGTATCTGCATTCAATGTATAATATTGTGAATCAACCGCTGTCCCGTTCAGTTCAACCGTAACGGAAGAACTATCCGCAAGGTTTGCAACAGTAACCTGCAATCCGTCCGAAATCAGCGAAGGATCATACTGCGGGATCTGTTCTTTCAGTTCATCACTCAAAGAAGTAACGACCGGTGTATTGTATTCCGTGAAACCGATAAACCGACTGCTCGACGCATCCAGGTTAATGTGGAAGATAAAATAACACCCGTTGGGGAAATCGCTTTCGGTAATGGACGCGATCGCAGAACCGCCCGAACCTTCGAGCCCTAACTGAGATCCGCCGATCTTGATATACGATACATCGCCGCCTTCACCTGTACCGATATGGATCTCTACCTCTTTCAGGTAATCCGAAAGGACAGGAACACCGGTAACACCGACATTCGGACTCGGATACGTTTGTCCTGCCGTATCCTGAATAATAATATGGTTTGCGACGTCGATACCTCCCTGATTGCTTGCCCATGAGAAGTTTTTCCAGCTGGTGAGCCCCTCTCCCGTGTCAGATTCCAATCCGTTCAGAAAACCGAATCCTGACCAAGCCGAACTTTTATCGACGATCATTTGGAACCGAACCGTGTTATTTTCACTGTCCAGAATATTTTCCTGGTTTACCACGATAGCGCCCGACTCATTGGAAATCGTTGTCAACCCTGCCGAAGCAATATAAGTCTGTTTGTCGTTGTAATTTTTCCAAGATCCGCCTTCACTTTCCGCAGCCGAAACGGAAGGCACATTGCCGCAAATCATGGCTGTTCCGATAATACTGAACAGCAATGCCACTACAGCCAGAAAACTTACGATCCATTTTCTGGATTTTGCTAATACGTTTGTCATAAATTCCTCCTTAAACTATATTTCAGAACGCCGCCTGGACAGACGTCCCTTAATCGCTCAATATGCCATACGATAGGTATAATTTAACCTGCCGATCGGGGCAGAATCGCCGCCGCAGTAAAACGCCATTACATCTCCGAACGAATACACGCCTACGCCGTCATTTTCTTCCGTCGCCTTGACTGCAAAAATATTATCGCAGGCTTTGATCTGAATTTCATCCGCACTCGTAACTTTCAGAGCGCTGAGCGGAATTCTGTAAGAAATAAACTTCCCGTTCACCGAATAATCCGCCTGTTCTGAAAGCATCGCCGCTTGGATCTTGCCGTTTGCATCTACGGAAAGCGCCTCGATCGATGTCTTCCCGTCGGAAGGTTTACGATTGATAACAAAGTTATAATTTTCCCAGCCACCGTCTGCACCCGTAGAAATATAAAGATTCATCCAACATTCATCTCCGGACGTATAATTCGTTATGTCGTTATCGGCCGCAACCAGAACATAAAGATATTCCGAGTCGTTGGCAATTTTCAAATAGGAAATATCATTTCTCGCTGAATCGTCCGTATACGTATAAACATTTGCCACACTTGCGTAATTACGAGCCTGCGCATCGGATACAAAGTCCAAATATTTTGCCTGAACACTATCCCATGCCGCGGGATCTGCATAATTGAGAGTCTGACGTTTCCACATTGCCGCAGATGAGCTTTTCTCAGCTGTTTCGTACTTGAAGTCACGGATATTCGTCGCAAGCTGCATGAAGAAATTATCTGCATAACCGTCGTCATCGCGCATCATCTCAATATCTCTCGAGAACGCCACATTGAATGTATCTACAAAGTTTGCATACGAGTCGGCACCATTGTTGTTCAGCTTTTGAGCTACCCATTCATTCCAACCCGTTACCGTCACCATCCAGACTTCATCTTCGCCCTCATAGTTTATAACGTTGTACCACTGGTCGCTGAAATTCTGCCCGTAAACCGCTTCTTCCGTGCTGTCCGACTGGTACGCATATTGCTGCGAAGACAGTGCGCTGCGGCCGCGGTATTTATACGTCATGTTTTTACGCGAACGCGCCAAATAAGCCTCCGAAGACCAATTCCCGTTCAGGTGCTGCGCCACCGAAACGTTCATGATCCCGTTATAATTCTGCTGCGGCAGCGAATAGTCCATCCACGGGAATCCGTTTTCGTAATCGCTCGAAGTAACAGCCGTCGGCCACACCACTTTCCGGATCCAAAATGCGTCTGCTACCGCCTGGTTTGTTAGATAGCTTTCATCAAAATTGTAACAGACCAGCAAAGGTTTACGGGAAGGGTTTCGCGTTTCATCTGCCGTGAACCAGCAGTCTTTGTATTTGAAATTATCATACGCGTAGTAATTTTCATACACCCATTCCACGATTTTCGTGATCGATTGTGTTCCGCCGCCTGTAGAAGGATTGCAAACCATCGGCACGATTTCCGGCACATCATAACCCTGCTGTTTCATTTTCAAGATCTCATCGAGCAGCGCATAAGCCTGCTTTTGATATATATTGATCACTGAATCTCCGCTGAGTCCGGCATTAGTAAAATCCAGATACAGGAAATCCACTCCCGCCATTGTCAGAAGCTCCAGATGCCTGCGGATCACCCACGGATCTTCCGAGTTATAATATCCGTACAACGGCTCTTCAAAATAATGGAATGCGGTTTGCGGTGATACGGAAGCATCATAATACTGCGAACCCGGCAACGCCCAAAGCGGATTCTTGACCGTATCCGTTGCCAAAGCAGGATCTTTTTCCAAAAGATCGGAAATATCATAGATACCGTTGAATCCGGTACCCAACCAGAGGAAGTAAAAGATGCCGACATATTTTGACGACTCTTTTAATTTTCCGTGTGCATTTACACTTCTGCCAGCTCCGTCCGTTCCACCGATCTGCGAAAGGGTGAATTGCTGTTCACCCATAGACAGCAATGACTGCGTATATGCTTCATCATACGGATCTGCCCAGTCTTCACCGTACGAATACGACTCGTCGCCGTCTCCAGGGTTCCCCAAAGGATCATCCGGTTCTTCCGTCTGCTCTCCCCCGCCGCCTCCCGGCGTCTGGGAAGCACAACCTGAAAACATACCGAAAACAAACAGAAATGCCATCAGAAGAACTGCAATTCGCTTTAACGTCTTTTTCATTCTTCCCTCCTTAGCCGTTGTAATAACTGTAATTGATCCTGCCGATCGGCGCACAATCACCGTTTGTATAGAGATCCGTTATATCAAAATCTTTTTGCAGATTATCTGCAACTTTGAATTGAATACCGAACTCGCTTCCGCTGATGCCAAGATCACTTTTTGCCACACGCACCAACATTTTGTTTCCGGATACGATCGTCGTACAGGTACCTGCCGAGCTGTAAGCCCCGTTTTCAATTTTGTCTAACGATGACGTTGTTCCGTCAAGCGAACGATTGATCACATATTGTAATCCGTTCCAGCCGCCTTCCTGACCCTCTACTCCGATATAGACATTCATCCAGCGCGTATCGTTTTGCGTTTTTTCGGTAATATCGTCCACTGTCGTTACCAGGAAATACAAATACTCTCCGTCCGATGCTACGCGGATCTCCTCAATATCATTGCGGCCCGTATCGTTCGTATAATAATTTCCGCCTGCTCCGAGCGCCGCACGCGGCTCCGTTTCCCCTACAAGATCTCGGTAAGAAACTATCCCTTCCCAATTACTGAGATCGAAAAGATCCGTACCGTTATCCACATCGCTGTTTCGGGCCGACTGCGTACCGTTTCCTTTAAAATCGCGTACATTGGCAACCAGCTGCAAATAGCAGTTATCGAGATATCCGCCGTTCATCATTTCAATGTCGCGCGAAAACTCCATACTGAATGTATCCACAAAATATCCGTAAGAACTTCCCAACAGCGGATCTTTGCTCTGCTTCTGTGCGATCCATTCATTCCAGCCGGTAACAAACACCAGGTTTACATCTTCATTTTCCAGCGCGCTGTCCCATTGCTGTTCAAAATTCGTATTTTTCAGCGCATCATCATAACTGTTCTCACCCGTTTCGTGAGAATATCCTCTGCCCCAGTTGTAATTGTAAAACCGAAGCGCGTCCTCTTGCGAATAGTTCGCTCGCAGTTCTTCTGACAAAGTATCGTAATTGTAAGGAGCAAACAGTCCCGAAATGGAGAAATTGATTCCCGAAACATTTGCATCGCTGTATCCGCCGCCGATGCCCGTATGCTGCGAAACCGATACATTCATGATCGTGTAATCGTTCTCAGCGTCCTTATACGTTTCCTGGGGATAATGCCACGAGATCCACGGGAACTGTTCTTCATTATAAGTTGAATTCGGCCACTGTGCGCCTTTGAAATAAAAACGATCTTTTACCGCCTGATCCGAACCCACATAATCAGCTATGATCCAGGGCTTATCCCCGTTTCCGTAAAACCATATCGAATCATACGTATCCCGACGGTAAAAAGCATTGTATATATTCTCCGTCATCAGTGAGGAATTCGTATTCGTCATGAACATTGCCCGCGGCACATCGTATCCCATCTGCGCATATTCGAGCAATACGTCCAGAACAGTTTTCGCCGCCGCCTGATAATAATCATTGTTGGTACAATCAAAGCAGATAAAATCCAGTCCCGCATTTATAAACAACTCGACATGTTTACGCACGACCCATTCATCCTCTACCTGATAATACCCATACATCGGTTCGCCCCAGTACGTGAAAGTCGGCGCAAGCCCTACTTCATCGCCCGTAAGCGTTGCCTCCACATTTCCGTCTGCTATATACGAATCCACATTGGTCGTAACGGATGCCTGGCTCAGCCACAGGAAATAAAAAATTCCTACCACGTTCCCGTTGTAACCATCCACTTCACCAAAACTTCTTCCGTAGTCATCCGTTGCAGTTGTCCGGAGAAACCCTGTCGAATAGTCATCCGACTCCGCAAGTGTTCCGGATAACGATATCTTCCGCGCCGTGCCGCCATTGCAGGCGGCAACGGTGAAAAGAATTAGAATACCCAGGATCAAAGACAAAATCTTTTTCACTTCAGTACCTCAGCTTACAGAAGAATACGGCGAATTGACCAGATTGTTTGTCGCGGACGCTGCCTGCGTATAATCTGTATAAATAAAGTTGTTTTCGGTTGCATAATTTGAGAATCCGGACTTGATAATATCAAACATATTTGCGCCTTGCTTTGACCAATCCGAATCACTGCCTCTGAAATATGCAGACAACAATTCCGCCACTTTTTCCGTAACATACTCGCCGCTGCTTCCGATCGTGATCGTCGAAAGGCCTGTGGCTTTTCCGAAAATACGGTAAGGGTTGTTGGAACAGTCTCCTTCCACACTGACCAGGTCCGTATAGTCGATGCTTTCAGGAATGCTGACATTTTTGACCAGCTGTCTCATATTGATAGGCGCATAATTGGAAGCCTCATAGCTTGCATAAATAGCCGCCTGCCCGTCAGGAGAGAAAAGATAACGCAGAAAATCCACAGCGATCTCATCTACAGACTGCTCCCCCGTACTAAGAACGCCAAAGTTTTCATTCGGACCGCCGTTCGGACGTACATTGTCCGCAACCCCTTCCAGATCGGAACTGATTGCCGGCAACATGAACCAGCCAATTTCCGACGCGATCTGTTCGGCTGTCGGATAAACGGTTGCGCCGCTGGAATTTGTCGTTTTAAACGCATCGCGATACGTACGGATATAGGAAAGATCTTCTACATAGAAGAGCTTCATATCCGAATACGTTCCGCCCTTATCTTCATACGTGATGATCGTTTCATTAAAGCGATTGAACACGTCGTTGTAACCGGCTTCATTGTCGCAATACGAGAACAGCTGGTACAAATTTTCCATCAGCTCTTCGTATCTTTCCGACAACGGATTGTATCCGGTCTGATTGAAATATGTATCTACGACACGGTTCATATTGTATGTATAAGAATTGGGCAAATCCAAAGAAGCATTGTTCGGATCATATTCCCAGACCGAATCCACCGATGAAATATAACTGTAATCACCTTCCTGTGAGTGAACTTCTTCCAGATAATCCCTGAAATACTGATCAAGATAGGTGTCGATAATGACAGAACCTATTGTAAAACTGTCCGTTCCGAAGGATTGCAGACTGGTCGAAACTCCAAAAGGATTCGTAAAATTCTTGTCTGAATTTTTAGCCGTTTCCAACGCATTCAGCAGCCATTCCCATGTGATCTTGGAATTATCGATCGTTCCGTCTTCGGATACGATAGGATCATCCCCCAACACATCCAGAACCGCAGCTTTGCTGTAATAAACCGTGGTATAATTGCTTGAATAAGAAAGTCCCGGTATAATTGTGGATGCACCAGTCTGCCGCGCACGATAAGCATCGCTCTCCAACGCATCCGCCCA
>CASEWU010000169.1 GCA_949291725.1 uncultured Bacillota bacterium
AAAGATCATGTCTTTACGCATAAATTCGATCTGGACGGACTGGAAAACACGCTTAGCGATCTGCTGGGAAAACCCGTATATATTACGGTCGATCTGGACGTTCTGGATCCTTCCGTATTCCCAGGCACGGGAACTCCCGAACCGGGCGGCGTAACATTTGATGCGCTCCGCGGCGCTCTGACCAAAGCCTGCTCTGCCCTCGACGTGGTGGCGGCAGACGTCAACGAACTGTCCCCGCATTATGACCAGAGCGGCGCCTCCACGGCGGTCGCCTGCAAAATCGTCCGAGAAATGCTCATCGCACTCTCGGCGCGCATTCAAAACGCAGATAATCTTTTTTAAAATTTTTCCGATCGGCACTTGAACATTCGGAATTTTTTGCAAAATCTGAACGGCGGTCCGACGGAAAGCAAAAGTATATTTCAATCGGCCATTATTTTTCAATATGCGCTCTTTGAACGCGGGAAAGCCGAAACTTACTTTTTCGGGCGTAAAAAACAGCAAGCGTTCAGGAGCGAAAGACGGCGTGCGCTTACGGGCGCGAAAAAGACAGAACACTTTTAAAGAGGTATTGAATTATGGGAAAAGCTCTTATTATCGGCTGCGGGGGCGTTGCGTCCGTTGCCATTCACAAATGCTGCCAGAACAGCGAAGCGTTTGACGAGATCATGATCGCAAGCCGCACGAAATCCAAGTGCGACGCGCTCAAAGACAAGCTGCAAGGCACGACCAAAACAAAGATCCACACCGCGCAGGTCAACGCGGACAATGTCGATGAACTTGTCGCGCTTATCGAAAAATTCCGTCCCGACGTAGTATTGAACCTTGCCCTGCCCTACCAGGATCTTAAAATCATGGACGCCTGCCTGAAAACAAAGGTGCACTATGTGGATACGGCTAACTATGAACCGGAAGACACGGCAAAATTCGAATACAAATGGCAGTGGGCATACCGCGAAAAATTCAAAGAAGCGGGAATCTGCGCACTTTTGGGAAGCGGTTTCGATCCCGGCGTAACGGGAGTATTTTCCGCATATGCGCTCAAACATCATTTCGATGAGATCAACTACATCGACATTCTCGATTGCAACGGCGGCGATCACGGGTATCCGTTTGCGACGAATTTTAATCCCGAGATCAACATCCGTGAAGTTTCCGCCAACGGTTCCTACTGGGAAGACGGGCACTGGGTGGAAACCAAACCCATGGAGATCAAACGCGAATATAATTTTGAAGGCGTCGGCATGAAAGACATGTACCTTCTGCACCATGAAGAGATCGAAAGTCTTGTCCTCAATATTCCCGGAATCAAGCGCATCCGCTTTTTCATGACTTTCGGACAGAGCTACCTCACGCACCTGAAATGTCTGGAAGACGTCGGCATGACCTCCATCAAGCCCATTCTCTACGAAGGAAAAGAGATCGTACCCTTGCAGTTTTTGAAAGCCGTCCTGCCCGATCCCGCTTCTTTGGGACCGCGCACGAAGGGTAAAACAAACATCGGCTGCATCTTCCGCGGCAAAAAAGACGGAAAAGATAAAATATATTATCTCTACAACATCTGCGATCATCAGGAGTGCTACAAAGAAGTAGGCTCGCAGGCGATCTCGTATACCACGGGCGTACCTGCCATGATCGGCGCCATGCTCGTCATGAACGGTACCTGGACAAAACCCGGCGTTTACAACATCGAAGAATTCGATCCGGATCCGTTCATGGATGCGCTCAACAAGTGGGGTCTGCCCTGGAAAGAAGATTTTAATCCCGCTCTCGTTGACTGATGAAAACGCCTTATTTTCTGATCGATGAAAAAAAACTCATCGAAAATCTTTCTTTACTGAAAGAAGTTTCCGAACGGGCGGGCTGTAAAATTCTGCTCGCGCAAAAAGCCTATTCGATCTACCAGACCTATCCCTTATTTTCCAAATATCTTGCCGGCAGTACGGCGAGCGGACTGTACGAAGCTAAGCTCGGCAGAGAGGAATTCAGCGGCGAAGTGCACGTCTTTTCCCCGGCATACCGCAAAGAAGATATAAGGAAGCTCGTCAAAATCTGTGATCATATCGTTTTCAATACGCCGTCGCAGGTCAAAAAGTTTGCGCCGGTTTGCAAAGCGGCGGGTGTTTCCGTCGGGCTTCGGATCAATCCCGAATGCTCCACGCAGGAAGGACACGCGATCTATGATCCCTGCGCACCCGGATCCCGTCTCGGAACAACGCTCGCGAACTTTGACGAGAGCATACTTCCCCTCCTCGACGGACTGCATTTTCATACGCTCTGCGAACAAAACAGCGACGATTTAGAAACAACGGTACGCGCTTTTTGCGGCAAATTCGGAAAATATCTGTACAAGATGAAGTGGCTGAATCTTGGCGGCGGACACCACATCACGCGCGCGGATTACGACGCGGAAAGACTTATCCGCATTGTTACGGAATTGAAAAAAGAGTACGGCGTACAGATCTATCTCGAACCCGGAGAAGCGGCAGTGCTCAACGCAGGCACACTGCATACCCGTGTACTGGAAACAATGAAAAACGGTATGGATATTGCCATTTTGGACGCTTCCGCCGCATGCCATATGCCCGACGTGATCGAAATGCCCTACCGCCCGCCCCTGCAAGGGAGCGGAAAGCCGGGCGAAAAAGCCTTTACCTGTCGGTTGGGCGGTCCGACCTGTCTTGCGGGAGATATCATCGTCGAGTACTCGTTCGACGCACCTTTGAAAGAAGGCGACGAACTTGTTTTTGAAGATATTGCACTCTATACCATGGTCAAAACAAATACCTTCAACGGAATGCCTCTGCCCGCCATTTATCTGCAGAAAACAGACGGCAGTATCGAAAAGATCCGTTCCTTTTCCTATAAAAATTTTAAAAACAGACTGTAAAAACAAGAGGCGT
>CASEWU010000170.1 GCA_949291725.1 uncultured Bacillota bacterium
ATGATAAAACTGTCCTTCTTCGTTTACCGTAAACGACGGCGTCTTTTCGTGATGAAACGGACATCGTCCCCACCAGTTTCCGCCCTTACGCTCCAGCGAAACATAATTTCCGACGATCTCTACAAGATTATTCTTACTCTTTAGTTGCGACAAAAATTCAGGATCCAGTCCCTTTGCCATATACTCCCCATTCCTCTGTTTCAAATATTCTGCCAGCCCGACAGGCTTCAGATATCCTCAATATCTTTTTCCGTCAACGCCCAACTGCGCGGAACAAAGATGTATTCGAATACTGCTATTGCAAACTTGTCCGTCATGGAAGACAGATAATCACAAATTACCTGCTCCAGCGGATACCGCTCGGAAAGCTCCAGATAAAACGCCGGAAGCCTGTCCTTATTTGCTTTGAAATATTCATACATCCCCGAAAGCATTCGCTTTGCCCGCTCTTCTTCTTTCATGGACGTGGGCGTAATATACACTTTGTCAAACATGAACGCCCGCAGATTTTCCAGCGCTTCCGCTTCCCGCTCGCCCATTGCGACGCGGTTCTTTCCCACACTGTTTTCATAAATAGACGTGATCATGGTGTTGATCCGATCTCGCGAGCTTGCCCCCAGCACGGCGACTTCTTTCTTCGGCAGATCCTCCGACCGCAAAAGTCCGGCACGGATCGCATCCTCAATATCATGATTCACATAGGCGATCCGATCTGCCAACGATACCGCCTTTCCTTCCAATGTCGCAGGATTGCCGCTTTTTTTATGATTTATTATACCGTCGCGCACTTCAAAGGTCAGATTCAGCCCTTTCCCTTCTTTCTCCAACACGTCCACGACACGAAGCGACTGCACATTGTGCGAAAAACCGTTCGGCGACAGCGAATTCAAAACGCGTTCGCCTGCATGCCCGAACGGCGTATGCCCCAAGTCATGACCCAATGCGATCGCTTCCGCCAGATCTTCATTCAAAGCCAAAGACCGAGCGATCGAACGAGCGATCTGCGAAACGTCGATTGTGTGCGTCATACGCGTACGGAAATGGTCGCCTTCCGGCGAAAAAAACACCTGCGTCTTGTTCTTCAGCCGCAAAAACGCTTTGCTGTATATGATCCTGTCTCGGTCGCGCTGAAAATCGGTACGCATATTGCAGGGCGTTTCTTCCCGTTCTCTGCCCTTGGTATCCCTGGATTTGCAGGCATATTCCGAAAGAAACATTTCTTCCGCTTTATATGTACGCTCTTTGATATCAAAACGGCGCATCTCTACCCCCCTTTCCTTCTCTTTTTCGGCCTGTAACCCTGTATAATAATAATTTCGACGAAATCTTTTAAAACCCTTTTTTTATGTGAAAATTTTTTATAAGAATTTTAGCCGCCGCACCGGTTTTTCGGTGCGGCGGCAGGCTCAGCATATCTTTTTCAGATCACTGCGCCGCCGTTGACGCGCAGGATCTCACCTGTTATATATTTGCTTTCGGCAAGAAAGCGAACCGCCTGAGCAACTTCTTCGGGCAAGCCCTGTCTGCCCGAAGGGATCGCGTCCGTAAACGCCGCCACCTCTTCGGCTGAAAAACGAGCATTCATCTGTGTTTCGATCATGCCGCAGGAAACCGCGTTGACGCGGATCCCGCAAGGCCCCAATTCTTTTGCCGCCGCTTTCGTGAACCCGATCAATGCAGCTTTACTCGCCGAATACGCCGCTTCGCACGACGCACCGACTTCTCCCCACATGGAAGAAACGTTGATGATGCAACCTCCGCGGCTTCGCAGTTTCGGGATCACCGCGCGCGTGCATAAGAAAGCGCCCGTCATATTTATCGAAAATACCCTGTTCCACTCGGAAAGCGGCATATCCTGGATCAAACCGAAAGAGGCTATCCCTGCGTTGTTCACCAATATTTCCAGCCCGAACACGGAAGAAAACATTTCTTCCACCTGTTTTTCATCCGATACATCACAGCAGAATACGCTCGCCTCTCCGCCTGCTTTTCGGATAAGTTCCAGCGTTTCTTTCGCGCTCTTTTCATCCTTTTGATAACAAAAAGCTATATCGTACCCTGCTTTTGCAAACGAAACGCAAATTGCTCTGCCGATACCGCGCGATCCTCCCGTAACCAGAACCGTGCTCATTTTTCGCCCCGCACGGGAATTTCAAATTTCTTTAAAATATTCCGCGCCACCTCGTCTATGCTCATACCGTTCGTGTCTACGGTATAATCCGCACATCCTTCATAGACAGGCGTTCTCTGATCGAGCAGCTGTTTCATCTTTTCAAACGTCGTGTTTTTCAAAAGCGGACGCTCGTCTCCCGTATGCCCGGTCCGCTCAAACAATACATTGATATCCACTTTCAGAAAGACTATTTTCCCGCCGCCTGCCTTGAATGCCGCCGAATTTTCCGGTTTCAGCACGCATCCGCCGCCCGTTGATATCACGCAATTCTCTTCTCCCGCCACGCTTCGGACAACTTCCGTTTCAATTTCGCGAAACCGTGCTTCTCCGTAAAACTCAAAAATACCCGGTATACTGCCGTACCGCTGTGTGATCAGATCGTCCGTATCATACCAACGCATTCCGCTCAGCTCGGAAATGCGGATCCCGACCGTCGTCTTGCCTGCTCCCATCATTCCGCAAAGTACAATATTCATAACAAAAAACTCTCCGCTGCCAAAATGTAACTGTTTTTGCCAAACCCTAAAATCGTACCGCGGCATACTTCCGAAATGACCGACTTATGCCGAAACTCTTCCCTTTTGTGAACATTGGACATATGCACTTCCACGACAGGTGTATTCACCGACGCGATCGCATCGCGGATTGCATAGCTGTAATGCGTAAACGCGCCCGCATTCAGAATGATCCCGTCCGCATCGCTTGTCTGTATCTTCGTGCAGATCTCTCCTTCCAGATTGCTCTGGTAAAATTCACATTCCGCTCCGCGCGCTTTGCAGTAAGCCGCAATTTCCGCATTGATATCTTCCAGCGTCTGCGTTCCGTATACGCCCTGCTCGCGTCTGCCCGTCATGTTCAGGTTCACCCCGTTGAGAATCAGCAGTTTCATGGATCCCTTCTCCTTTTTTCCGTTTCGTAATTTTTCTTTCAGTCCGCAAACTTTTTTCGGTATTCCTCAAACAGTTTTTTCGCTTCCGCCGCATCCGGATCACGCCCCAGCAAAATACAATCTCCGTAATATGCCTGATAAAACAACATGCCTTCCCCGTTTACGATCTTCTTCCCGAGCGTCTCCGCAATCCGCAAAAATTCACTCTTGCGGGGCACATAGATCAGATCGACCGCCGCTTCACAACGCGACAGAATATCCTCGCCCACCGGGGATTTGCCTTCCGTTTTATGCATCCCTACACCCGTAACGTTTACGATCATAAAATAATCTTCCGGGGAAAGCTGCTTTAAAACCGTCAGGTTGCCGAACTCGCGCTGAAGCTCCTGCGCATTTTCCGTTTTCAGGTCATAGACGAATACCTGCGCCCCTGCATCGGAAAGTTTTTTTACCACGCTCCTGCCTGCACCGCCGGCGCCCAGCACCAATACTTTTTTCCCTTCAACCTCTATGCCGTTGTTCTTCATCATCAGCATAAAACCTTCGCCGTCCGTATTGTATCCCATCCCGTCTTTGACCAGGTTTACCGCGCCGAACGTCTTGGCATCCCCTTTTAATCCTTTCAGGTACGGGATGATATCCAGTTTATACGGAATCGTTACGTTGAATGCATCATATTCCGCCAAAAGTTTTTTTACACAGCTGTCAAAATCCTCTTTTGCCAACGAAATCCGCTCATACGTGCAGCCGCGTCCCATTTCTTTCAGATCAAACGTATGCATTTTTGCGCTGTCCGATTTCGAAACATCCTTCCCGATCAAAGCAAGTTTTAACATATCCGCCTCCGTTTTCCGTAAAATTTCCGCATATTTTTTCGACATTTCATGATCCGACGCTAGTTCGCTTTGGAAAGCATGGAATAAAACTGCGGAAAGGAAATATTGACGCATTCCGCACCGATGATCTCTCCGCCTTCCTCACTCGCCGTCAGCGCAACCGCGCCGCTCATCGCGATCCTGTGGTCGACACACGCATCCACAATCCCGCCGCGAAGGCTCTTCTTCCCGTTGATCACAAATCCGTCCGGCAATGTCTTGCAATCGCCACCCAAAGCATTCAGCATATTTACCGTCGTCTCGATCCGATCGCTCTCTTTTACGCGCAGTTCTTCCGCTCCGCGGATCACGCTTTCGCCTTCCGCAAACGCGCAGAGCACCGCGATCACGGGCAATTCGTCGATCAGCGACGGCATGATATCCCGTTCCAGCTTTACCGCGCGAAGCTCCGACTTTTTTACCCGTATGTCCGCCACGGGCTCTCCGCATACCGTGCGTTCGTTTTCCAGAAAATAACGCACATTCATGCGGTCAAACACCTTTAAAATTCCCGTGCGGGTGGGATTGACACCCACATTTTTACAGACGGTCTCGCCCAGCAACGCCCCCAGCGCCATAAAATACGCCGCACTCGATATATCGGCGGGCACATCCACATCCACACAATGCAGGTCGCTCTTTCCTACCGTAACGCGGTTTCCTTCCGTGTGAATGTCCGCCCCCATCGCCGCGAGCATACGCTCCGTATGATCGCGCGACTTCAACGGTTCGCAAACCGTCGTCTTTCCTTCCGCGCCGAGCGCCGCCAGTATCAGGGCACTTTTGACCTGCGCGCTGGCGACCTTCGTATCCACTTCGCAGCCTTTCAGGACACTGCGCCGCACATATACGGGTGCCGTGCCGTTCGTCGTTTCCACGTCCGCACCGAGAAGCCGCAAAGGCGCGGCAACCCGCTCCATCGGACGTTTTGAAAGGGATGCATCGCCCGTAAATTTAACATCAATATTTCTGCCCGCGGTCAGCCCCATCAGAAGCCGCATCGTCGTGCCGCTGTTTCCGCAATCGCATTCCGCATCGCAAAATTCTTTCGTACCCCTCACATATACCGTTCCGTCTTGCATGCGGATATCCGCCCCGAGCGCAC
Source organism: uncultured Bacillota bacterium (assembly GCA_949291725.1). Classification (GTDB taxonomy): domain Bacteria; phylum Bacillota; class Clostridia; order Christensenellales; family Borkfalkiaceae; genus Borkfalkia. Next base: position 5,043 of record CASEWU010000170.1, read on the forward strand.
GCATACACGCGATCGTCGAAAGACAATCTTCCCCAAGAAGCGCATTCGTGATCACTGCACAACCTTCCGCCGCCGCATTGAACATGACCGCCCGATGCGTGATGGATTTATCCCCGGGAATTTGGAAAATTCCGCAAAATGTTTCCTTGTTTTCGATCCTCATGAGCGTTTCTCCTGCAGCATTGCCAGATATTCGGCATACCGATCCGCCGAAAGAGTATATTCCGTATATTTCCCGCGCGCCTTCGATAAGATCATGGAAACAATTCCCTTTTCCGAATTCTTTTTATCCAGCAGAGCATATTTTACAACCGAAGCGGCGTTTTCAAACACAGGAATTTTCTTTTCCGCAAGCGCGACAAGCTCTCTCACACGCCGAGAATTTTCTGCCGTGCTCACTTTCTCCCGCTCGGCGATCAGGCTTTCCAGCCACATACCGATCAGTACATATTCCCCGTGCGAACGCCTGCCGTATTCCAGTTCAAGAGCGTGCCCCGTCGTGTGCCCGAGATTCAGACATTTCCGAAGTCCGCTCTGCTCCGTTTCGTCCTGTTCCACGACATTTGCTTTAAACCGAACACAATCCGCCACAATATCTTTCAAAAAAGCCATATCCGACAATTTCGACGAATTTTTAAGAATACGATCCCCTATATCTGCGTCCAAAACACCCGTTTTTATAATTTCGCCCCAACCGCACTTCATCTCACGGGGCGGCAAAGTCTTCAAAAACATGGGATCGCAAAAAACAAATTCCGGCTGATAAAATGCCCCCAACACATTTTTCACGCCGCCATAGTCGATCGCCGTTTTTCCGCCCACGGAACTGTCCACCTGTGCCAGCAACGTCGTCGGGATCTGCACGAGCCTTGTGCCTCGCATATATACAGACGCCGCAAATCCTGCCATGTCTCCCACGACGCCGCCGCCGACCGCCGCAACCACTGAATTGCGATGCAACTGCGCTTGAAGCATCTCGTCCAAAATCTGAAATAACGTATTCTTATTTTTATTGCATTCTCCCGCTTTTACGATACAAATTTCCGCCGCAGGAAAATCTTTTTTCAATTTCTCGCCGTAAATACGGAACACGTTTGTATCCGTAACGATAAAAGTTTCTTTATCCTTTAAAAACTGCCGCGCCTGTTCGTATGCTCCTTCCCCGCAATAAACTGCGCTCGGGCGGGATTTTGTATGAACTTCTATGATCTGCATTTTTTTATCCTGTTAATCATTCTTTGGTGCAGGCTCGTTTTTTTGGCCTGCGGATCTGTCTGTATGCCCGCTTTTCCCGAGCTTCTTGCAATTTGCTTGGCTTAAAAAGCTCAGGGAAGCAAAGCGTATCTTTCCTTTATTTCGCGCATATTGTCGCCGCCAAGGCGCTCCTGGACTTTTTGTGCAAGCGCAAAACAAACCGTGCTTTCCGCCACGATCTCGCATGCGCAGATCGCACAGACATCGCTCCGTTCCGTTGCGGCGCGGCATGCTTCGCCCGTACTGAAATCCACTGTATTCAGACCGCGCATGAGTGTGGGGATCGGCTTCATCGCCGCCCGAAGCACGATCTCTTCTCCGTTGGACATTCCCCCTTCGATCCCGCCGGCTCTGTTCGTCTTTCTGATAAACTTACCGTTTTCCTTGTATATTTCATCATGAACTGCGCTTCCGCGGCGGCGCGCCGCTTCAAAGCCCAATCCGATTTCCACACCTTTGATCGCCTGGATCCCCATCAAAGCACCCGCCAGGTGTCCGTCCAGTTTTTCACCGTAGCTCATACAGCTGCCGAACCCGCTCTTTAAACCCTTTACGCGTATCTCCACGATCCCGCCTGCTGTATCCTTATCTTCTTTGATCTCATCGATGCGACGTTTCGCACGCTCGCAAACGACGGGATCCGGCATGAACAATTCGCTGTTCTTAACGTCCTTCAATTGCTCGAACGAATATTCCTTTTCATCCGAAATATCCGCCACAGACCGCACATATCCGCTCACTTCTACGCCGAGTGCACGCAAAAACATGCGCGCAACGGTGCCTGCCGCCACTCGTACCGCAGTCTCTCTGGCGGAAGCGCGCTCCAAAATATTCCGAGCATCCGTCTGATCATATTTGAGAATTCCGGAAAGATCTGCATGCCCGGGGCGGACTTTGGTGAGCCGCCTCGCCGTTACATCCGCACCGTACGGAGACATATATTCTTCCCAGTTTTTATAGTCTTTGTTTTCTACCGTCAGACATACGGGACTGCCCAACGTCAGTCGGTTGCGCACCCCCGACAAAATCTGCACCGTGTCCGATTCGATTTTCTGTCTTGCACCCCTGCCGTATCCGCTCTGACGCATCGCCAGATACCGATTGATCTCTTCCGTATCAATTTCAAGATTGGAAGGCAATCCTTCTATAATTGCCGTAAGCGCCCTGCCGTGCGATTCTCCGCTCGTCATCCATCTGATCATTTTTTCTTTCCGCCTTTTTGTTATCGGCTGACAGAAGTTATCCGATAACTCCCGTCCCGCTCTATTGTCAATAGTATATTTCCCATTTCGTCCGTCCGATAAAACTCTGTTTCCGGAAAAGCGTTCTCCAGATTCGCAATCGGCGTCAGATTCGGGTGTCCGTATGTATTACCCGCCCCACAACTGATAAATATTTCCGCGGGCTTACAGTATTGCGCCAATTTCTCCCCTGTCGAAGAAGAACTTCCGTGGTGCCCTGCCTTCAGAAAATCCAAGTTCTCCAACCGCGGCGCCATAATCACGCTTCCGCGATCGGTCTCCGCTTCCAATTCGAATATAACCCCGTCTGTCGCTTTGTAATCGTCGACGATCTTGTTCTCCACTCGTTCCGACGCATCGCCCGTCAATAGCAGTCGCCTGCCCGCATATTCAAAATACACGACCGCCGAAGTATCGTTGACCGCTTCGGAATCGGAAACGCCGTCTTGTCCGTTATAAAAACTGCCGTCAATTTCCGGAGAAAACGGAGACAGCCACATCCCATAATAAAAGCATTCCGAATCTTCCGAATACACTGTCTGCAGAGTATGCGAGATCTCCGTATCCGTTCCCGTATCTTTCAACGCTTTGGCAAACGACGCAAATGCCGCATTCACATTTTCGTCTTCCGCATATGGGATAAAAACCTTCTTTGCGCCGAAACAGCGCAGCACATCATCCAGCCCGCCGGCATGGTCCGAATCGGTATGCGTCAGCAAAATATAATCAAATTCACGGATCCCCAGCGCAAAGCAATACCCAAGTATGCTCCTGGTCCCGCTTTCGGTACCGTCTCCGCCATCGATCAGCATCGTCTTTCCGTCCGGAAATTCGATCAGAGTGCAATCTCCCTGTCCTGCATCCAGAAAATGAATGCGCATCTCGCCCGGTTCACGTTTCGAAAGTTTCGGCTGCTCCGTCAACGCCCATACATACGCCAGCGGAAACATGAACCGATCCATCATGATCGCTGTCATAAGAACCACCGCGGCGATCACCAGCACCAATATTCTTCGTACGAACCGCTTCTTTTTGCGACACGCACTCCCCGTTCCCGACAACGCCTTACTTATTCTGTCTGCGTTATCTGCCTCTTTTGTAACTTTCCACATTTTTCTACGCTTTTGTAAAACTTATCACGAAATTTTGGCTGAGTCTAAAAAATCCGACCCCTTATTTTTAAACAGATTGCGAAAAGCCCTATTTCCTGCCGTGCAACGCCCGCAGGATCTCACCCATCCGATCCTGTGCACATGTATATCCGATATCATACATCTGCGCACCGTATTGAATATCGATCGGCTTAAAGTCTTTCAGATCCGGCTCCAGCAGAATATCGCACTTCTCAAATCCGGTCTGCCGTATCGTCTTTCTGCCGCCGTCCGACGTTACAAACTGCGTTTCTCTGTAACTTTCCGCCGGAGATAATGCGATACCGATCACAAAATCAGCTCCCAGCATGCGCGCCGCATCGGCGGGAATCGCATTGCAGAATGCTCCGTCCGCATACTTTTCTCCGTCAATCTCCAACCCCTGAAAAAGAGGAGGCATGGATGAAGACGCCAATACTGCACGCGCCGCATTTCCTTCCGTCAGCATTCTCTGGGTACCGTCCGAAACCTTTGTAACGATCGCACAAAACGGCTTTTCCAATTCGGAAATATCACAACCGCCCAACGCATCATCCACAACCGGCACTACAGGTTCCAAACTGCCTTTCAGCATCGCACCGATCACCGCTCCGCCGTACGCCGAACCCGTCATTAACCCTACGATATCCTGAGAACTGTAACCGCGCGCGCTCAATGCGCCCACGATCGCCCCCGCCGACGTTCCGGCAAACACATCAAATACAATTCCGTTTTCCGCAAATGCCTGCAGAGCTCCCAAATGCGCCATGCCTTTTGCTCCGCCGCTCCCCAACGCAAGCCCGATCACTTTCTGCTTCTTTTTACGAAATACTTGAAAAAATTTACGTTCAGTCATCCAACACCAACGCGCACGCGCCCCACATTCCTGCGTCATTTCCCAGGTCTGCGCGCACAATCGCCAACGGAATCCTGTCAAAGCCTACAAACAAATGCTCATCCACATATTTGCGGACCGGCTGCAACAGATAATCCCCTTCGCCCGATACGCCCCCGCCGACAATGATCGCCTGCGGACGGAATAAGTTTACCAAATTAAGAATTCCTTCACTTAAATACATTATGTAATTTTTGACCACTTCCCGCGCCGCCGAATCGCCCTCTTTGGCTGCCGTAAACGCCGTTCTGCCGTCTACCTGTTCGGGCGAACCCGCCAGCTTCCACATGGAAGAATTTTTATGTTCAAACATTGCCCGTTTTGTATCCCGTATTAACGCCGATGCAGATGCGTATTGTTCAAAACAGCCGCGTCTGCCGCACGGACAGGGAATTCCTCCGACAACCAACGTCATATGCCCTGCTTCCGCCGCTCCGCCTCGGAATCCTTCAAAAATCTTTCCGTTCAGTATGATCCCGCTTCCGACGCCCGTGCCTAACGTAATAAAAATACTGTTTTCATATTTCTTGCCCGCACCGAACCGCGCTTCGCCCAGCGCCGCCGCATTTGCGTCATTGGAAATCTTTACGTTCAGCCCGTTCAGTTCTCTTGAAAGATCCGCCGCAAGGCTTTTATTCTCCCAGCCGAAATTGGTCCAAGATAAAACAACGCCATCCTTCCCGTTGATGATCCCCGGAGATCCGACACCCACACCGCAAAGCGACGAAAGCGCTGCATTGCCCTTTTCACAAACTTTCTTTACCAATCCTGCAAGCTTGGATACCGTCGCCGTATACCCGTCTTCTTTGCTCGTTTTGACCGTGTCCTTAACGATCAGCTTACCTGCGGCGTCAAATAGCCCCGCCTTGGCGCTCATTCCGCCCAGATCGATCCCCACATAATACTTTGCAGCCATTCCCGCTTCACTCCTCATTTTTTTCTATCAGCGAAAGCACGCCTGCCGTACCCGTTTCCTCGGCGGCACTGCGCAATCTCCGCACAAATTCCTTATCATATTCCTGTGAATACTGCTCCGAACGCTTGGTAAAAGAACGCGAAAAATCAAACGCGGGTATGATCCCCTCTGCCGCCGTTTTCCGACTGAAACAGAATACCGCATTCGCGGCCGATTCAAACTCGTCTTTTGCAGGCGCCGTGCCGCACTCCGCATCCGGATATGTTGCGATCACCGTCAATGACCCGCCTACGGAAATTTTTCTGGCAAGAGCAAACAACTTTTTCCCTGCCAGTAATCCGCTTTCCCGATCGCCGCTCTGCTTTTCCGCTGCCTGAACATATGCACTCAGTGAATCCACAAGCAACACGACGTC
>CASEWU010000171.1 GCA_949291725.1 uncultured Bacillota bacterium
CGCAAAAATTTGCGGGCTGCGGCTTTTTATTTGCCGATCACACAAAGCCCCTATTTTTCCGGCAAAAATAAACATCTTTTTCTGTCGTTACCGATTGGGAATTGTTTTAATTTTTTCGCACAATCACAAATTTTTCGACAATACCTCTGTAAATTTTAGTGAAGAAATATACTATCATAAAGCAAAAAACGTCGCGGCGCGCGAATACGCGCGCGCCGCGGCAAAAGGACTCTCTTTATGATACAACAACGAACGTTCCGTTACTCTTACAAAGCGGCCTGCGTGTACCTGTGCATTTTTGCGGCGATGCTCTTACTGAATTTCACCATGAAAAATTTTGAACCGTTTTCCCTGCCGCTCTTTGCCGGCGCGCTTGCCTGCGGCCTGCACCCGTTCATCCTGGCAGGGCTTTACATACTCGCGGGAGGACTGAGTTTTTTTACAGGATTTATGCCTTTTCTGCTGTTTGTGATCCAAGGCGTTTTTTTAGGTGCAATTTTCTTTATTTACCGCAGGCTCGGCAAAAACATGAAAGCGGAATTTGCCCTGTATGCGCTCATTGCACTGGCGCTGTATTTCTGGCTGTTCGGAAAATACATATACGCCGACTATATTAAAGCGGCGATCCTTTCCGCCGTTTTGTTCTTGCTGTGCCTTCTGTTTCTCGGAGCGATGCGCTGTCTGTTTTTTCGGGCAGGCCGCAAAAAGCTCGCGCCCGAAGAACTCATATTCTGTGCGGCCGCCGTTACGGCGACGGGCATAGGGCTTTACAACTGCGCGGGAAGCTACGCCTACGAAAGCATGGCGCTCCTTGCTCTTTTGCTATCCTGCGCTCTGCTTAGAAACGCGAAGGCGGTATTCTGTGCACTCGTGCTCGGACTTGCTCCTGCGATCTGCCAAAGCGTCGCCGCAGGAGAGCCGTTGCTTACGCAGATTGCCGCGATGTGCCTTTACGCCGCCGTCGTACTTTTGCTGCTGCCTTCGGGCAAACTTCCCGCATCCCTTGCGCTGTTTATTTGCAACATGGTGTTGCGCTACTTTACCGACTTTTCCGCACAGGGCACGGCGCCGCTTACGGAAAGTGCCTTTTACCTGACCATGCTCGTTCCGCTCATCCCCTGTTTCATTTTTGCAGTGCTCCCCGAATCTTGGCTCTCACGCGGTGCGCAAACCTTGCGCAAATACAGCGAAAAACGTCTTACTCGTACCAGCATTGATAAAAACCGCGCCGAAGTCGGACAGAAACTGTTTGAGATCTCCGCTGCGTTTCGCGAAATAGAAAACGCCTTTTCCGCGCTGGACACGCAGCCGCAGTCCGAACAGGCGGCGCAAGCGCTTGTTGCGGAAGAAGTGCGCAAAGAAGTTTGCTCCCAATGCGAAAAAGCAGCGACCTGCGATCAGAAAACAGGTTCTTCTCTTGAAAAGCTGACCGCGATCGGATGCCAGAAAGGAAAAGCAAATCTGATCGACATGCCGGCGGCGCTCACGGCAGAATGTCCGAACCCTTCGGCACTCCTGTTTTCGTTAAACCGTGCTCTTTCCGATTACCGCCGCCGCATCCTCGACGAAGAAAACGCCGCCGCCGGTCGCGCCCTGTTTGCGGAACAGGCACACGCCCTGGCGGACATGCTGAAAAATCTTGCCGTTTCTCAAAGCGCACCCACGGGCGCACATTCCGAATCCGAACGCGCTTTGCGGCTTGCACTTGCCAAGATCGGGATCGCTTGCGATGAGATCCTCGTTTTAGGCGAATTGCCCGAAATTTACCTGACGGTAAGCGGAAACCCCGCTCAAAAGCGCATTTGCCGCGCAGCGGAAAATGCGCTTAGCATGCCGTTTTCACTCTCCGCAAAGCGGAGCATCGCGCAAGATAAAACCGTATTGCTTTTGCACCCTACCCCGCGGTTTGACGCGGCGTTCGGCGTTGCAAGTGCGACAAAAGAGGGGGAAACAGACTGCGGCGACACGACTTCCGTGCAGCGGATCGACGAACGTTCCTTTCTTTGCGCACTTGCCGACGGCATGGGCAGCGGAACGTATGCACGGCGCGTTTCCGACTGTGCTCTCAATCTCGTGGAAAGTCTGTACCGCGCCGGAATGGCGGGCGACACCGTGCTTTCGACCGTAAACCGTTTGCTTTCGTTCAACCGCGAAGAGAGCTTTGCATGCGTGGACATTGCGACCGTAAATCTCGACACGGGCAGAGCAGATATTGTAAAAATCGGGTCCCCCCTTTCCTTCCTTCTCACACAGGGGAAAGCCGAGATTTTAGAAAGCGATTCTCTGCCGCTCGGGATCCTGGAAGGCGTACGCCCGACCACTCTTTCGCGAAACCTTGCCGACGGCGACGTTCTGGTCTTTCTCAGCGACGGAATAACCGCCGCATTCGGATCCAGCGCAGACATCGCCGACTATCTCTGCCGCCAACCCGCCGCCAACCCGCAATCGCTTGCCGACAAATTTTTAAAAGAAGCGCTCGAGCGATGCGGCCGCGCCGAAGACGATATGACCGTTC
>CASEWU010000172.1 GCA_949291725.1 uncultured Bacillota bacterium
ATACTTTCCGTTTGAGAACTTGGTTACCAACATTTCCATCTTTACACCTCTGAATTTGTATTTGCCTTTTTCGGGCAACAGGCGAAGGTGCATAGGACGGTAGAGATAAGGCGTCTTTTCTGTCGGTCTGCGGAAGTCAACGGGACAAAGGAAAATTGTTGCGTACAAGACTTACGTAAAACAAAAAGAGCCGAAACCGGAAATATCCGATTTCGACTCATTCTTTTTTTGTTTGATGTTTTCTGTGACAATTTTCCGACCGTTGACATCCGCGAAGTCCTATGCTACCATAGCCGACCGAAAAAGCAAATTCGGAAGGGCTTATAACGATTGTTAGAATGCAAAAAATCAAGGCGATTTTCTTAATGGCTTTTGCACCCTTACACCATGTCAATTTGCGGAATTTGACGCAAAAATAGCCATAAGAACGGCTTTTTAGCTCAAAAAAGCAAGAGTACAGGTAAGGGTGCAAAATTTTACCCTCCCTATTTTTCCCTCCCTGAAAATAGTGTCCATAAAAATATGTGAAAGTATCTACGTAGTAACCTCTGCACCAAAAATGCCTGTTCCCGTACTTGTATTTCAGATTGGCGAATTGGTCAAATATCATCAGGCTGCTCTTCCCTTTCAGTATCCCCATGAATTTGCTTACACTAAGCTTCGGCGGTATTGTTACCAGCATATGGATATGGTCTTCACACGCATTTGCCTCTATGATTTCCACTCCCTCGCATCGCTCACATATCCGCCGCAATATCTTTCCTATTGCCGCTTTATACTTTCCGTATATGATTTGCCTGCGATATTTCGGCGCAAACACGATATGATATTGACACCGCCACTTCGTATGTGCTAAACTATCTATGTCTTTCATTAGACCTCCTGTTTTACTTTTGTTGCGATTGCCTGTCGCTTCAATTGTATTACAGGAGTTTATTTTTGTCCACAGTTGTAAACTCTTTATCCACTCGCTCAGCGAGTGGTTGTTTTAGACAAAAAAAGTGCCAACCACCCACGCCGAAGCGCGCATGATTGGCACTTTGTTACTCTGAACACTTTGGAATCCTTACGGATACCATGAAACTTTACATTTATATTATATCAGATTCTTCCCGTTCCGTCAATGCTTTATTTACGATTTACCGATGTTTTTAATTGTTCATTATACCATTCGATTATTGAACAGGAGCCACAGTAAAGGAATCCCACCTTTTCGCCTTTACATGTTTTTTCCTGTCCCCAACAATCTTCGTGCACAGTTAAACGACCGGAATTATTGTGCAATACGATATTACCCTGTTCAGCTGAAACCGTATACTTTTTGCCGCCGTCCGTTTCTATTTTAAAGCCTCCGATTTTTCTGAGAAGGCGATAAACGCTGTCAAAACTCGGGACTTTTATTTCATTTTCCATAGCAATATAACCTTATTCTTTTGTAATTTCTCTCACTGTAGCCTGCGCCCCGAAAAGGTTGCTCTTTCGGGGCGCAGGCTTTTGATACAATTAAATAAAAACTTATTTGTTTAATTCATCTTTCAGATTTTTACCTGGTTTGAAAGACGGAACCTTACAAGCTGCGATTTCGATCTTTTCCCCGGTTGCGGGATTCACACCCGTCTTTGCCGCACGTTCTTTCGCCTCAAACGTCCCGAATCCGACAAGCTGAAGTTTGTCACCGTTCGCCATCAACTCTTTGATGTTTGCTACAAATGCGTCCAAAAATTTCTCTGCATCCGCTTTTTTCAACCCAGCATCTTCCGCCAGTTTTGCCACAAAAGCGCTTTTATTCATGATTTTCCTCCGTTTCACTCTTTTCGAGTTTGTCTTATGTTAGCATATTTCTCTGTATTAGTCAAACATATCTGTTTGCTAATCTTGCATACCTTCTATGGCATAATAACTGCATACAATATAAAGACCGTCTTTTTCATAAAGACGGCTCCCTTTTGCCAAGAACAATGCTATGGGTTTTCCTGTTTTGATTCTACGAATCCTCCGCCGCACGATTATGCGAAGTTCGCCCTCGTCCGTTTGCATATAGATCTCTTTCATTCGCCCGAACAGTTTCGCCCGCCTGATTTGCGTACAAATCCCGATCACTCTTATAAAATTATTTTTCCTTATCGCGTATACCAAAGTCGCTGCGGCTGCAAATAACAGTACAGACATACCTGCAAACGGAATGCAGTAAACAATATTGTCCGTCAGAAAAAACAATAGCATCCCCACAGTAAACGCACTTACCCCAAAGGCGATACGCATATATAGCAATTTTTTCAACGGACGTAATTCTCTATCTTGTCTGGCTTTTCTCATTTTAATACAACCTCACACGTTTGCGCTTTACAAGATGCATAAGAGCCGCAACGGTTTCGTTGCGGCTCTTTGAATGTTCCATTCTTTTTTCTAAACTCATATTGGCTAACGGTCTGGCCCCATAAATCCGTGCAGCCAAATCTTTCCAATTTTTATCCAAAAAAATTTCTTTGTTTAATAAGCCTCTATTTTCCTCCAAAGCCACCAATTCGGCTATACCTATACGGAATCCTGGATAACGCAGCCAACGCAATATACGGCGTTCTATCGGAGAAAGAAATGTCTCAAAAGACTTCTTTTTAACCGTAATTAAACAACGCGACAATATTCGAAATTTTGCAATTTCCGTTTCCTCCTGTTCAAGTTCGGCAATACCGACGTTTGCCATATAACAAACAGCCCGTATTTCTTCCGCCATGCGCGCGCGACAAAAGTTATATCTGCCGTTTTTCCAAACTTCGGCAGCTTTGGTGTCCAATATTACGGTGCGCCCCGTATGCGTGACCTTAAAACCATTCATGTCCTTGCGGGCTTCCCCCTTTGTTATGTATAACATAAACCAAACTCACAGCAATATGATAACGGCAATGCACGCGGCAATGACTACGACCGCGCCGATAATTACGCCTGCAATACGAAAAGAACGACTGTCTTTCGCTGTTTTATATTTGACAAACGTGTCTTTCTTCATCATCTCATCTGTCGGCATACCGCATTTCGGACAAAAAGAAACTTTCCCGCGGATCAACGCACCACACTCTTGACATTTTTTCATTTCGGATACCTCCATAAAAATAAAAGTGAGTCCGCATCGAACCCACTTTTTTACGGTATCACTATAACATATTTGACTTTGCAAAGCATACGCGTTTTTGTGCCGTTTATCCGCCTTATTATTTTATCTGTTTTTCCGTCTGCTTCCGTCTTTTTTATTTCAACAAAATTCTTTTTTCGACATATTTTGTATTCTTGAAAAAATACAAAACTATTGACAAAACGTATTTTATCTATTATAATAAATACGATAAGAAATTAAGACAGGAGCAAAGCACCATGATAAAACGTCAAGCCTACCTGGATAAAATTATCCCTTTCATTGACAAAAACCTCATCAAAGTCTTAACCGGCGTACGTCGTTCCGGAAAGACCGTGCTTTTGACGCAGATACAAGATTACCTGACTGAATCCGGCATCGATAAAAGCCAAATTATCTATATCAGCTTTGAATCCGTGATGAACGAACATTTACAGGACTATCATGCTCTGTACGATCATCTGCTTTCTGTCTCAAAAAATATAAACGGCAAGGTTTATATCTTTCTCGATGAAATCCAAGCCGTGGCATCGTGGGAAAAGGTCGCCGCGTCCCTGCTCGTCGATCTCAATTGTGACGTCTATATCACGGGATCCAACTCCAAACTGCTTTCGGGAGAACTTGCCACACTGATCGCCGGCAGATATGTCCAGATCTCGGTTTATCCCTTCGTTCTTTCCGAAGCGAAACAACTGTTATTGCAGAACGGAAAAGCCGTTTCGGATGAACAGCTCTTTCAGGATTATTTGCGCTACGGCGGACTGCCCATGCGTTTTTCTCTGGAACCTCAATCCGTCGAAACATACTTATCCGATACTTACGACGCGATCGTGATGAAGGACATTCTTTCGAGGAACAACATTGCGGACGAAAAATTGCTCTCTCTCATCCTCGACTTTCTCATGGACAATATAGCCAATCCGTTTTCAGCCCGAACCATCGTGTCAGCCCTGCAAGCAAGCGGCATAAAGACGACGGTCAATACCGTACTCGCATACATCGGATACATCAAAAAAGCAATGATCATGGATTCCGTCCAACGATACGACATTAAAGGCAAACGGTTACTTTCGTCCACCGAAAAATATTATTCCGTCGATTTAGGACTGAGGAATATCCGTAAAACAAGCAACAAAGTCGATTACAATAAACTGTATGAAAACATTGTCTATCTTGAACTCCTTTATCGCGGGTATGATGTCAAGGTAGGAAAAACCGATGACTATGAGATCGATTTCGTAGCTTATAAAGGCAAAGAAATCACCTATATACAGGTTGCTTATCTGCTCGCTTCCGAAGAAACGATCGCGCGTGAATTCGGAAACCTCGAACGCATTCGGGATTATTACCCGAAAATCGTCATTTCCGGAGATCTGCCCGATTTTTCCCGCAACGGGATCCGGCACTACAATATCATTGATTTTCTGCTAAACAGATAATCATTCGGCTGCGGTTTCACCGCAGCCTTTTTACATAAAAAAGGACGTACCGTTTATGATACGCCCTTTCTGTAAATTTTATTGTGGGAAAGGACAAAGACAACCTTCCTCCGCTTCCTCTGTCAGCTTGTCTTGCCCCGCTTCTCCCGAATTGGCTGCTCCGACATATTGCGCAACAAGCCACGCCTGATAATGAAGCTTTGTAACGAGCATCAGTTCGCTGAGCGCGTCTAACGTCATACTGACCGCCACATGATTTTCGGGATGATTGCCGAATTTCGGAGCGATCAGCCCTTTATCCGTTGCCGCTCCGGGACCGCTGTCGGCAACGAGCAGAAAATCGGATTTGTTCCCCGGCAAAAGCAGCATCACCCTTGAAAGGCTCATTTTATCCTTGCGTGCCTTACCGATTTTGGCAAGTTTTTCCGCAGACGTTCCGCCTAAACTTTGATATATCGGCGATTTATCTCCGTTCTTTTTTCTTGCCTGCATCATAAAACGCAGTTCCCCGCATTCGAGTTTTCGGCAAAGCTCCAAAAACTCGTCTGTATTGATATAGATATGTACCGTATTTGTCTGTCGGCTGCCCTCCGGCTTGGATAGGTCGTAGGCAGCAAAATTCCAATGGATCTTGCCGCAAGCAAATCTGTCGTTCAGACTTTCCACAAAACAGTTTTTTGCATCCTTACGGATGATTTGACTTTCATTATTCATTTTTAGCTTTTCTCCTCTGTAATTTCATCCGGTTGCCCGCCGTTATGGATTTCCCTTATCCCTTCCACATCGTCATAAGACAAATCCCAACTGCCGTCAACATAATACGCATCGTCAGGCAAAGGAATTTTCCCGTCAGTGTCGCGGGCAATTTCCATTGCTTCAGCAAGAGTATTTGCTTGAACCGTTACCGTGCCGCACATTTCCCAGCTTACGGGAATTTGCCATGATTTCATAAACTATCTCCTTTACCCGCTTGTTTTTCTTTCAAATTCTGCAATACCCACGGGCGATACTTTTCGTTAAACGCAATGTAGTTACACCATTCCGGATCATCAAACAGCCTGAGAGAATATGACCGTAACACGATTTTTTTTGTTTCCGCCTCTGACGAATAATACATGACACCGTCCTTAAACCACGCATACATCTGCCGATAAAGTTCTTCCTCTCCGGAGCGTACAATCAAATCATACATGAGTTGCTCCCAAACATCTCTTCTGATGTCGCCAATCTCCGTCATAACCCCGGGGATGTAATATTCAAATTTTTTACCCCCTCTTTTTTCCGTATAGGTTTCACCGGTACTGTATTTCCATCTCAAATCTGCAAAGGTAAGTTTTGATGCATCCACTTCTTCGACGCTATTGATATGTTTTTCCATTATACTTTCTCCTCAAAAAATATTTTTGCTTTTTCCGGGTAAATGATTTTGAACAATTCGAAAAACCTGTCAAAGGCTTCCGGAATGAGCCGGCCTTTCAAAGACGACTCGCTCCATAAAATCAGTTCCTCCTCCGGAATACTGTATGGAGCCGGAATAAAACGATTCCCGTCAAAATGCGGAGGACGCGGAATCATTATTCGCTCCATTTCGATCTTTGACGCCGTTTTAATGATAAGTTTCCCCTTCTTTTCCGCGATTGCGCATAAAAGAGAGTCTCCGAACCCTCGCTCTTTATAGCGATACAATTGTCCCATCAGTTTTCTCAATGCCGCAAGGCGGAGTCTTGCTACCTTGTCTGGTATTGTATCGTCCGTTAAAACTTCTGCGAAATAGGAAACAACAATAAACACATAATCTCGTATAACCGTATCCATATCCTACCACCTTGAACTTGCCAAAAAACTTTCCAGCAGGCTTTCTCGAACATAATCGGGAAAGGCCTTAGGCGTCGAATAAAGATAGCTATCTTCAAAAATCAAAGCCTTCGATTCGTAAAATTCCATTCGATTAATAGTAAGCAGATGCGGTTTTTCTCTGCGTTTCTCCGAATATGTCCCTACATCTATGATTTTCATCCCTTTCAGTTCTTCGAGCCTTCCGTCTGCATCAACTTCGTCGAAACAAATTCCGCAATAATGTGCATAAAGATCTTTTCCGACACGCTCAACAAAACTTTCCTCCCAATTCAATGAAACCGTTTTGCCCGATCCGAGTTCTACTTCAATATAGTCAATAACCAGATCGTCTATCTCTGTTTCCGCTTTCAAATATAAATCCATTTTTATCCTCCGAAAAAAATTATATAGAAAACGGGGCATCTTACGATGTCCCGGAACAAAAAATTATCCGGGGCAAGACGCTCCGATCTATATGAAAAAAGCACCCGCAAAAACTGCGGATGCTTTGTAACCTGAAACAGGTTCAGAAAACTTTATATAAAATTCATTTTTTGAAAACAAAAAAGCGCCTGGAAATTCCAAACACTTTACAAATGCGAAACTTTCATTGCTACTTGCAATGGCTGATACTTTATGGTATTATTATAGCATAAAGTTAAACAAAATACAAGCAATTTTTTACGTCATCCGAAAATCTGTCGAAACGTTGCTTTTCTTTTTCTGTTATGATATAATAATTATACCACACAAACGAAAAGGACAACTCGAGAGCGAAAAGGCATTTCGTATCTCTATTTTCGGGTTGTCGAAAATTTGTGTGGTAACAAACGGAGATACTGATGCGGGCGTGTCTTCGTTCGGGGACGCGCCTTTTTTACATATCAGTCCGTCAAACTCCCTTTTTGAAAATAAGGCGAAGCGAAAAACTCTTCCAGCGACATATCAAGTCCGTCACAGATTGCATAGATGAATTTGAGTTGTACGGATTCGCTGCGCATCTTGATAATGTTGTCCACTGTTGAACTCGCAACGCCCGATCGAATGCTCAATCCGTGCGGCGTAAGCCGATGTTCTTTACACAACTCTTTGACACGCAATGCAAGCGCCTCGTTCAGTTTCATCCTTACCTTCCTATGTTTCCCAATACTTGTAAACATAGTATAGATAATTTTGAATTTTTATGTTTCCCACTATTGGGAAACAATAGATTTTTCGTATAGGATTTGGTATAATAACAGTATGTTCAACAAACCATTAAGTATGCTCGCAGAGGCTGAAAAGAAAAGCCCTGCTCTTTTCAAAAAATTATATGAGTGGGAAGAATATTTCTTTTTGCGGGATATTGCCGACAAAGGCGGCCATATTGAAAACGAGAAAGAACTTTTTAAATTTTTCTTTGAGTCTGAACTGGAAAAAAATCAACAACTACCGGAAGAAATTAAAAGCAAAATAGCCGATCTGCGCGTGTTCACCCTCGGATACGCAACGCAGGAAGTAATTGACCTTATAAACGAAAAAATGCCGCCTCGCCAATAAAGCGAGACGGCTCTTTTTATAAATAAACTTTCGCTAAAATATCTCTTTCTAAGACGAACGGTTCCTCCCAAAATCTCGAATCGAAAGAATTTTTCTCGTTGTCCCCCAGAACATAAAAGCTGTTCTGCGGAACGGTAAACTGATTTCCGCCGATCCACACGGTATCGCCCTGCGTTGCCGCGATCCGTTTGACCATCAAACTGCCATCGTGCCGGAAAACAATCACGTCTCCCCTCTTCAATTCCGTATACTTTCTTGTCGCAACTATGAAGCAGCCCTTTTTTAGAGTCGGTTCCATCGACGCCGTGGGAACATACCCGATGAAAAACAGCGACTGAAAGACAAGTAGCAACAAAAGAATTATCAGCAACGGAATTGCCAATTTCAACCCGTTTTTCATGTTGCTCTGCACCTCCCTTTCTTTTGCAGCACTTTTTTACTCTCTTCGATGACCAGCGCGCAATAGTATTCCCCCAAATATCCGATATGTGCTTCCGATAACGGCGCCGAAATCAGGTTTGCAAGCCAATAATATGCCTCTTGTTTCGTCATGATCCCTTCTTTATGCAGCCTGTCGAAATAACGATGCGCCTCATTCCGCAAGGCCCGCAATGCGTGATTTGCCATAGTACCTACCGACTTGTTTGTCCCCGGATGTACCCGCACATAGGCGTCACATTGCGGATAATTGGAGCAGACATACAGCATCACGTTCCTGCTGTTATCATAATAAATACCGTCGGCGCTGCGTAATACGGCGGCAGCCCCGCAATACGGGCAGCGCATTTGATTGTTATTTTTTCTTTTACTCTTTTTCACGATGACCTCCATAAATAAAAAAAGCCGGAAGAACTTGCAAAAAAATACAGAGCCGACATCACGGATCTTATCCGTTGAAATGCGACTCTGTAAATACTCGCAAGCCTTCCGGCTCCTATTTACAAAAAACCGTACCATTATGGACCGCTCAATGCGCTAAGTCCGTAACGGTTCCCTGCCGCCTTGGGCAAGTCTAACACCTCGATCGCGATGTACCGAAAGCCTGGGTACAGTTTCTTGTTGTGGTTTTAGTATAGCAGGCTTCCTTCTTATTGTCAAGCTTTTTTTGAAAATTGTCTGTTTTTATTTCAGACTGGATATAGCGGAAAAATCGAGCCTGTTTTTTGTTAGTTTTGCGGCTCATCCGTCGTTTGTCCGCTCAAATCTCCGCCCTTTTTTCTTTTCCGAACAATAAGAACGGCAGCCAATGCCGCGAGCGCGAGTGCAGCAATCACGATCAAAGCAACGACGCCGCCGTTTACGGAACCCTGAATTTCAAAAGCATAAACGGTCGAGTTACCCGCCGCATCTTTTAACTCGATACGGTATGTACCGGTTTCCGTCAGTTCTTCGCCGAGATTGTACTCAATTTCCGTATCGTTCAGGAACACCTTTATCGCTGCCTCTTCCGAAAGCTCGCTCAAAGTAACAGCCCCTTTTGTCGCACCGCCGTTCTCCACGCTTTCGAGTTTGAGCGTCGGCGCGGTGGCGTCCACCGTCACGGTAAAAGTATAGGTCTTGCCGCTGACAACTACGCCGACTTCATACGTTCCATCCTCGAAGAGTTCGAGCGTGCCGTAGTTGAGCCGCTTTTCCTCCCCGTTCACGAGTACCTTTTCAAAACCAGAAACCTCGTCGAAGTTGTGTTCGAACTTCTGCACCAGCGGCTCGACGACCGTGAAAGACATCTCCGCCTTATTGCCGAGCTCATCCGTAATAGTCAGCGTGTACGCCGCAGGTTCGGTGATCGCATCGCCGGGTTTGTATTCCACGACCTCGCCGTTCCTTGTAAGGATGAGCGCAACTTCCTCGTTTGCCATGATCGTAACGGAATTGGAAAGCCCCTTGTCGTTGACGTCGATCGTAAAGTCCACGGTCTTGTCAACGGTAAACTCTACCTCGGTCGTGTTCTGCGCGAGATCGGTGACGACGATTTTGTACGAACCGTCCTCCGTGATCGCCGTTCCCGACACATACGCGCCGAGCGACTTGCCGTCCCTGAACAGTTCCGCCGTTACGCCTTCGCCCTCGAACACTGCGCTCACGTCACGGTTGACCGTGTCTCCGTCTTCGGCTCCGTTCAATACGATTTCGGGCGCAATAGTATCGATGATAAAGGTGTACGTCGCTTTATACCCGTCGTAGTTCTCGAACGTGACCTCGTACTTGCCGTCCTCTTTCAGTTTCTTGCCGGATGCATATTCGATCTGCTTCCCGTCCTTCTTCACGGTAACGGTCGCCTCGTCCGTCCAAGTGAACGAAACAGTGCCGTTCGTATAACCGCCGTTCTCCACGCCGGAAAGGATCCCTTCGGGCGCGGGCTGTTTGTACTCGTTTTCCGAAACGACCGCGTCGATGCCCGTGCGGAATTCGTCCGTTACGACTATCCTGTACAGTCCCGACGTGCGGAAACGGTAGGAAAGAACATCTGCCGAAATCGTCGTGCCATAATCGTCCGCCGTCAGAAGTTCCCAGGTATCGCCGCCGTTCGTCGATTTGTAGATCTCCAATGTCTGAATGTGCGATTCCTTATCGGTACTCTCCGTTATGGCAATGTCGAGCGTCTTATC
>CASEWU010000173.1 GCA_949291725.1 uncultured Bacillota bacterium
ATAGGGATTTTTTATCCGAAAATAGGGCTGGAAAATATCAGTAGATGGGAAAGCGGGAAATTTTTGATAACTCATTTGCTCTCAAAAAGATGATTGTGAAATACAACGGATTTTCAGATCAAATTTAAAAAACCGCAACAAAGAAGATCCTTTGTTGCGGTTTTTAATTCAGGTTTCGATCGAATGAATTCAGAGAATTATTCTTCCGAATCGTCTTCGTCTTTTTTCACGGTAACGACAGCACTTTCGGCAAACCTCTTTACAGAATCCACAGCGCTTTCGCAACGGGCTTTTGTCGGATAGGTTTCGCCGGTGCAAAGCAGTTGCTTAGATCCATTCAATAACTTAAAGAAATATTGTTTTTTCTTGTTTTGAGAAATAACGATATTGTCGCGCAGAATATTGTTTTTATGTGTCTTGATTCCGTTCTTCGCTCCGGATAGAGAAGTATAATCAATACTGGTCAGAAGTTTTTCGCCGTTGCTGGCCCGCAATTCAAAATAGTAAGTATTGTCTTCATTTTTAAGAATGACCCACTTACCGGTATAAACGGATTTTTTATCTTCCTCATCCGCCGTTTTTTCAATTAATTTTTCAGCAGCAGGGCGAGAAGCCATATGGGATTGATCAGCATAGACAAAGGCTGCTTTCGGCTCTGATTCTTCATTTACCGAAGATGTTGTATCCGCACGATTGCTCTGTTCGTTGCTTAATTTGTCATCTGAAGCTTCGTCGTGAAGCGGCTCTTCTTCAAGGGAAATGGACGTTTCGACTTTTTCGTTTGTTTCAACGGGAGCAGACGTAGCCGCAGGAGCGGAAGTTTCAGATGTCTGCGTTTCGGGTTCCTGTTTTGCGTCATCCGGCAAAGTTTTTTTGGCTGAAGAAGAATCGGGTTCAGCTGATGTTGTCAGATCTGAATCGGCCTCAAACTTAGCGGCTTTTTGTTTTGACTTATGAGCCGCTTTTGCAATGGCAACAATGATCAAGATGAGCACAACCGCTACACATACAACGATAATCCAGAAAAATAACGGATTGGCTTTGAAATATTCAATGATCGCGTTCATTAGAATCACTCCGTATGAATTATTTATAATACAATGTTAGTACAAAATTGCGAAATTGTCAAGTACAGACAGAAGTTTTTGATTCTGTTTGACAAAATTTTCAAAATACGATAGAATAAAGCAAATTTATCGCAAAGGTTTTTATGAAAGATTTTACTGTTATCATTATAGGCGGGGGCGCATCGGGTATGATGTGCGCGCTTCGACTTGCGGAAAGCGGAGTGAAGAATATAGCCTTGGTGGAAAGAAATGAACGGCTTGGCAGAAAATTATCGGCGACAGGCAACGGTCAGGGAAATGTGACGAACGAAAATATGTCTTCGTCGCATTATTTTTCGTCAAGCGGCAGTGTCGAGAATATTTTGCAACGTTTCGGAAAGTCTGATCTGTTACAGTATTTGTCGCGCTTGGGCGGTTTATGCGCGGCTGACGAAACAGGTCGGATTTATCCGACTTCCAGACAAGCGTCGTCCATTACCGATTTGTTTCGATTTGCGATTGCAAAGGCTGGTATTCAGGTATTGACAGGAGAAACCGTGCGGGAAGTACGGAAGGAAAAGAAGTTTATCGTTCATACACAAACAAACGACTACCGATCGGATTTTCTGGTGCTTGCCTGCGGAGGAAAAGCATCTCCGCATTTCGGGTCGGACGGGTTCGGGTATAAAATTGCGGCAGATTTCGGGCATACGATCATACCGTTGCATCCATCGCTGGTACGCATTAAAACAGTACAGACAGACATTCGCGCTTTAAAGGGGATTCGCGTGGAATGCGAAGCAGAACTGCTCCGCAAAGATAAGAGCGGAAGGGAAATATCTGTTTCCTCTCAAAGAGGCGATGTTTTATTTACTGACATTGGAGTCAGCGGCGATCTGGTTTTCCGTATGTCAGCTTTTTCAAGATCCGGAGATGTTTTGTGCCTGAATTTTTTACCTGGTTTTGCGAGAAAAGACATTGTTGAAGTTTTAGAAAGAAAAATTTTGAATTATCCGGACATGAAGTCGGAAGATTTGCTGCGCGGGATCGTAAACAGTGCAATCGGTCGTGTGATTCTGAAACGATGCGGTATAGCACAATCTGCCGAGGTGTGCACGTTTCATAACATTGTAAATAAACTGACGGATATGTTGCAGCATTTCAGACTGGAAATCAGCGGAAATGAGGGCTTTGAAAATGCACAAGTTACCAAGGGCGGGGTATCCATGCGGGAGTTGGATGACTGTCTGATGAGTAAAAAATGCGATCGGCACTATATAGTCGGTGAAACGGTCGACGTGGACGGTGAATGCGGAGGATACAATCTTCAATGGGCATTTTCCAGCGGCGCCGTGGCAGCCGAAGCGATAAAGGACAGGATAAACAATGTTGACGGAAATTAAATTAAAACCGGGTGAAAGCGAAAAACTTTTATGGAAAATAGCAGAAAAGAAGTTGCCCGGTTGTAAATATGTAAAAATATTGAAGAAGTCTTTGGATGCGCGGAATAAAAGTGAAATCCGCTGGGTCTACCAGATACAGGCAGAAAAAACCGCTCCGCAGGAAGCGCGCAGATCATATCCGCAGGTCAAAGGCATGCATGGGCGCGTAGTAATAGTCGGAAGCGGACCGGCAGGGCTGTTCTGTGCGATCCGATTGATCCGCAGCGGTATTTTGCCGATCGTTGTGGAACGCGGAGGTTCGGTGGAGGAGCGCGCAAAGCAAAACGCAAATTTTTTCAGCGGAGCAGCTTTGGATGAGAACTGCAATGTACAATTCGGTGAAGGCGGAGCGGGTACTTTTTCGGACGGGAAATTGAATACGCAGACAAAGGACCCGCGCAACCGTGAAGTTTTAGAAACATTCGTAGAGTTTGGAGCCCCGCAGGAAATTCTTTATTTGAATAAGCCGCATATCGGCAGTGATCGGTTACGCGGAGTTGTGGCTGCCATGCGTAACTTTATCATCCGAAGCGGCGGTGAAGTCCGGTTTCATACCTTGTTTAAAGATATTGTCAGTAATGATGGACAGGTTAAGGCTGTCCTGCTGCAGGATTTGACGAACGGGCAGGATTATGAATTAGATGCAGAAGCCGTGGTTTTAGCAATAGGGCACAGCAGTCGTGATACATTTCTCAGTATGAAGAATCGCGGGTTGGCAATGGAGCCCAGGGAGTTTGCTGTAGGTGTAAGGATTGAACATTTGCAGGAAAAAATTAATTTTGCACAGTACTCTGACACACATAAATTGCTTCCTCCGGCGGATTATAAAATGGTCAGTCATGCGGGAGAACGAAGTGCGTTTACTTTTTGCATGTGCCCGGGTGGAGTAGTAATCCCGGCGGCAAGTGAAGAAGGCGGAGTGGTAACAAACGGCATGAGCGATTATGCCAGAGATGGTTTAAATGCGAACAGTGCTTTGTTAGTACAGATACGTCGCTCCGATTTTAATGATTCGGATGTTTTGGGCGGTGTGGAATTTCAACGGATGATCGAAAAAAAGGCTTTTGAATTGGGCGGGGGTGATTATAAAGCTCCGGCACAGCGTGTGGAAGACTTTTTAAACGATCGTGAGACAAAGTCCTTCGGTGAGGTTATGCCGACGTACGCGATCGGTGTCGAGGGATCACAGCTGAAAAAATTGTTTCCGGATTACGTATCAGATACGCTGAAACGGGCAATACTGGATATGGACAGACGACTGAAAGGGTTCGCTGATCCGGACGCTGTCCTGACTGCCGCGGAAACGCGGTTTTCTTCCCCGGTTCGGATTTTACGTGGATCGGACGGGCAGAGCGTGAATTTTGCCGGGGTTTTTCCTTGTGGCGAAGGATGCGGCTATTCCGGTGGTATAACCAGTTCAGCCGCAGACGGAATACGGATTGCAGAGTGTATATGTGAAAAATATATTTAATTTTTTTATGATAGATTCATATTCTTTTCATGCAATCAACATAATTTTGCTGTATACTGAGCCTGTAAAAATTAATTAAGCTTACACAAAACTTTTTTCATATTCTCTCACTATAATAGGTCGGGCCGTTCTGCGGTTCGGCCTATTATGGTGTTTCAAGAAGTTTTCAACGATACGATAAAATCATATTGTTGTGTTTAGAGCAACGTAGCAAACCAGGTAAGCGTAGGTTTGTTTTTACCGTAATAGGATAAAAGAGCATAGGTTTGTAAATTTTATCGAAGAGAGAAACAAAATGGATCCAGCGTAATTAACAGGAATGCGCTGTATATCAAAATGTTTTGTGTTTTGGTAATTATGTGTTTAAGATGAAAACATAAAAATGTTTTGAAATTATTGCTGAATAA
>CASEWU010000174.1 GCA_949291725.1 uncultured Bacillota bacterium
CAAAATATTTTGCACGGCGCCCTTCCCGTTTTTATGTCAAATTTAAAAAAATTACCATATTATGTCAGACATAATACTTTGCAAATTGCCCTAATCAGCAGAAATATCGAATAAATTTTCAACTTTATCCAAATCTTTATTCTCGGCTTCCCTAATTTCCGAATAGGCAAAAGGCTGGTTCAATTCCCTGTACTTCTCCTCACACAGCTTGCGAAACGGAAGAAATTTCACTTTATGCTCGGGGAAATATTTTTTTACAAAGCGTGCTAAATTTGTAATTTTCTCTTCCGAATCATTCTTACCCGGCACAAGGACATTGGTAATCTGTAGATCTTTGTCCTGTTTGCGGCATTCCGCAAAAAATGTATCATACACAGACAAATCATCCGTTTCCTGATTTTTAACATCGCAAAGAATCGAATCCGATGCGGCAATCAGCTCGCTGTCGCAAATATGACCGTTCGTTTCAACACAGACATGTATTTTTTGCTCATGCAGCCCTTTCGCCAGCGCCAAAAAAAATTCTCTCTGCAAAAAAGGTTCTCCGCCGGACAGGGTAACTCCTCCCCTGCGAAAATATCCTTTGTACCGCAACAGCTTATTGATAATTTCACCCGTTTCAACGCGCTTGCCTTGTTTAAACAATGTCTCCGGATTATGACAAAACGGGCAACGCAGATTGCACCCGCTGAAGAATACAATGCACCGCAATCCCTTTCCGTCCACCCCGGAACCGCAATAAACGGAATCTATAAATCCTGTTGTTTCAGCCATTCTTCTATACCCCTCTTTTTATAATCTCCCTCATCTCAACCCTTTCTCATGCTCTTTTTAAATCATTCTCCGTAATCCGCACGATCAAAATTCTCCGATTTTTGAGAATCACCACACGACACCAAACATAATAATACCATTAACGCGATTCGTACAGAAATAACGTCCGACAGTTCTTTGCCTGAATAAGTTTTCGTTGCCGTCTGTTCGTGCAATTCCATCATCAGCTCGCCAGGCTTTCAATAGCCGGCCTTTGTTCCGCACAACTTTTCCCAAAGCAACAGCCGCGCCGCAAACGACGGCGCGGCTGAACTCAGCTCTTTTATTGCTCAGACACGTTCATGGTACGTACGCTTCAGTACCTCTAACTGATGCGCCTTGGACAGCTTATGGAAATTAACAGCATATCCGGAAACACGGATCGTGATATTCGGATACAGTTCGGGATGCTCCATCGCAGCAACCAATTTTGACCGATCCAATACATTTACATTCAAATGATGTGCACCTTGACCAAAATATCCGTCCAGCATATCCGTCAGATTTTCAGCGCGATCTTCCCTGTTTTCGCCCAGTGCAGAAGGTACAATCGAAAACGTATTGGAAATCCCGTCCCTGCAGTACTCATAAGGCAATTTTGCAACCGAATTCAAGGAAGCCAAAGCCCCGCTCAAATCACGATTATGCATCGGATTTGCACCCGGCGCAAACGGCTCACCAGCAGCCCTTCCGTCCGGCGTCGCGCCCGTCTTTTTACCGTAAACTACGTTCGACGTAATCGTAAGAACGGACAGCGTATGCTTTGCTCCGCGATATGCCGGCGTTTTCTTCAATTCATCGGAAAATTCACGCAGCAGATCTTTTGCTATATCGTCTACACGGTCATCATCGTTGCCGTACTTCGGAAATTCGCCTTCGATCTTAAAGTCGCATATGATGCCTTGCTCGTTATAAACAGGAGTTACCTTTGCATACTTGATCGCCGACAGAGAGTCGACCGCAACCGAAAGGCCCGCCACACCGCAAGCCAGGAAACGTTCCACTTCCGTATCATGCAAAGCCATCTGGATCTTTTCATACGCATATTTATCGTGCATATAGTGAATCACGTTCAGCGTATTCACGTACAGTCTGCAAAGCCATGCCATATACTTATGATACGCTTCGCGAACTTCCTTATAATCCAGGACGCCTTCAAAATTCTTTCCTTCAGGAGCAAGCTGATTTCCGCTCTTTTCATCTTTGCCGCCATTCAAAGCAAGAAGCAAAAGTTTCGCAAGATTGCAACGAGCACCGAAAAACTGCATCTGTTTACCGATCTTCATCGCCGATACACAGCACGCAATGCCATAATCATCCCCGTATATCGGACGCATCAGATCGTCGTTCTCATACTGGATCGAATCCGTATCAATGGAAACTTTCGCGCAGAATTTCTTGAACGGTTCCGGCAGATTTTCCGACCAAAGTATCGTAAGATTGGGTTCCGGGGCAGCACCAAGGTTATACAACGTATTTAAAATACGATAACTCGTCTTCGTTACAAG
>CASEWU010000175.1 GCA_949291725.1 uncultured Bacillota bacterium
CATAACAATCTCCTCTGTATTTTTAGTTTTTATTTTACTATTCTATTATAGTATACAGGCGAAAAAATTGCAAGCGTTTTTTTATATTTGTGCACTACCGGAAAGGATTTTTCACCCGATCGGCTCTTATTTTCCGCGCAGCAATACCGCCAAAACTCCGCCGATCGCACCGGCTACCGCTCCGAAAATCAGATCCAACACATTCCCCCAACCGAAAGAAATGGACCCTGCGACCGCCGAAAACAGAAAATAAGTTACCAGCGACGTGCCTAATCCGGACAGAACGCCGCATAAAAGCGGTTTTTCTCCTGCAAGACAAAAAATACAGCCCAGGGCTATGCTTACAAGCTTAATGACCTGATTGACCGGCATGATCACTGATGAACCCCAGGAAAATATCTTGATGAGCAATGCAAACAATAATACCGCCGCCAACGTAAACAGCGCCGATACGCATATGCTTTTTCCGATCCGCGCCGCCGCCCGGCCTTTCTCACTCTGCATAATAAAATACCTCCGCACAGCTTTTATTTTATAGCTATGCGGAGGGTTTCCGTTCTATTCCATTTTCGGGAAATTACTTGTCCTGCGTTTCATCCTTCTTTTCTTCAGAAGCTTTTTCCGTTTTCTCTTCCGCCTTTTCCTCAACGGCAGGCGCTTCTTCTTTCTTCTCTTCCGCAGCCGCCGCAGGTTCGGGTTTGGCATCCGTCTGATAGATCGCCTGTTTATCGAACTTCATGTAGCTGTAATTGCCTTCGCTGTCGCCCGTTTTCAGAACGAACGTGCCTTCTTCGTCGTTGATCTCCACCACTTCGCCGACAATCCCGCCGATCGTCTTTACCTTGCTGCCCGGTTTGATCGCATTGATCGTCTCATTGAAAGTCTTCTGCTTCTTTTTCTGGGAAATGAAAGACCATATAAAAAATGCCACCAGCACCACAATTATGACGATGATCCACAAATAATCCATAAACGAAGATGTTTTTTGCGTCTCATCCGCCAAAAGATTCATCCACATTTGAAATTTCTCCTTCTTTGATTTCAATTCCTTTTAACTATAATAGCGGTTTTGCGAAATTTTGGCAACTGTTTTTCCGCCTTTTTTTACGAAATCTTATCGGCAGGGCAAACTTTTCGCCGTTTCGACACAATCCGACCCGTTATGCCTTCCCGTACTTTTCATAAAACGCCGTACGGAACTCCTGCAGTGTTCCGTCCAGGATCGCCCGACGCAATCCGCGCATGAGTTTATTCAAAAATGTAATGTTGTGCATGGACAACAGCATGGACGAAAGCATTTCACCCGCATTCACCAGGTGCCGCAGATACGCTTTGGTATAATTTCGGCAGCAATAGCAATCGCATTCCTCGTCGAGAGGCGTGAAATCCTCTTTGTACACGGCGTTTCGCACCACGACTTTCCCTTTGCTCGTCAAAGCCGTACCGTTGCGGGCTATGCGCGTTGCAAGAACGCAGTCAAACATATCGATGCCGCGCATCACGCCCTCGATCAGACAATCGGGACTTCCCACCCCCATCAGATACCGCGGTACATTCGTCGGAAGAACCGGCTGGATCGTATCCAGCATTTCGTACATCAACGGCTTCGGCTCTCCCACCGAAAGACCGCCGATCCCGATCCCGTACTTTGCAAACGGTTTCGCTTCTTCCACGCTTTTCAGGCGAAGATCCTTGAAGAAATTGCCCTGCACGATCGGAAAAAGCGCCTGATTTTCATTGGAATGTGCCTTTGCGCACCTTTCCAGCCACCGCACCGTCCGATCCAGCGCTCTCTGCGCGTATTTATAATCGACGCCGTATTCACTGCATTCGTCAAACTGCATGATGATGTCCGCACCCAGCGCATTCTCGATCTCCATCACCTTTTCCGGCGTGAAAAAATGCTTGCTCCCGTCAATGTGCGAATTGAACCAGACGCCTTCGTCTTTGATATTGTTCAGTTTCGCCAGCGAAAACACCTGAAACCCGCCGCTGTCCGTCAGGATCGGACGGTCCCAGTTCATGAATTTATGCAATCCGCCCGCTTTTTTTACCAACTCGTGGCCCGGCCGCATATACAGATGGTACGTGTTGGCAAGAATGATCTGCGATCCCGCTTCTTTCAGGTCGCGCGGAAGCATTCCCTTGACCGTCGCCTGCGTGCCGACAGACATATAAACCGGCGTTTCTATATCCCCGTGCGGCGTATGAAAAATACCCGCACGTGCTCCCGTTTCCGGGTCTGTTTTGATTACTTCAAACGAAAATTTCTCTGCCAAAATATTCTTTCCTTTTTGGTTCTTGATTCATTGAATTTTTACTGTTCCCCGTTTCTTTCAAAAACGGACGCGCCCGCATTTTCTGCAAGAATTGCAAGAGCCTGCGCATATTTTTTACAACGGATCTCCGCCTCTTTATAGACTGAAGTTCCCTGCCGCAGCCGCGTCAGGTCGCTGTTATGCATTAAATCCGCGATCTTCACCGCCCTGGCAATCGGATCTGCCTTGATTTTACGGATATAGTCCAAATAGTCCTCACCCGCTTCATGCTTCAAAAGTTTCAGGGAAGCGACGATCCTTGCGGGAAATTCCTTTTCCAGTTCGGAAAGGCTTATCTGTGTATCTTCCGCCACATCATGCAAAAGAGCCACACACACCTCCGTTTCGTCGTGCATCTGTTCCGCAACGTGGTACGGATGAAAGATATACGGCATCCCCGCCTTGTCCGTCTGGCCCGCATGCGCGGCGTATGCAATGCACGCGGCTTTCTGCGTCAGCGGCGTATAGATCATTTCTCCTGTTTCTCCTTGCCCATGATAAACATCGCGTCGCCGAAGCTGAAAAACCGATATTTTTTCTCCACCGCTTCTTTGTACACGGCAAGGCACTGCTCCCTGCCCATCAGTGCCGAAACCAGCATGATCAGCGTGCTTTCGGGAAGATGAAAATTCGTGATCAAGGCATCCACACACTTGAATTTGTACGGCGGATAAATGAAAATAGACGTATCGCCGCTGCAGGGCCTCAAAAATCCGTTTTCGTCCGCCACCGTTTCCAGCGTGCGCACCGAAGTCGTCCCGACGGCGATCACGCGCCTGCCTTCCCGCTTTGCGGCATTCACGATATCCGCCGCCTCCTGCGATACGCAGTAATATTCCGAATGCATGACATGGTGCGTCAGATCCTCTTCCTTCACAGGACGGAACGTCCCCAGCCCCACATGAAGCAGGACTTCCGCAACCTGTACTCCCATATCCTTAATCTCCTGCAAAAGCTCCTTCGTAAAATGGAGTCCTGCCGTCGGCGCGGCGGCAGAGCCGTCCGTCTTGCAGTATACCGTCTGGTATCGGTTCTGGTCTTTGAGCTTTTCGTGAATATACGGCGGCAGAGGCATGCTTCCCACGCGCGAAAGAATGTCTTCAAACACGCCGTCAAAATGAAACTCTACAATGCGCTCGCCCGTTTCCGTACGGTCTTTCACCGTCAGCGACAGCTCTTGCGAAACGACAAGCTCCGTCCCGACTTTCGCCTTTTTCCCCGGCTTGACCAGTACTTCCCAATCGGTCAAGTTCCGCCGTTTCAACAGCAAAACCTCTACACGTCCGCCGTTTTTCGTGTACGCAAACATACGCGCAGGTAAAACCTTTGTATTGTTGATGACAAGCACGTCGCCCGCTTTCAGATACTCTTTGATATCCCGAAAAATTCGGTCTTCCGTTTTTCCCGTCGCGCGGTCATATACAAGCAGTCTGGAAGAATCGCGCGGCTCCGCAGGAGTCTGCGCGATCAGTTCTTCCGGTAAAACATAATAATAATCCGATTTTAACAACATTTTTCTGTAGCCTCTATTCTTCGTCAAACATGGAGATCTGCGCTTTTTGCTTTTCGCTCATCTTTACGCCCATATGTGCATAGCCGCCTTTGAGGCATACTCTGCCCCGCGGCGTACGGGCAATGAATCCCAACTGCATCAGATACGGTTCATACACGTCCTCAATGGTGTTCGCATCCTCGTTGATCGTTGCCGCCAATGTCTCCAATCCCGCAGGCCCGCCGTTGAATTTTTCGATCAGCGCACGCAAAAGTCCGCGGTCGGTATCGTCCAGCCCGAGATCGTCAATATCCATCTTTTTCAAAGCATACTTCGCATCGTCAAGATTTACGATCCCGTTCCCCTTGACCGCGGAAAAATCGCGCACACGCTTTAACAGCCTGTTCGCAATACGGGGCGTTCCGCGCGAGCGGCGCGCAATTTCGTTTGCCGCATCCGGTTCTATTTCGATGCCGAGCATCTTTGCTGATCGCGTTACGATCTGCGCCAGTTCAGCCGGCGTGTACATTTCCAGACGGCACAATACCCCGAAACGGTCGCGAAGCGGCGATGCCAGCATTCCCGCTTTGGTCGTAGCCCCGATCAGTGTGAATTTTTTCAGGGAAAAACGAATATTCCGCGCCGCCGGCCCCTTCCCCACAATGATATCCAACGCATAATCTTCCATCGCAGAGTACAGTATTTCTTCCACCGAACGGTTCAGTCGGTGGATCTCGTCGATAAACAGTACGTCCCCTTCGTTCAGATTGGTCAAGATCGCCGCCAGATCGCCGCTCCGCTCGATCGCGGGACCGCTCGTGAGTTTGATCTGCACACCCAATTCCGCCGCGATGATATGCGCCAGCGTAGTCTTTCCGAGCCCCGGAGGCCCGTACAACAATACATGATCCAGCGCCTCTCCGCGCATTTTTGCCGATGAAATATAGACAGACAGATTCTCTTTAACTTTACTCTGCCCTACATAATCTGCCATCGTTTTGGGTCGGAGGGCATTTTCTTCCAGATCGTATTCACCTTTCGTGCTCATGACGAGCCGATCGTCAAAGCCGCTTTCAAAATCTTCTTCAAATCCCATGTACAGCACCCTCCTTTTCCCGATTTCCTATACACATTACATACTTTTCAATGCGGTCATGATAATGTCTTCCAGACTCTCCGCGCCCTTTTCCACGGCGCCTTTGACCGCCTTCGCACTTTCCGCACGCGTGTATCCCAGCGACATCAACCCTACGATCGCATCTTCTTCCTTGTCCGACATTTTTTCGAGTGTCTGCACCGCAGCTTTGCCGCCTTCGGAAACTTTCAGCTCTCCGGCCGTTACTTTTTCGCGCAGTTCCAGAATGATGCGCTCCGCCGTCTTCTTCCCAAGCCCTTTTACCGAAGAGAGCATTTTGACATCCGACGTCGCGATCGCCACCGCTATATCGTTGATGTTCATCGCCGATAAAATACCGATCCCCATTTTCGGGCCGACACCCGACACGGTGATGAGCTTTAAAAACATATTCTTTTCTTCCGGCGATACAAACCCGAACAGAGAGATTCCGTCTTCACGCACCTGCATGTACGTATACGCCTCTCCCTGCTTGTCCGTAACAAGTTTTGCAAACAACGCACCCGAACACAAGATTTCATAGCCGATCCCGCCGTTTTCCAAAAGCACCGTGCCTGCATCCGAATAAATAACTTTGCCTTTGATATATCCGACCATGTCTTACCGCCTTCCGCCGCAAACGGCGTATCATTGTCATTTTTAAATGGAGTACAGTCCCGACAGTCTTGAAGTAAACGAGTGGCAAAGCGCCACCGCCAGAGCATCTGCCGCGTCGTCGGGACGCGGGATCCCTTTCAGATGCAGAAGATTCGCCGTAACGATCTGGATCTGACGCTTTTCCGCTTTTCCGTACCCCGTCAGAGCCTGTTTGATCTGCATCGGCGTGTACTCAAACAGCCTCCCGCAGCGCTTGACGCACGTTAAAAGCGCCACACCCCGCGCATGCGCCACCGCCATGCCCGTCGTTACGTTCTTGGAGAAAAACAACTCCTCTACCGCCACTTCGTCGGGACAGCATTTGTCCAGAAGTTTGTTCAACCCCTCTTCCAGGATCGCCAGCCGCGTCGGCAGCCGTTCTTCTTTCGGCGTCAGTACGACCCCGTAATCGCGCGCGGCAACATTGCCGTGCGCATCCTTTTCCAATACCCCGTACCCCAATGTGGCAAGCCCGGGATCGATTCCCAAAATAATCAATTTTCTGTCTCTTTTTCGTAAAATAACTTGAATTTTTCCGCAAAATATATTAGAATAAGAATAAGCGGAGATTTATTTTTTCATACACTCCGCACTGCGGCAATACTTTACTTCATTATTTTAAAGTTTTCGCCGGAATAAGTCAATCGAAATGGGCTTAAAAAAGTTACGGAGAGTTAAATTATGAAATTGTGGGAAGGACGTTTTACACAGCCGAGCGCAAAGAGCGCCGATGATTTCAACCAGTCGCTTTCTTTCGACTACAAATTGTATTGGCATGATATTCTGGCAAGCATCGCGCACGTCAAGATGCTTGGAGAAACGCAGATCATTCCCAAAGAAAGTGCGGACAAGATCAGCGACACTCTCGTAAATATTCTCGCCGATATCGAAAAAGGCAGTCTGCCGCTGGAAGGCGCGGAAGATATCCACACCTTCGTCGAACAGGAACTCACAAAGCGCATCGGTGCAACCGGCAAAATGCTGCACACCGCGCGTTCGCGCAACGATCAGGTCGCAACCGACCTTCGTCTGTATGTCAAAGACAGCATCGTCAATGTCTGCGGACACCTCAAAGCGCTTGTAAACACGCTCCTGAATATCGCCAACAACAATGTTCAGTATATCATGCCCGGTTATACGCATATGCGCAGGGCTCAGCCGATTTCCGTCGCTCAATACATCAACGCTTACAGCGAAATGTTCCTGCGCGACATCGAACGCTTCACCGACTGCTATAAACGCACCGACGTGATGCCCCTCGGCAGCTGCGCTATGGCCGGTACCGATTTCCCGATCGACCGCAGAATGACAGCAAGTCTGCTTTCCTTCTCGGAGATCTCTCAAAATTCCATCGACGCCGTTTCCGACCGCGATTTTGTCGCCGAATACATTTTCTGCTGCTCCACGGTCATGGCTCACCTTTCGCGGTTCTCCGAAGATATCATTTATTATTCTTCCGAAGAATTCGGTTTTATCGACATCTCGGACAAATATTCCACCGGTTCTTCCATCATGCCTCAGAAAAAGAATCCCGATATCCCCGAACTCGTTCGCGGCAAAACGGGCAGAGTTTACGGAGACCTCACGGCGATCCTTACCGTCATCAAAGGCATCCCCCTTTCCTACAATAAAGATCTTCAGGAAGACAAAGAAGCCCTGTTTGACGCAGAAACGACCGTCCTCGGCTGCCTCGGTATTTTCAACGAACTGTTGCAGAATATTTCTTTCGATACGCGCAAAATGCGCAACGCGGCGGCAGGCGGCTTCTCTACGGCGACCGACATTGCCGATTACCTCGTACAGAAAGGCATGCCTTTCCGCGACGCTCACGCCGTTACAGGTCAGATCGTCCGCTACTGCATCGAAAACAACAAGACGTTGGACAAACTCGATCTGTTCGTATACCAGCAGTTCTCCACACTCTTTGACGAAGAAATTTTGCAGCGCGTCCGCGTGAATAAATCGGTGGAAGCGAGAAAAGTGATCGGCGGAAGCGCAAGAAGCGCCGTGCGTGAAAATATCCGCTCCATCACAAAACGCCTCAACAGAATGTTCAAAGAATAATTTTACGCCTTTAAAAATAAGAAATTTTAATCCGCAGAAACGGAGCTCTCCGTTTCTGCGGATTTTTAATTGTTCGAAAGATAAAGGCGCAGCCGTATTTACTGCCTCCACCCTTCAGGAATCCATCGCCGTAACTGCGGATCCTCATCCGGACACGATCATTCTTAATATGATCCTGTATCAAAAAATGCTGCACTTTGAGGAACCCTTTATGGTGGGTCTTTCGATAGATTTTCTTTCATCCAAAAAGAGAAAACAGGCCGCCCCTGCCTCACGCAATCTTCACGGCCTGAAAAACGATGACGCGTATCTTTGTTACCCGCGCAATTTAGGCGGCTTTCATGCTTTTACTTTGCCTAAACACTGCCCGAGTCAAGTACCACCGGCTGAGCCGGTGGCTTGATTAGGCGCTTCAAGCGCATGGTACCGGCGGCACTACTCGTGCTCGAAGTTCCTGACAATCGCAACAATTTTTCAGCAGCCACCGAGAGGTGGCTGTTTTTTATTTGC
>CASEWU010000176.1 GCA_949291725.1 uncultured Bacillota bacterium
GCCAGCGCTTCCGCCGCTATGACCAACTTTATATTCAGCGAAAATCCGCTCGCCGAACCCTCAAACAATCCCGGCGCCATATTCGGCAGATACAATTTGAAGATCCGATCCTTTTTACTCACATGATACACCGCACTCATGGCAACAAGCTTCGGATCGACTGCTTCCACCGCCGCAACAAACGAGGAATACAACGTCGGAAAAATAACAATGATCGCTACCACCGCAGGAGCAATTTTCGGATTCAGCCAGATGATCAGAATCAGAATGACCGACATCGTCGGCACCGATCGTATAAACGCGACAAACGGATCGATCAGTTTGCGTGCATAGCGGTATCTCTTTGCCAGCAACGCAAGAACAATCGCCGCCACAAAAGAAAATACAAACGAATACAAGGACCGCCACATCGTATTTCCGATCGCACGCCAAAAAGACGCTTCTCCAAAATAGGCAAAAAACGCTCGCAACGATTCCGACGGAGAAGGCAATATCAGCGACGCGTCAATCGCCAGTGCGGCGATCCACCATACCAGGAAGATCACCGCTACCACCAATATCGGAAATATGCAATTGACAAGTCTCTTGTAAACTTTCATCTTGATTCGTTATACAGTATAATCGATCCCGTTTTGTTTGAGCAGATACTGCAGCAACTGAATGGTCGTCGCCGCCGTCGTATTTACCGTCTTACCTTTCAGATCACTGAGAGATTTCACTTCACTGTTGACTGCAGCAATGTAAAGATTCCCGAACACATGCGTCGAAACGAGCTGTATGTCCGATCCCTTCGAAAATACCGTCGCCGCTCCGATTGTCGGCATGATGGCAAGATCCGCGTCTTTCTGCGTATTGAAAATCGTTCCGATCTGGCCCGCCGCTACAATGTGGAAATTTACCGTGTACCCGGCAAGTTCTACCCCTTCCGTAAATACGTTTGCAACCGCAAGTGCAGGCGTTCCGTCCGGAAGATAAATATCCACCGTCGTATCCGCTTCAGCTTCTGCGTCCGCCGTTCCCGTGTAATAGAAACCTTCCGCAGGAGCACTCCCGCTCAGTCTTTCAATATAATCGTCCACCGACTCCTTGACGCTTGCCGCGCTCTGGTAGGAAAGATTACAACGCTCAATCGTCTCTGCCGTATACGTCTTGCCGGCAAGCGTTGTCAGATACCCGCCTGCATGCGCCGTATTGTACGCGGAGAGCGCTTCCACAAACGCGTCAAGATTCTCTTCTTTGCTCAGCCATTCCGCATTTCCTGCCAGTGCCGTTCCCAGTGCCGCTATAAATTCCGTGTTGGATTTTGCAAACGATCCGCGTGCGATCAATGACGCCTGCGGATATCCGTCAAAGCCCGTGATCTCTTTCCATTCCTTCTGAAAATCGATCGCTACTTCGATCTGCGGAACAAGACCCTGCCCGTTTGTAAGCGACGGTTCTCCCAATACACCGTATGCTTCCTTACCATCGTTCTGCGCCTTCTGCAAGAGCGCCACGATATCCGATTCCTTGTCGTACGACTGCAAAACCACTGCCTTCGATCCCGTCTCGTCTTCCGTTCCGCTGCCTGTACCGTTTTCCGTTCCCGTACCGCCGCAAGACACAAGTACTGCCGCGGTCGCGATCGTCATAACTAACGCAAGCAGAATTGCCAATGCTTTTTTCATTTCCGTTTACTCCTTTACCAAAATTCTCAAACTTGTGCGCGCTTCAGGCCGATCAATACTTCGAAAACAAAGTCTTCGCCGAAATCCCTTCGATCATTCCGAGCTTGCCCGTCAACGCATTGATGATCTCCTGCGGCGCATCGATCACGATCGTATGGACAAACACATTCTTCGATTTGTAGGGAATTCCCATCCTGCCGACAATATACTCCCCGAATTCGTACAGCAGCGCGTTCATCTTCTCGGCACTGTTCATCGATTCGTTGATGATACTGACAACAGCCAACCTGGTTTCCGCCATAAAAAAACCTCCCTTTTGCACGCCAAGCAAAAAGGAGGATGAAAATTCCCTTTTTATAAAGGTTTGTTTTGTATCTTCCCTTTTGCCGTCGGGCGTACCCTTCGACTCAAGTTTTAATCTGTGTGTTATTATAGACACTTTTCATCAAAAAAGCAAGCATTCTGATACCATTTTTTTCCGAACCTCTCTACAATATACCGCCGTTTTCGTCGCCTTCCTTTTTCTGCATAAAAAATTTCGCAATGCACAAACTTCGGGTATGTTCCGAAAAATTATTCTGATCGCTTTGATCGCAGTCTGCCTGGCGGCCGTGTTTCTCATCACCATGAGTTTTACAAATCAGCAGGATCATTCCCGCATCCGCCGCTTTTTAAATGATCCTCATGACAGCTTTTCTTCTTCCGCTGACGGGAGCCTTTTTGATTCCCTACAAATTCTCTCGTTCAGTCCGCAAAATGCAGAGGTTCATTCTGATTAATCCATATTCAAGATACAAAGAATCCGCCGCGCAAAATTTGCGCGGCGGATTCCAGTTCACTGCTTTTCTCGGCAGCCGACATATCCCGCGTCGATCAGCCGATATATTTATTCAGAAGTTCCATATTGTTCGCCGTAAAATCTTTCATTTCATCCGACGAAAGTTTTTTATAAGAAAGCATTGCCATATAATAGATCTGGTTTGCCACA
>CASEWU010000177.1 GCA_949291725.1 uncultured Bacillota bacterium
AATTACAACGACCACGACCTCAAACAACTTCCCGCTTTTTATCTTCTGCCCAAGTTTCGCCGCCGCCTCACTCATTTACTTCCACCTCCGACCCTTGATATATTCCGGCGACATATTCTTTCACTTGCTCTATAACATTTATATGCTCATCGTCGCCGTATATTCCGAAATTTTCAATTTTTACAGTAATTTTTGTAACATTATAAGCATATTCGGCATATTCCCACTTAATCTGAATATTTACGACAATTTCAAACTTTTCTTCGATCTGTTTTTTCAACAGCTCTGCCTCCTCTTTTGCACGCTTATCAAACATATAATCAATGAAACCGTCATCCAATTCTCCTTCCTCCGAAAAAGAAGGAATTTCCATATCCTGCCCCAGATATTTACCCAACATCTTCGGAATGGGTAACAATATCACCAAAAGGCAAAACAACTTTAATATACCGACGATAAATTTTCCGATTTTTCCTTCGGGCAGCAGCATGACCGCCACCGCTGATACCAAAACCGCACCGCTGACGGATAAAATATATGCTTCCATTTTTAAAATAATGTATTTGAAGAACAAATCAAAAGCAGTACTGTTATAAAATACATAAAACCGACTGCAAGCAGGCCTGCCGTGAAATAATTGACAGTTCCGGATAAAGAAGAGAGAAAATTGGATATACCCGCATCTCCGATGGGCTCCGTAACCGCCGCCGCAAGTTTTAAAAATAAATTATAAGCGATCAATTGCACCAAAGGAACGATCAGCACAATCACAAGCAAAAATATCCCGCAAGAGCCTACCGAATTTTTGATCAGCACACTCCCCGCAATCACCAGATCGAACCCGCTTCCCAAAAAGCTGCCGATGATCGGAACCGTATTGCTTACTGCGTATTTTGCCGCTTTGAACGATAATCCGTCATACGTGGCAGACGTAATTCCCTGCACCGTCAAAAATACCGTAAACGCCGCCAACGACAGTCCGAGACCCCATTTGATCACCGCCGCAAACAGATTTGAAAAATTCTTCAGTTTGATCTCCTGGCTCATATTTCCCACCATATTCAGGACACAGATCATCGCCGCCAACGGAAACACGATCCCGGCAACAATGTCCACGATGATCTCACTTAAAAATAAAACAGCAGGCTGATAAACCGCCACCGATACGCTTCCTCCGCTTGTCGCTATCAATGTCAGCAAAACAGGAAAAATCGCCTGCATCTGCGATTGCAGAGAATGTACCGTCGAACTGCAATCTTTCACAATCCCCGTTAAGCTCGTTAAAATCAGTACCAGCACAGCTGAATACCCCACAAAAAAAATCATTTTGGAGGTGCCTTTCTCTGTAAACGAACTTTTGAACCTGCCTAATATCCCGCACAAAACAGATACGGCACATATCACGCAAAAAACCGGCAAAAGTCCCGCTATCTGATCAAAAAATATCCCCGATAGAGATGAAATAATCCCCCCGTAATCCAAAGAATAATCTCCCGTAATGAGATTCTTCAGCTTGTCTACAAAATTGCTCCCGAATGCTTCTCTCTGTTCCTGCGTCAATGAATCCAGATACTCCTGCAACTCTTCCGTATCCAGATGATCGATGGCATCTTCCATGCTTCCGTTGAGATCGTCTGAACTTTCCGCAAACGCTTCAACAAAAAAATTCCCCGCCAGAATAAACATAAGCACCACCAATACGATCATTACTCGAATGCGCGTTTTCCGTTTCATACCAGCTCCAAAAAACTGCCGACCAATGATACTAACGTCTGCACGATCGGCACCGATACCGTGAATATGATTACCTTCCCCGCAAATACAAGCTTGTCCGCCACACTTTTGGACCCGAAATCTTCCACGACACCGGCAGCAAATTCTACCAAATACCCGATTGCTATAATTTTCAGTACGATTCGGATCAAAGCGTTATCTATTCCCGTTTGCTCTCCGATTTGCTCGAAGATGCCAAAGGTAGACCAAAGTATGTCCAGAGAAAAAATAAGAATGATCACACAACCCGCTACCGTTACGGCAAACGATAACTCCGGCTTCGTGCTGCGCAGTAAAATCGCGGCAATTGCCGTTACCAACCCTACCCCGATAATCCGTATCAATTCCATACTCAGAATAAATCAAACATGTTCCTCACTGAATCAAATAAATCGACTACCATGTCAAGCACTACCGTAAGCACGATCACAAGCCCCGCAAGGCTCACAATTGTTGCTATGTCGTCCCGATCTGATTTCTTCAGAATCTGACAAAGAATCGTTACGATCAATCCGATCGCTGCAATCTTGAATATAACGTCTATATCCATTCTTCTTCTCCTTAAACGATCAAAACGACCAGAATCAACCCCGCAAGAAATCCTAACTTGATATACAACGAAAAATATTTTCGGTAAAGCTCCTCTGACTTCTGCTTCTTTTCTGTAATCTCCTCACGCATGGCCGATAAATATGTTCTCTGCGACGCTGCATCGCTTTTTCCGATCATCCGAAAGTAGTCGCCCAAAAATTTACGTTCATCTTCGCTCAGATAATCCATATTACAACCTTCGTCTCCGTTATCAAAACGCGCATCCCGTTTCACTTCCAGCATTCTCTTAAAGTCTCCGCTAAATGTATACTTTTCCATAAATGCCGGCAGCGGTATCTTTGTATAACTCACTTCATTGACCAACCGCTCATTAAAAAGATGTAAATTATAATAAAACATCATTCGAAGCCTGTATTTTCTTGTCAAGAGCCACGCAAGCATTACACACAGCGCAACCGCCATGATACATAGTAAAATTTTTATCATATCGTCTTTACAGCCACCCGCT
Organism: uncultured Bacillota bacterium; assembly: GCA_949291725.1. Lineage (GTDB taxonomy): Bacteria > Bacillota > Clostridia > Christensenellales > Borkfalkiaceae > Borkfalkia. Next base: position 2,834 of record CASEWU010000177.1, read on the forward strand.
TCCAATCCGCATCGTAAATTTCTGAAACCTGTCCTATTCCGTCCGACGCAAGAAAAATATAATAATCAAACACATTTTCCCGAAGCGCTTCCGATAAGACAGGCGATCCCTTCATACTTTCAGCATCCCTGCAATGCGCCGAAGCGATCACTTCCACTCCCCCTCGAACACACATCTCCGCCCATTTGATTTCCTCCACACTTACCAGCTCATCCGTTATGATCAGATCGGGACGCATGGCACGTACAGCAGACGTAAACGCATCCTTCTTATTCGAATACCTGATCACATCCGTAAAAGCTCCCGTATCCAAAGAAAAATCCCGATATGCCGCACTGATCTCGTTTCTTTCATCGTTGATCAGAATATTGATCAGATTTCTCCCTGCAATCAGACGGGTCAAATCGCGCAAAATTGTTGTTTTACCTCGGCCGGGTGCAGATAAAATCAAGGCACTGCAGACCTTCCCCCGAAAGCAGGTCCTGTATATTGTCTCAGCACTGCCACGGATCTCGTGCGGCACTCTGATATTGACCGATGTTACTTCCTTGATCGTATATGCTGCCCCGTTTTCATAGACAAAAATACCGGCTAATCCGATTCTTTCTCCTCCCGCACCCGTCAAAAAGCCCTGACGCAATTGCTCCGTTACCGAATATACCGAATACTCGCTGGCACGATATATGATCGTCTCAATATCTGCATAGCTGGCTATCAGCGCGCTCCCGATATGTTCGGTCAATCCGCACATTCCGAGAAACTGATAAGAGCCTCCGTAATTGATAACAACCGGCTTATTGGCACGGATCCGAAGTTCATACACGAGATTCATGTTAACACCGCGCAGAGCCGACCTCAGATTGTCTGTCAGAAAATCCAGCATTTTTCCACCTCTGCCTGTCCACAGGCATATTTATATATATTTTCATTCCCTGACCGTTATGACTTCACCGCCATCCTTTTTTATTTTTTGAAAACTTGACAAAAAACATTTCTGATTCCGCAACCGCCAAAACAATTGCCGAACTTGCCTCGTAAAAAACGATAAACTGCGCCTTTCCCCGAATATCACAAAACCGTCCGCCAAGCGCATCTTCCGTGCGCTTGGCGGACGGCAGTCTTAAAAATAATTTAATCAAAAAGAATAATACGGCTAATCCTTATCCGGTCTTTACATGCTTTTCAGCCGATATAAAAAAATCGACGTCTTGCTTATTAAAAAAAGTTACCGGGCAGAGCAAACGGCTCTGCCCGGTAACTGAACCATAACTGCGTGATAACACAAGGTTTTTTACATCAAAAAAAAGGAAACGGATTCCGTTTCCTTTTTTATTGAATTATTTCGCGTATTCAACTCCGCGGAATTCGCGGATAACATTGACTTTGATCTGACCGGGATATTCGAGTTCCTGCTCGATCTTCTTAGCAATGTCTTTGGCAAGGAACAGAGTATGAGCATCATCGATCTGTTCAGGCTTAACAATGACGCGCACCTCACGACCTGCCTGAATCGCATAGCTCTTATCGACGCCTTTGAACGAAGATGCGATTGCTTCCAGCTGCTCCAGACGCTTCACGTAGTTTGTACTCGTCTCTCTGCGTGCACCGGGGCGTGCTCCCGAAATTGCATCCGCTGCCTGTACAAGAACAGCTTCCACTGTTTTCGGCTCCACATCGCCGTGATGCGCCAGGATCGCGTTGATCACATTATTGCTTTCCTTATATTTCTTGGCAATGTCCGCACCGATCTGAATGTGCGTGCCTTCCTGTTCGTGATCGACAGCCTTACCGATGTCGTGCAAAAGTCCGGCACGTTTTGCAAGATTCACATCCAATCCGAGCTCGGCCGCCATGATGCCGGCAAGCTGTGCAACCTCGATCGAATGTTTATATACGTTCTGCCCGTAACTGGTTCTGTATTTGAGCCTGCCCAGCAATTTGATGATTTCCGGATGCAGACCGAAAATTCCCACCTCGAACATAGCCGCTTCGCCGTTTTCTTTGATCTGCTGGTCGAGTTCTTTGCGAACCTTTTCTACGGTCTCCTCGATTCTTGCAGGATGTATACGGCCGTCGCTGATCAACTTTTCAAGGGCTAACCGTGCAACTTCCCTGCGCACCGGATCAAACCCGGACAAAATCACAACTTCCGGCGTATCATCTATGATCAGCTCGATCCCTGTCGCATTCTCCAGCGCACGGATATTCCTGCCTTCACGACCGATGATCCGCGCTTTCATATCGTCATTCGGCAACGGAACGACAGATACGGTTATCTCAGAAGCATGATCGCTTGCGCAACGCTGGATCGCCAAGCTGATGATTTTTTTCGCATTCTGATCCGCTTCGTCTTTTGCTTGCTGCTCGATGTTGCGCACCTGCACAGCCACGTCATGCCGCGTCTCTTCCAAAATATTATCTGTCAGCGCTTTTTTCGCTTCTTCTCGCGTCAACTGCGCTACTTTTTCCAATTCCTGCAGCATCAGGTCATGCTGATGATTGACCTTTTCCTGCATCTTCTTGATCTCACCTTCCTGGCGGACAAGATTCTTTTGCTGCTGCTCCAGCGCATCCGATTTCTTTTGAAGAGAATCTTCTTTTTTGTCGAGATTGTCTTCCTTCTGCATCAGACGCTGTTCCGCTTTCTGCAATTCCTGTTTCTTTTCTTTGGTTTCCCGTTCAAACTCGTTTCTTAACTTTAAGTCCTGTTCCTTAGCCTCTAAAATAGCTTCTTTCTTTAATGCCTTTGCGTCGTTTTCCGCTTCGTCCAGCATTAACTTGATTCTTTGATTTACCTCTCCCACTTTCTTTTCGGTCAGCTTTTTATAAAGCCATCCGCCGACAAAGAAGCAGGCAGCACCAACGGCCACTATAGCGACGGCAAGCACGATCACGACCCATACGGGCGCCGTTCCTGCCAGAAACAGGGAGCTTAAATTCGCTGTAAACATCGAATAGCCTCCTGTACAATGAACTTAAATATAAACTAAGTTTGCGCCATATTTCGCACCTTTGTAAAAAAATTATTTAATTTTTCACAAATTTGCGCATTTACGCATTCCTATCATTTATACCTATTTAATTATAACGTATTTTTATACAAAAGTCAACGCTATCTTAAAAATTTACACCTTCGAACATGAAAAAAGTTCCTGCCTGAATGCAGGAACTTTTTTGTCATAAACTTTCCGTTTCTTCCAGCCATAACGACGCCACCGCATCCGACGGCATGCGCCAGTCTCCGCGCGGAGATAACGTAACCGAACCCACTTTAACTCCGTCCGGCAAACAGGAACGCTTGAATTGCTGTGAGAAAAAGCGCTTATAAAAATTCAAAAGCCATTTTTTCAGTACGGCATCACTGTAAACATTGCGGAAAACATTCTTCGCAAGGTAAAAAACTTTCGACGGCGGAAAGCCCCAACGAATTGCATAATACAAATAAAAGTCATGCAATTCGTACGGTCCTACCAGCTCCTCCGTCTTTTGCGCGATCTTTCCGTCTTCGGGAGGCAACAATTCCGGACTGATCTCTGTATTCATGATATCCGTCAGAGCCTTTTCCGCTTTGCCGCCCAACCGCTTCGCTTCATGCGCGATCAGAAATTTTACCAAAGTCTTCGGAACACTTGCGTTTACACCGTACATGGACATATGGTCGCCGTTGTA
>CASEWU010000178.1 GCA_949291725.1 uncultured Bacillota bacterium
CGGCTTTGAAGGCAATTATGTTGTCGGTGCAAACATTGCCGGTTTCGAAAAGGTCGCGGATGCGATGATGGCACAGGGCGTGGTGTAATAAACCGATTATAACCGGAAGAGGTAAATTTTTCGGATTATAACAAACGGCGGCAGAGACAAAACAGTCTTGCCGCCGTTTTCATTTTATTTGTCAACCGTTCCTGTGTTTCTGCGAATTCTGTTTGGCTTTTTGCGGTATATTTTCGAAGGGAAACGTCGCCTTTGCTGCGAAGGATCAGCGTGCATATCAAATTGTTTGCCGATCAGCCTTTTCGGCATCCGTTTTCAAAAAATTTTCATATAGTCAAGTAGGCGGCGGAAAAACGCCGACGGCCGCGAATGTCGCATTGGCGGCAAAAGGGCGGAACGATAGACTGGTTTTGCCTGAAAAAGGGAAAGAATGGGGGCAAAGGTGTGCAACGGATTGACTTATGCGGGAAGGAGTATTATAATACCCAAAAGGAGTGAATGCGAATGATAGAGAAAAGACGGGGCGGCATGACGGCGGAAGAATTTTTGGAGCTGTTTGAAAAGTCTGCAAAGGAGCTGGCCGTAGGGTATTCCTATACGTTGGCGCGGGATCTGGAAAAATTCCGTAGCGATCCGGAGCTTGGTTATCGTACGGCGGGGAGTCGTGCGGAATTTGAAGCAGGGGAGTTTTTGTACCGTCGGATGGTCGAGATGGGACTGAAAACGGAAAAGCATCCTGTGGTACTGGACGGCTGGGAATTTTACGGGGCGACGCTGACGTACAAGACGGAAGAAGGAGAGAGAACGATACGTCTCGGCGGATATCAGACAAACTTAGAAGTAAAAGATCTTAAGACGGAGTTGGTGGATGCCGGCAAAGGGACGGAGAAAGATTTTTTAAAAACGGACGTGCGCGGCAAAATTGCATTGATCCGTATCAACCAGCGGGACGAGTGGTGGATCAATTACCCGGCGTGCCAGGCGCATTTGGCGGGAGCCGTTGCCGTGATCGCTGTTCAGGACAAAGGATACGGAGAAGTGGACCCGGCGGCGCTGAATGCACAGGATATCTGCGGATTGCCGAATGCCCCCGCATTTTCGATGTCGAAATCGGATATGGCGGCGGTTTTGTCGGAAATGAAGAAGGGCAGACTGGAAGTTGTGTTAAATGCGCAGTCGAAAGTGCGGGAGAAAGTTACGACGTATAATATTGTCGGCATGATTCCCGGGCAGACTTCGCAGATGATTGCGGTGTCTGCGCATTATGATTCCTATTTCCATGGTTTTGAAGATGACAATTGCGGCGTATCGATGATGCTTTCGTTGGCACAGGCATTGATCCGTTCGGACTACAAGCCTCAAAAGACGTTGGTATTCATAGCGTTTGCGGCGGAAGAATGGGGCAAGATCAATTCGCGGTACGATTGGTCGGCGGGTGCGTTTGCCGAAATGACGCAGGGTCAGAATGACTGGCGCGGCAGGATGATCGCGGACATCAATCTGGAACTTCCGGCGATCGCCCACGGGAAAAAGCATTATATCCGCAGTGTGTACGAGTACAAGCATTTTCTGCGGGATTTTCTCAAAGATCCGAAAGGATTTGACGAATATTATCCGGAAGGCGCGGACGTCGTTTGTCCTGTGCAGACTTGGTCGGATGATTTTTCCATGGCGATCAGCGGCGTTCCGTCGCTGGTAAATGAGTTTTCTACGGGCAGTTTCATGGAAACGCATTATCATTCGCAATTTGACGACGATACGTCTTACGATGCCCGTATTTATTATTTTCATCATCGTCTGTATTTGCGGCTTTTGTTGGCGTTTGACCGCTGTGCGCTGCCGCCGATGGATTTTTCCACGCGTGTACGGCGTCTGATGCGCAGCGTGAAGGGAGAAAATGCGGAAACGGCTGCAGCGGCGGAGCTTTTCCGTGCGGGCGAGACGGCGGAGGAGACGGCGGAAGAATTGTATGATATGATTTGCGCCGTCAATGATTCCAAACAGCCGGAAGAACGGGAAAGCGTTGCGTGTGCGGTGATCCTGGATGCATTCAAATACTGTGAAGACAGTTTCGTGGCGCTGGATTGGTATGAAAAGTCTGTATTTCCGCATGAAAATGCGCAAAAGAATATCGAGTATATGCACAGAGCGATCGCGGCGCTGGAAGAAGGCGATGCGGATGCGGCGAAGTGTGCGATGGTCGAAGTGGACGATAACAGTTATGCGGAAGCGTTCGCTCGCGGGGTAACCTCGTATTTTACGGCACGGGCGCTGACGGATCAGGGATCCTGGGGCAGCGGCAGGCTGACGGGGCATATCGATTTGTTCGGGGTCATGCGCGCCGTGATGAGCAAGGACAAAGAAGAAGATGATCCGGATTTTACTTTCGAGAAAGAAGAATTGGCTGTAAAGATAGCCGTAGAGCGGAAGAATCTGCAATATATATTGGAAGCGGAGACGGCTCGGCTTAAGAAATTGACGCAGAAATTACAAGGAGCGATAGTCGCCGTAGAGGCGTTAAACCGATAGTTATGGAAATATCCAACTTACACCGATTGCGAAGGGAAGATTTTGGTGCGGTCATCGAGACTCTGACCGAATGTTTTTTTGAAGATCCGTTGTATCGCGCATTGATACCGGAACGTGCACAGCGCATGGAAATTTTGCCGGAAGTATTTGACTGTGATGCAAACGAACTGGCGCAATATTGCGATATGTATGCGGATTCTCCGCAGGCGAACGGCCTGATCATGCTGGAAGATCCGGCGGAGCACAAAGGAGTGCGGAAATATCTTGCGGAACGGTATTTTGCATATCTGACGGAGCAGCGGCTGATCGAAGATGACGAGACCGGGGAGATCGCGGAAAATTTTCGTCGGGCCAAAGATTATCTTTCCTCCGACTGGGTCGCAAAAGCGGGAAAAAATACGATCCATATCGTGTATTTTGCGGTGCGGAAAGCATTCCACGGGAAAGGACTTGCACACAAACTGATCGCGCCCGTCTTGGAATATGCAGATAAAAACGGAGTTCAGGTTGCCCTGGAAACGCATAATGCGGCAAATCTGGATATGTACCGTCATTACGGGTTTGAAATATTTGAAAGCTTTTCGGGCGATTTCGGCTTGTGCGAATATTGTCTGCTCCGCAAACCTAAAAACGAAGAGCTTAAATAATGTTTTGCAGCTTACCTGTAAATGTAAGGGAAAGGAGAAAAACATGGAGATTCAAGAAATCGAAGAGATTTTTGCGCGAGGAGAAAAGAATCCGTACGGAGAATATTTTGTCGGGCAGAGTTACCTGAATATGTTATCGACGGAGCAGGTTGCGATCGGGAATGTAACGTTCGAGCCCGGATGCCGGAACAATTGGCACATCCATCATGCGAAAAATGGCGGCGGACAGATTTTGCTCGTTACGGCAGGGAAAGGTTGGTATCAGGAATGGGGCAAGCAGGTACGTGCGTTGAAAGCGGGGGATGTGGTCAATATTCCCGCCAATGTAAAACACTGGCACGGAGCGGCAAAGGACAGTTGGTTTGCCCATCTTGCCATAGAAGTTCCCGCGGAAAATGGCAGGACGGAATGGTGTGAGCCTGTCTCTGAGGAAGAATATAAAAAACTGTAAGGCGCTTCTTGGTTGTGAAGGAGATCGAAGGGTATGACAAAATCTGCGGAAGAGTTTTTGAAAAAAATATTCCCGGACGGTAAAACATGTTTTGCGGAAACAGATCCGGAATTTAATGAATTGTTTTGCGATTTTGCATTTGATGAAGTGATGCAAACTGCCGGACTGAATGATAAAACGAGGTTTTTGGCAATTTTGGCGGCGTTGACGGGATGTCAGTCGTTGGATGCATATCGGGAAATGCTGCCTGCGGCACTGAGGCTGGGAATATTGCCCGAACAAGTGAAGGAGATGTTATACCAGGCAACGGCATATCTCGGTTACGGCAAAGTGTTTTCTTTCTTGAAGGCGACCAATGAAGTTTTTACGAAAATGTGTATCGGTTTGCCGTTGGGAGGGAAGAAAACAGCGGAAAGACAAAATCGTGCAAAAGCGGGTGAACAAATTCAGGTTTCTATCTTCGGAGAGGGAATGCGGGGCTTTTCCGAGTCCGGCGATGCGGAAAGCGGGCATATTAACCGCTGGCTGTCGGCAAATTGTTTCGGGGATTATTATACGCGCGCAGGTTTGAGCGTTCAAGAGCGGGAAATGATCACGTTTTGTTTTTTGATGGCGCAGGGCGGATGTGAGCCGCAGTTGATCGCCCACGCAAAAGGAAATATGAATGTCGGGAACGACAAACATTTCCTGATTTGTGTCGTTTCGCAGTGCCTTCCGTATATCGGATATCCTCGTTCGCTCAACGCGTTACGTTGTATCGATGAAGCTGCAAAATAACATTGAGAACCGATACAGTTAAAAATTTTTTTGTATGGAACACTCTGAGATTGTATCCGTCCAAGGTAAATAACGAAAATCAGTGAACGGAGTTGAATGCTGAAAACTGCAGCGGCCGTCCGCGCAA
>CASEWU010000179.1 GCA_949291725.1 uncultured Bacillota bacterium
AAAATGCCGCGGCGCGCAAATTCTGGCGCGCCGCGGCATTTTGTGTATTTAAAACCTGATTTTTTTTCGACAACATGTACTATCGCTTCCGATTTCTCCCCTTTCGCAAAGTAAGGTCCGTCGTAAAAAACTTTTTTACACGACCGCCGCAGCGAGATATCCCGAAGCAAGCAACACGGCCAAGAAAGAAAAGTTCAGAAGGAGAAATTTTCCGATGTAGCGCTTTGTTTCGCCCGGATTGACGCGGCGGAAGGTATTGAGCGTAATAAGACTGGCAAGCGAGGCGATGGGCGTACCCAATCCGCCGATATTCACCGCGATGAGCAAACGGGCATAATCCTGGGTAAACCTCGAAAGCAAAACGGACGAAGGGACATTGGAAATAAACTGACAGGAAAGCGTACCGAACGCAAGCGGATCGAGCGCGATCAGGCCGCCAAGAAAATTCTCCACTGCTGGTATGCGCGCCATATTTCCCGAAAAAACGAAAAACGCACAAAACGTCAAAAGCAGGCCGTAATCTACATGCAAAATCGATTTATAATCGAGAATCAACAGCGCAACAAATACCGCTAAAAGCCCCCAATAATAGGGAAAAACGCGAAATACGATCAGAACGGACAAAACAAACAGAGCTGCATAAACCGCCGTACGCCAGACGGGAGGTGCCTTTTTCGGCTTTGACTGAACCTCCGCAGGTTCTGGTTTTACCGTCAGGCATACTCCTAAAATCAGTACAAACGCCACCGCAAACGGGATGGACATGATCGCAAAAAACTCACCCGTCGGGATCTCATAATAAGAATATAAGTAAAGGTTCTGCGGATTGCCGAACGGCGTAAGCATTCCGCCCAGATTTGCGGCAATGTTCTGCATGATAAACGTAAACGCCGCAAGCCTCTTATTTCCGCAGGATTCCAAAACGAACCAGCCGAGAGGCAAAAACGTAACCAAAGCCATATCGTTCGCCATGATCATGGAACCGAAATAAGTTACAAATACAAGCGCCAGAACGATATTCCGCATATTCTTGAACCGACGCACAATGATGTCCGCCAGCCATACAAAAAATTTGATATTCCGCAACGCCGCCACCACTGCCAACGTACAGAACAGACAGGAAAGCGTGCGAAGATCAAAATAACCTAAATATTCTTTGTCAAACGGAACGAAAAAACACGTGATCGCCGCTGCCGCCAACGCTACCAGCAAAACCACGTTTCCGCGCAATATATGCCCTGCCGTCCACAAAAAACGTTTCCCGCGCGACGGCGACTGCGTCTCTTCCTTTTCCATACTTCAACCTTCCCAACAATAACAGTATTATTATACTCACACATTTTTCATAGTCAACAAAAATTGCGGCCGCCTTCGACATTTTTCTGAAAATAATTGCCTGTTTTTCTTCCCTATGCTATAATGTTTGCACTATGAAAAACATCGTACTCAAAATCCAGGAAGGCGAACTGTTCCGCTTCTGCAACGGAGAGGATCGCCAGCAACTGATCATAGGCAGCAAACGCACGGCCGATATTGTCATAAAATCACCGTACGTACAGCCGGAACAAGTACGCATTCTGTGTAAAAACGGCGTCTGGTATGCGGAAGACCTTTCCGAGCCCGACTGTAAGTGCTCCGTCCTTCTCGGCAAAAAAGCCTTTAAAAAACCTGTTCTCAGGCTTGACGCCCCGCTTACCCTTTATCGCGCGGGAGAAAAGAAAAACGCGCCCATCGCTGAGATTTCCGTCGTAAAACAAATTCGCCCGCAAAAAGGCGGTTCGGGGTTCGATCTGACAAAAAAAACAGTAACGACCGTAGGAAGCGGCGAAAAATGCGACATCCGCTCGCAAAACCCTCTCGTTTCCGAGCGGCACTTTTTTATCGTCTACGACGGTGAAAATTGCTTCATTGAAGACGCCCACAGTCTGCGCGGTACATACGTCAACAACCGCAAAATCAAACGGAGCAAATTAAACGATTACGACCGTATCTCTATTCCCGGTGCGGCATATATCTTTTTCCGCAACAAACTGCTCTACTCCACTGCGGCAGGCGGCATACGCATCGACGCCGCCGATATCTGCAAGGAGGTTCAGGACAGGAACTCACGCGGAAAAATTTCGCTGGTTACACACGTTTCCTTCCGCATCGGCGCCGGAGATTTTGTCGCCGTCGTCGGCGGGAGCGGCGCAGGTAAATCCACTATGCTCGATTGCATCAACGGAATGCGTCCCGCTACCGGCGGCAAAATCTATTATGATACCAACGATTATTATGAAAATATGAACTCCTATAAGGGTGTGATCGGATATGTGCCGCAAAAAGATATCATGCACGACGATCTTACCGTCGGCGCCGCGCTTCGTTATACGGCGCAGCTGCGCACCCGCGCCGATATTTCGCCGCAGGAACTCAAAGAACGCGTACAGTCTGCCATTGCAGACGTGCGCCTGCAGGGAAAAGAAAACCTGCGCATCAGCGCGCTTTCCGGAGGTCAGAAAAAACGCGTTTCCATTGCCATGGAACTTTTGTCCGACCCCAAAGTTATTTTCCTCGACGAACCGACCAGCGGGCTCTCCCCCGATCTTGACCTGGAGATGATGGAACTTTTGAAAGATCTTTCACGCAAAGGCCGCACGATCGTCGTCATCACGCATGCCATGGAAAACCTCGACAAATGCGACCGAGTCGCTTTCCTGGGCAGAGGCGGAAGATTGTGCTATTATGGAGAATCCGCAGGCGCGTTCCACTGGTTCAACCGCCGCTCCTACTCCAAAATTTTTGCAGCGCTGTCCGATGAAGAGATCAGCGAACAATTCGCGAAAAAATACCGCCGCAGCGACGATTACAAAAAACTGTACGCCGACTTCTGCGAAGAATACGGCCACGGCTGTATTCTCCCTCCCGAGCAGGCCGAACCTGACACCGCCGCATGGGAAAAGCCGCCGCGCCCCCTCACAAAAAAACGTCTGCGCCTGCATTCCGTTTCATCCGAAACCGCGCCCGAAAGCCAACGTAACGAATCCGACGAAAACGGGCCCGACAGCAAAGAGGAAAATGCCGCAAGCGGGAAATCCCGACGCAGCGCCGCAACGCCCGTTTTAAAGGAGAAAACACAATGAAAAAATTCAGACGGCGTTCGGCCCGCATGAACATGATGCACTTCCGCGTCCTTTCCAAGCGCTATTTCCGACAAATCTTTACCAATTTATCAACGCTTTTGCCGCTGATTCTGGAAGCCCCCGTCATGCTTATCATCCTGTTCATTACCTGCAAAGAAGACGCCTTCACGACAAAGGATATCACCCAGGCAAACCTGATCGCTTTCATGCTGATCGTTATGGCGGCATTCATGGGACTTCTCAACAGCTACCGCGAGATCTGCAAAGAGCGCGAAATTCTATCCCGAGAAGTGTACGGCGGCCTGGATATTCCCGCCTATGTGCTTTCCAAAATGCTCGTTCTGTCCGTGATCGGGATCGTACAATGCGCCATCCTGTTCGGCGGGAGCTTAACTTTTATCAACTTTGCTTTTGCAAAACCTCTTCCCGATTTTCTGCTCTGCTTCGCCGCCATGGTCCTCACCAATATTTCCGTTACGGCACTCGGGCTTCTCATTTCCGCAGTCTTGAAAAAATCGGAAAGCGCCGTCCTGCCCGTACTTATGATCATCATCATGCAGGTCGTCTTCTGCGACTGTCTGATTTCCCTCGACGGCGGCGCAGAAATTCTTCGCTATATCACACCTTCTGCCTGGGGCATTGCCGTTTTCGGCAAAGTATGCGGGCTCAACGGCTGGTATCCCGGCATCGTCAGCAAGGATCTGTATGACTTGAACGCATTCCTTTCTCTCGGTATCCTTGCCGCGTTTGCTTTCCTGTTTATTACTCTAACAATCGTCATTCTCCGCCGCGCTTACCGCCAGAAAGACTGACATCTTTTAAAATTTTTTCAACCCCGATATACGATCACAGACAATATGGAGATTTTTTATGGAAAACATTCCCGGAGATCCTTTTTTGTTATTGAGTTTTCTGAATACGAAACTGCGCGATTTTTATCCGTCTCTCGACCATCTTTGCAATGATCTTGCCCTGAATAAGACGGAAATTTTGCAAAAAATGCAGGAGATCGGCTATTCTTACGACAATAAACGCAACCAATTTGTCTGAAACAGCCTTCCCGATCTGAATTCTCCTTCATCGAGATTTTTTTCATCGAAAACGTCCTTTGTGCGCGTTTACGACGTTCAACACGGACAAATAATCATCCACGTGCGTAGCACGTGGTTTTTATTTTTCGGGCATAGCCCTTGTTCACTGGCTTAACGCAAATGCGTTTTTTAGTTGGCCTGCCAGCCATGCATTGGTTACTTGCTACCCGTCAACGGGTCTCTCGGG
>CASEWU010000180.1 GCA_949291725.1 uncultured Bacillota bacterium
AGAGAAAAGTTCCGCCGAAGAAGGGAGGAAAAAATGAAAGCAACGGGAATCGTAAGAAGGATCGACGAACTGGGACGGGTAGTAATTCCGAAAGAAATCCGCCGTACATTGCGCATCAAGGACGGGGATCCGCTGGAAATATTTACGGATCGGGACGAATTGATGCTGAAAAAGTATTCGCCTATTGCGACGCTGGAAAAATTTTCGGAAGGTACGACGAAATCACTCAGTGATCTGAGCGGGTGTCTTGCGGTGATCTGCGATACGGATGAAATTTTGTATGCGTCGGGGGACGGGCGCAAGGATTTTGCAAAGAAAACCATCTCCTCGCAGTTGGAACGGATCATGAAAGACAGGCGCAGTTATGTGGCAAATCGTGCGGAAGGCGGAGACATTGTACCGCTGACGGACGATGCGCAGATGCAGATCACGGCGCAGATCATTGTTCCGATCGTGGCGGGCGGAGATTGCCTGGGTGCCGTTTCGCTCTTATCGGGTGAAGAAGGTGCGCGCATGGAAGCAGGAGCGGTAAAATTATGCCGCCTGACTGCAGATATTCTGGCAAACCAGTTCGTGTAAAGATCGGAAAAGCAATGGGAGAAGGCACAGCCTTTTCCTTTTTGCTACATATGAAATCGCAAAGTTTTATCAAAGGGGCAATCATAATAGCCGCAGGCGGGATCGCGGCGAAGATCCTCGGTGCTTTTTACCGCATACCGCTGACAAATATTTTAGGCGGGGAAGGGATGGGGATTTACCAGATGGTATATCCTCTGTACTGCCTGCTGCTCACGGTGTCGGCGACAGGTATTCCTTCCGGGCTTGCCCGCCTTGTTTCGGCGGCGGAGGCAAAAGGGGATCGGGAGAAAAGCCGTGCCGTTCTGCGGAAATCTTTGCTGCTGTTTTCGGCGATCGGGTTTGCGGGCAGTGCTTTGATGTTTCTGCTTGCCCCTTTGATGAGTATGGCACAAAAAGAAATTTCGGCGATTTCTGCTTATCGGGCTTTGGCTCCCGGAGTATTTCTTGTCTCCGTGCTCTCTTGTTTTCGCGGTTGGTTTCAGGGGAAAAGCAATTTTTTGCCCACGGCACTCTCCGAGATCTGTGAGCAGGCAGTCAAGGTTGCAGTCGGCGTTTTTGTCGCGAATCTCTATCGGTCCGATGTCGTGCGAGCCGTAACAGCCACGCTGTTTGCCGTTACGCTCAGCGAATTAGCCGCGTGCATTCTGATGCTTTTTTTAGCGGGAAAGGAAAGAGGCGTTCGACCGCTTTATCGCGAACGTATACCGATTTTAAGGTCGAAAATGCTGCTGCGCATCACAATTCCCGTTACGGTTGCGGCGGGTGTCCTTCCGCTTTCCAACATTGCGGACAGTATCCTGATCGTGCGGATGATCGGAGCGCATGCGGACAATGCCACCGCACTTTACGGATTATATTCGGGAGCGGCGGCAACGCTGGTTAATCTTCCCGTATCGGTATGTTACGGAATTGCCGCCGCCATCATACCTGCCGTATCGGCGTTGGCAAGCAAAGGATCGGTCAAAGAAGCGGAAAACCGCATTTTGTTTGCGCTCAAATGCACATTGTATCTTTCGATGCCTGCGGCTTTGTTTCTTTTTGTGTTTTCGGGCAGGATCACTTCTTTTTTGTTTGCATCGGTTACGGGTGCGGAAGGGGAAATACTGTCAAAACTTGTGCGATCGCTTTCGTTTGCCGCCGTGCTTCTTTCCGTGGTGCAGACGCTTTCCGCGGGTTTGACGGGCTGCGGAAAGCCTAAGATCGCCGCGTTCTCGATGACGGCGGCCGTCGCGATCAAGCTGCTTGCGGAAGCAGTGCTGCTGCGTTATCCGCAAATTTCTGTTCTCGGAGCGGCATATGCGTCAATCGGGTGTTATTTTGTTGCGATTCTTGTCAATTTGTTATATAGTATAAGGGATAGAAAAAATCGATGGGCGTTTTTCGGTCTGGCGGGCGAATTTTTGCTGATGTCGGCGGCGGCGGTGTTGCCGGCGGCGGCAGTGGCGCAGGTGCACGTATTGTTGTCGCTTGCGGTTGCGGCGGCGGTATATCTGGCGTTGTCGGTGCTGTTGCGCGCGTTTACGGCCGAAGAATTGCAGATTGCATGGAGGAAGAAAAATGGTAACCGTTGTAGGGTTAGGGTGCGGTCGTGAAGATGTATCGGACGGGGCGAGAAAAGCCCTGCTTTCGAGTGCAAAAGTGATCCTGCGCACGGGCGAAACGCCCGCCGCGCAAGGGGTAAAAGATCTGGGGGTCGAATTTTCCACCCTGGATTACATATACGGGATCAGCCGTAATTTTGATACTTTAAATAAAAAACTGGCGTCGGCGGTGTTGGAAGAAGCGAAGGAGCGCGACGTCGTTTACTGTGTGGACGGGAGTGTATCGGAAGATGTTTCGGCGCAAATGGTCATGCGCAGGGCGAAAAATGTAAAGGTATACGGCGGGGTATCCAAAGCGGACAGTGCGTTTGCGGCGGCGAAAATTTTTTCGCGCAACCGCATGTCGGTTTCGGCGTACGGCTGGGGAGATATCCGTCCCACTCTTCCGCTCGCCGTCTACGATCTGGATTGTGATCTTGTGGCGGGAGACATAAAACTTCGCCTTTGCGAGCTGTTCGGGGATGAAGCGGAATGTTATTATGTGCACGGCGGTAAGGCAAAGAAAATTCGGCTTTTTGAAGCGGACAGGCAAAAAGAGTATGATTCCACGAGCGTATTGGTGATGGATGAAATACCGCTTTTGAAGCGAACGCGGTTTAATTACGACGATCTGGTAAAAATTCTGAATTTGCTGCGCGCGCCGAACGGGTGCCCTTGGGACAGGGCGCAGACGCACGAGAGCATCCGTCAGAACATGATCGAGGAAGCGTATGAGCTGGTGGATGCGATCGACAGCAAGGATGATTCCAAGATATTGGAAGAAACGGGCGATGTTCTGATGCAGGGAGCGTTTCATTCGGTACTGGGTCAGGAGCGCGGCGCGTTCAGTACGGACGACGTTTTGAGTGCTGTCTGTTCGAAACTGATATTCCGCCATTCGCATATATTCGGAAAGGACAAAGCGACCGACGAGGCGAGCGCGCTTTCGGTGTGGGATAGGAACAAGCAGGCGGAAAAGGGGCAAAAGACGGGATCCGAGTCTGTTTGCGATGTCCCGAAGGTATTGCCTGCGGTGATGCGTGCACAGAAGGTGGCCAAACGTGCGGCAAAATACGGATACGATTTTAAAGACGTGGACGAAGCGGCGGGAAAGGTAAAGGAAGAGCTTGCCGAGCTTTTAGCGGCGGTATCGGAAAAGAATCCGAAGCACATTGCGGAAGAAGCGGGGGATCTCCTTTTTTCGGCGGTGAATACGGGAAGGCTTGCCGGGGCGGACTGCGAAGAGAGCCTTCGCGAAAGCACGGAAAAGTTTATCGCAAGGTTCTGCGAAACGGAAAAGCTGATCGCAAAAGACGGCAAGAGAATGCAGGATCTCGGCGCGAAAGAGCTTTGGGAATACTATGAAAAGGCGAAAAACAGCGAGCGTACAGAATGAGCATAAAACTGGGAGACCGTATCCGCATCGGGGATACATATACGAAAAATAATCTTTTTTGTGCGCCGCTTGCGGGGTACACGGATTTTGCATTCCGCAAGCTTTGCTATTCGTTCGGCGCGGGGCTTTGTTTTACGGAGATGGTCAGCGCAAAAGGACTGTTGTACGATAACGAGGCGACAAAACTTCTTTTATATCGGTTTGACGGAGAGACGGATACGGCGGCGCAGTTGTTCGGGAGCGATCCGAGTATTTTGCGCGCGGCATGCGAAAGCGAAGCGCTGAAAGATTATAAAACGATCGATCTGAACATGGGTTGCCCCGTGCCGAAGGTATTTAAAAACGGGGAAGGGAGCGCGCTGCTCTCAAACTTTCCGCTTGCAGAGAAAATTATATCCGAATGCAAAAAAAGCGGGAAGAATGTTACGGTAAAGTTTCGGATCGGGCTGGAAAAGGGAAAGACGTTTGCGGCGGATTTTGCAAAACTTTGTGAAGGTGCTGGGGCGGATCTTATATCGGTACACGGCAGGACGCGCGATATGTATTATGCGGGTGAGCCGGATTATGCCGAGATCGAAGCCGCCAAGAAGGCGGTAAAAATTCCTGTCGTTGCAAACGGCGGGATTTTTACGAGAGAAGACGCGCTCAATATGATGGAAAGAACGGGTGCGGACGGAGTAATGGTTGCACGTGCGGCGATGTACGATCCGCACGTGTTTTCGGAACTTTTGGGCGAAGGTGCGGACTGGGACAAGGCGGGAGCGATCCGCGGGCAGATCGCAGATATGCTGCCCGTGTACGGAGAAAAGTTTACGTTGGTACAGATGCGGAAAATGACGGCGTTTTATATCCGCGGGATGCGCGGCTGTACGCAATACCGTGCAAAATTATTTGCATGCCCGAGCCTTGCGGAGTTGGATAAACTATTGTGTGAAATTTTCGGAAAATGAGTGGGGCTGCAAGAGAGTCAGGTGAAAAACGCGCAGTTCGATTGACAGAATCCTCGTTTGATGGTAAACTGAAAAGGATGTATTTTCAAGGAATCAACGTACAACATCCGGGCGGCGCCGGATATAAAACAATGGTCAGAAGATACAGCGGCAGGGAAAAAGTCCGATTTTGGGAACTGGATTTTGTGCGCGGACTTTGTGTACTGCTGATGGTATTCGATCATTTCATGTATTGTATGTGGGACGTCATGCCTGCCGTGAATTCAATGCTTGGCACGGACTTTCTTGCGGGAATGCAAAAGACGGGGCTGTGGTATTGGAACTGGGAGGTGCGGAACAACGGGCGCGTGCTGGTGATCACGGCGTTTTTTGTGCTGTGCGGGATCAGCTGTACGCTGACGCGCGGGAATTTCCGCCGCAGTATCCCCTTATTGTTGGTGGCGTGGGGCATTACTTGTGTTACGTCGATCGTGGATAACTTTATCCAGGGCGCTAAGGTGCAGTTCGGCGTGATCCATATGCTGGGCGTATCGGTGCTCGTTTATGCGATTTTGGACGAAGCGGCGCAGGCTGTGGGGAGTCTGCTTGGGACGGGAAAAGTCTCTCGGGCGGTAAAGGAAGGTTTGCGGTACTTTCCGGGGATCGTCGGATGCATATGGCTGATCTGGCTGTTCAGCGGGTATGCGAAAATAGAGGATATAAACGGATTTTGGACGATTTTGCCGACTTTTGATGCGGCGGGTGCAAGTTCGGCGCAGAAAGATATTTATTCGATTTTGCTGTATGTAAAGAATTATACGTTCAACTCAGGCGATTATTTTCCGATCCTGCCGTGGGGAGCGATCGTACTGGTCGGCGGCATTATCGGGAGACTTGTTTACCATACGTCGGCGAAGTATGCATTCAAGCCGCTGGACGGGCAATGGAACAAACCGTTCTGTTTTTTAGGCAGACATGCCGCTGTCATCTATGTTTCGCATATGGTCGTGATTCCCGCGTTGCTGGCGCTATGTGCGTGGATATCGTCATTTTTCGGCTGAGAAGATCAATAATGGAAGGATGAATTATGAAACAGTTATCCGCAGCCTGTTCAATGTACGAGGCTGTATTGCTCAACATATCGGAAAGCACGGTAGAGACTGCTATATTTTATTATGGGAAAAAATATTCTTTTTCGAAGGTAATAAGGTATATTGATCGGCTTGCCGATAATCTTGCGGCGGAATTTCATGTCCGGAAAGGGGATACGGTAACGCTGTGCATGCCGAATTCTCCGGCGGCGCTGATGATGTTTTATGCCGCCAATAAATTGGGGGCGATCGCGAATCTTGTGCATCCGTTCATACCGCCCGAAGCGCTGAAAGAGAATCTGAAAAAAACGAACAGTAAACTTTTGCTGATTTACGATCTGTACAAATGCGGTAATTTTGATTTCGGTATCCCGACGCTGGTGAGCGACAGCTCTTATTTTATGGGAGCGGCGGCGAAGTTGTATTATAAATGTACGAACAAGCGGACGGCGTTCGGGTATATTCCTTTGGAAAAATATTTAAAGAACCGTAAAAATGCACATACGTCCGCTGAAAAATTTGACGAAAATGAAGCGGCTGTGTATCTTGCCAGCGGCGGAACGACAGGGAAACCGAAGATCATAGTCCATAATAACAAGGTGTTTAATCAGCTTTGTGCAAAGGCGGAAGAATTTTTGAGCGAGCCGATCGAAAATTATCGGGCGCTGTACAATGTTCTGCCGATTTTTCACGGGTTCGGCCTGTGTATCAATATGCATATGTGCATGATGATGCGGCGGACGAATATCATGTGCATCAAGTTTCAGCCTGCGATGAGTGCAAAGCAGATCGTGAAAGAAAAAGCGAACATTCTGACAGGTGTTCCCACGATGTTTTTAAAATTGCTCGGGGAAAAGGCTTTTACAAAGGCGGATCTGTCGAATATCAAGGATGTGTATGTAGGCGGAGACAGTGTTCCGCAGCCGTTGATCGATGAATTCAATGCGGCGTTGAAAAAGGGCGGAAGTTCGGCGCGGATGTATGTCGGTTACGGACTGACCGAGACGGTTACGGTATGTATGGTCAACACGCGTGCGCATAACCGTGAAAATTCCATCGGATATCCGCTTTCGAACACCTATGTAAAGATCATGAAGGAAGGAAAGGAAGTTCCTTGCGGAGAAGTCGGGGAGATCTATCTCCTGTGCGATCAGTTCATGTTGGGATATCTGCATGAAGAATATTCGCCTTTTGAAATGATCGACGGCGAAAAATGGCTGAAAACGGGCGACTACGGTTATGTGGATCAAGACGGATTCCTGTATTTTAAGCAGCGCATCAAAAATATGATCAAAGTGAGCGGCGTGCCCGTTTATCCGTCGGAGATCGAAGAAGCGGCGATTCAGGCAAAGGGCGTTGCAAAAGTGTGCGCCGTGGGCATTGCAGACAAGGTGAAAGGCCAGGTGGTGCGGCTCTTTGTGGAATGTGCGGAAGGAACGGACGAAGCGGCTTGCCGTGAAGAAATTATGGATATCTGCCGCAGGAAACTCATCGCATACGCCGTACCGAAAGAGATCGTGTTCGAAAAGAAACTGCCGGTAAGTCTGATCGGAAAAATCGATCGGAAAAAATTGGAAGAAAGAAATAATGATATTACAATTTAATTTTTTGAAATCTTGACAAGATTTATGGAATATGATAGAATTATATTACTTGAATCGAGGGAGGATTTGAAAAATGTTTTGTAGAAGTTGCGGAAAAGAGTAGGAAGACGGTACGGCTTATTGTCCGAATTGCGGAACGAAGCAATTTGATGAGCCGGGGAGCAACAATCAGCAGATGAATCCGAGTCAGCCGACCGGGAATTATTATAATCCTGCGCCTGTAGTGGATGCACCTAGCGGTGGTTTTATGGCGTTGTGCTTCTTTTTCCCTGTTGTTGGTTTGATTTTGTATCTTGTATGGAAAGATACATTGCCGATGCGTGCACATTCCTGCGGGAAGGGCGCGTTGATTGGGGTGATCGTATGGTTTGCCTTAGGTATTGTAATGGGAATTATTTCCGGAATCATTGCTGCGGCTATGGTAAATAACGGGGGCTATCATTTCTATTAAATATTAAAATACTGTAATGTTAATCAGGATTTTAAAAGCCGTTGGAGTTTCAATCAGGAAATCCGGCGGCCTTTATTTTAGTAAAAATCCGGAAAGGATTTGGTGCTTCAGTTGGGGCACAGTATAAAATAA
>CASEWU010000181.1 GCA_949291725.1 uncultured Bacillota bacterium
ATTTACAGAAAAAGAGGACAATTATGAGAAAACCGATTATAGCTGGTAACTGGAAAATGAACAATACGGCGGCAGAAGGTGTGGCGCTTGTGAATGCGCTGAAGCCGCTCGTGGCTGATGCGGAATGCGACGTTGTGGTCTGCGTTCCGTTTACGGATATCCCTGCGGTATCGGAAGCGTTGAAAGGCAGCAACATTGCTTTGGGCGCACAGAATGTGCATTTTGCGGAAAAAGGTGCGTTTACGGGCGAAATTTCTGCGGCAATGCTGAAGGAATACGGTGTGAAGTATGTCATCATCGGGCACAGCGAACGCCGTCAGTATTTCGGTGAGACGGATGAAACGGTAAATAAACGTATGCACGCGGCGTTGGCGGCAGGTCTGACCCCGATCGTCTGTGTAGGTGAGAGCCTGCAGGAGCGCGAAACGGGCAAGACGGAGGACGTGCTTGCCGTGCAGATCCGCGAGGGACTGAAAGGTTTGGACGACGTTTCCAAGATCGTCATTGCTTATGAGCCGATCTGGGCGATCGGAACGGGCAAAACGGCTACGGCGGAGCAGGCAAACGAGACCATCGGCTTTATCCGTAAAACGTGCGCGGAAGTGTTCTGCCCGAAATGTGCGGAAAAAGTACGTATTCAGTACGGCGGAAGCATGAATGCAAAAAACTGCAAAGAGCTGATGGCTATGCCTGAAATCGACGGCGGTCTGATCGGCGGTGCGTCTTTGAAATCGGAAGACTTCTCGATCATCGTACATTACAATAAATAATTGATCTTGCGTGAAATGTTTTAAATGTTTCATAAAAAGCGGAGCGTTCGGAATTTTTCGAACGCTCCGCTTTCGCGTGCGTAAATTTGTTGCGGGAGAATCATTGCAGGGGAATTTTTTGCAAAGATCCTGCCATAAGAAAAACAGCCGCCCGAAGGCGGCTGCGATCTGTCTGATTAATTCTGCGGCGCTAAAATGGCTCACGCGCGAGCGGGGGCCGCGCCGAATATGCGATCAGGTCAGATATTGAGTATGCGAAGGATGTGTTTGGAAATGATCATGAAGATCAAATCGAGGATCCAGATGATATTCCAGCCGAGGAGGATGCGCAGGATCGCAGCAACGATTTTTCCTTCCATAAGCCGCGTGATAAAACCGCAGATGAAAGATGTAACGGGGATGATTGCAAGGATCACGCTCACGAGATAGCTTAATCCGAAGTAATCGCTCTTTGTCTTAGCCATAGTCATATTCTCCTTATATAAAGATAATTTGATAATATTATTATACTACGCGCGCGGGAAAATGTCAATGACTGATTTTTTGAAAGATTTTTGTGAAGTTACCGTGGCTTTTTGTTATATCATGTATAAATTTTCGTGATAATTAAAATGTTACAAAATTATTTGACAAATGATTTTGAATTTCATATAATAAGACCATGATAACAGCAAGGGCGCTGTGAGTGATTGACGGAATGCAGTAACTCACGGCGTTTTTTGTTTTGTTAAAGGTAGAGAAGAGAGCCTGGAATGGCAAAGGAGAAGAAGGAGTATGAAGATCCCTGAACTTTTCGGTGAAAGTGTATTCAATCTGCAGGTGATGCAGGATAAGCTTCCGAAGGACGTATTCAAGTCTTTGAAAAAGACGATCGATGAAGGTTTGCCGCTGGATGCGGGAATCGCCGGAATTGTGGCGAACGCAATGAAAGATTGGGCGGTGGAGAAAGGAGCGACGCATTTTACGCATTGGTTCCAGCCGATGACGGGCATCACGGCCGAAAAGCACGACAGTTTTATTTCTCCTGTAAAGGACGGGAAAGTCATTATGGACTTTTCTTGGAAGGAGCTGGTGGTAGGTGAACCGGACGCATCTTCGTTCCCGAGCGGCGGCGTTCGTGCGACGTTTGAAGCGCGCGGATATACGACATGGGATCCGACTTCTTTTGCATTTATCAAAGACGGCACACTTTGCATTCCGACGGCATTCGTATCGTACAGCGGCGAAGTTTTGGATAAAAAGACGCCTCTTTTAAAGAGTATGCATGCATTGAACAAACAGGCACTGCGTATTTTGCGTCTGTTCGGAAATACGACCGCAAAGCGCGTTTTCCCGACAGTCGGGGCAGAGCAGGAATATTTCCTGATCGACCGCAAGATGTACGATGCGCGTAAAGACCTCGTATTTTCCGGCAGAACGCTGTTCGGTGCAAAGCCTCCGAAAGGACAGGAGATGGAAGATCATTATTTCGGGCCGATCAAATCGAGAGTCAGCGCGTTCATGCATGACCTCGACATTGAATTGTGGCGTCTCGGTATTCTGGCGAAGACAGAGCACAACGAAGTGGCGCCCGCACAGCACGAGATCGCACCTATTTTCAGCATAACGAACGTTGCATCCGATCAGAACCAGCTGATGATGGAAACGATGAAAAAAGTGGCTGCGAAACACGGTCTGTACTGCCTGTTGCATGAAAAGCCGTTTGCCGGCGTCAACGGCTCCGGTAAACACAACAACTGGTCTATGAGCACGGATACCGGTCTGAATCTTCTCGATCCCGGTTCAACTCCTGCAGAAAACAGCCAGTTTATTACCTTCCTGCTTGCGGTTGTGAAAGCAGTGGACGAATACCAGGATCTGTTGCGTCTGTCCGTGGCGAGCGCAGGGAACGACCATCGTTTGGGCGCGAACGAAGCGCCTCCGGCCATTGTGTCCATGTATTTGGGCGAAGAGCTTGCAGGCGTGATCGAAGCTTTGGAAAAGGATGTCAAGTACAACGGCAAGGGAAAACAGGTGATGAAGCTGGGCGTGGATACGCTGCCTGATCTTCCCAAAGATGCCACCGACCGTAACCGTACATCTCCCTTTGCGTTTACAGGCAATAAATTTGAATTCCGTATGCTCGGATCTACGTTCTCCATCGCAGGACCGAACATCATCATCAATACGATCGTTGCGGACGAACTTCGCCAGTTTGCGGATGAACTGGAAGGCGCAAAAGATTTCAACGAAGCATTGCACGAACTGGTTGCAAGGACGATCAAGGAACACAAGCGCATTATTTTCAACGGCAACAACTATACCGAAGAATGGACGAAAGAAGCAAAGAAACGCGGACTTTTGAACCTGCGCAACAGCGCGGAAGCTCTTCCGTATTTTGCTTCGAAGAAGAACATCGAGCTCTTCGAGCGCAACGACGTATTTACGGAACGTGAAGTGCGTTCCCGTACCGAGATCATGCTCGAGAATTACAGCAAAGTGCTGACGATCGAAGCTCTGACAATGATCGAGATGGGCAAGAAAGATATTTTCCCTGCCGTGAACACTTATATCAGCGATCTGTGTGCTGCGGTTTCGGCAAAGAGCAGTATGGGTGCTTCCTGCGAAGCTGAAAAAGAGCTGATCAAAAAACTTTCCGCTAGCAACGAAGCAATGTATTTCAAGATCGGCGAAATCGAACAGCTTCTGGTGGAAGTCAAGGGTATCACCGATGTCGAAAAGGCTGCCCGCTTCTTTGCGGATAAGATCATTCCCGTTATGCAGGAAATGCGTGCTTATGCCGATGACATGGAAGTCAACACGGCAAAGAAATACTGGCCGTTCCCGACATACGGAGACATTTTGTTCAGCGTTTGATCCCTTACAATGGCGGAATATTTCGACTGTCCGACAAAGTAAATTCTTTTCGGGCAGTCTCCTCCAAATTTTCGAGGGTTTGACTTTTTTCAAAAATTCGGTCGCTTATTCATTTATATTCGCAATGGCGCGGTAGGAAGTTTTTCCGCAGATGTTTAAAAGCAAACATTTGCTTCCGCGCTTTTTTTCTTGGTTTAATTATTACATTTTATCATAAAAAGGAGTAAAATTATGGAAGGCATCTATGGATCCACAGGGGTGTGGTTCCTGATCGGAGCGATACTGGTGTGGTTTATGCAAGCCGGTTTTGCAATGGTAGAGACGGGATTCACGCGAGCGAAGAATGCCGGCAACATCATCATGAAGAACCTGATGGACTTCTGTCTCGGTACGATCGTATTCGTATTGCTCGGGGCGGGGCTGCTGATGGGTGAGGACGCATTGTTCGGATTGATCGGCCTGCCGAATCTGGAGCTGTTCACGGATTTTGCGAACTATGACTGGTCAACGTTCTTCTTTAACCTTGTTTTCTGTGCGACGACGGCAACGATCGTTTCGGGAGCCATGGCGGAGCGCACGAAATTCTTATCGTATTGTATTTATTCGCTGGTGATCAGTGCGATCGTATATCCGATCGAAGCGCACTGGGCATGGGGCGGCGGCTGGCTCGCAAACGAAATTCTCGGGGTAACGTATATTGATTTTGCGGGTTCTTCGCTCATTCACATGGTTGGCGGTATTTCTTCCTTTATCGGCGCTCTGATCCTCGGACCGCGCTGGGGAAAATATCTGGATAAGGACGGCAAGCCGACGCTGAACCGCAAGGAAGTGAAATTCATCCGCGCGATTCCGGGACATAACCTGACGATCGGCGCTTTGGGTGTGTTTATTCTCTGGTTCTGCTGGTACGGATTCAACGGCGCAGCGGCGGGCGACATCACGCAGCTGGCACAGATTCTTGTTACGACGACGGTTGCAACGGCTTCCGCGACTTGTGCGACGATGATCTTTACCTGGATCTGCAACAAAAAACCGGATGTATCCATGACGCTTAACGGTTCTTTGGCCGGTTTGGTTGCGATCACGGCGGGCTGCGCGGTGGTGGATGTAGTAGGTTCTTTCTTTATCGGTGTTGTTGCCGGTATTCTGGTTGTTGTGGCAGTCGAAGTCATTGATAAAAAATTCCATGTGGACGACCCGGTCGGAGCGATTGCGGTACACGGATGCAACGGGTTGTGGGGTACGATCGCCTGCGGGTTGTTCTCTACGAGCACGGGTCTGTTCTATACGGGAAGCTTTGCACAGTTGGCAGTACAGTTGATCGGCATCGTGGCGATCGCCGCATGGACGATCGCATGCATGATCGGTTTGTTCCAGCTTCTCAAGCATACGGTTGGTCTGCGTGCGTCGCGCATCGAGGAATCGGAAGGTCTCGATAAACACGAACACGGCTTGCCGAGCGCTTATGCGGATTTCGCGGCTGTTCCTCTTGCTGCGGAAATGCTCGATCCCGAAGGAGTGCCTTCTCCGGTGGAAGGAGTTCCCGTTCTGGATACGTCGGCAGTATCTGCTGCTCCTGAACTCAAACAGAGCGGTATGGACGCGAAACTGACGAAAGTAAGTATTCTCACCAAACAAGCAAAATTTGAAGAGCTCAAGACAGCTCTTGCCGAGATCGGCGTAACCGGACTTACGGTAACGCAGGTACTTGGCTGCGGCGTACAGAAGGGTGCCAGCGAATATTACCGCGGCGTCAAAGTGGATATGGATCTTTTGCCGAAGGTCAAAGTAGAAGTCGTTGTCAGCAAGGTGCCTGTTTCGGAGGTCGTTGCGGCGGCAAGAAAAGCGCTTTACACCGGGCATATCGGAGACGGCAAGATCTTCGTCTACGATGTGGAAGATGTGGTGCGCGTACGTACGGGAGAATCCGGGTACGAAGCGTTGCAGGATTCTGAAAACAAAAACTGATCTTCCTTAAAGGAAAAGTTTCGAAGCCGAACGAATCATAAAAGCCGTGTCATCGGCGGGACAAAAAAGTTCCGCCGATGAGCGGAAGTCGGTTTCAATCATGCATGGGCGGCAAAGCTCATGCTTATCAAAAGCTCACACGGCTCTCTCATAGATATCGGGGCGCCCCTCCGCTTGGCGGAGGGGCGCCTTGATTTTAATGAAAAGCGGCGGGCCCGTAAAAAACGATGAAAGTTTTTTTGCATGATACCGTCGTGTTGAAAACGCAGATGATCGGATCGGTGTTATCGTTTTTCAGAGGAATCGGAACCCTGCTCATCCTGTGGTTTGCTTTGTTCGGGCGTTGCAGTTTTATCCGTGCTGCCCGCAGGTTCATTGCCTCCTTGTTTTTTCTGCCAATCCTGAATGGTCTTGCGCACTTTTTCGCGTCGTTTTTCGGAAGGGAGAAGTGCGGGGAAGGCTTTGGCGAGACGGCTCTTTTCGATTTTGTCATAAAGGACGTCTGTGCGCTTTGCATTGCGGTAACGAAGGGTTTCAATGGCATGCGCGCCGGTTTCTTTCAGGTTTTCCAGCTTTTCGCTGCCGTTTTGGCGTATTTCTCCGATTTTTTCAGCGCTTTTTGCAGTAGCATGAGAAAGGGCGCTGCCAAGTGCGTCCGAGCCAAGCCGCAGTGCCGCGTTGATCTTTTGCAGTTCTTTGAGGCGTTTGCCGAGCGCCGAGATCTGCAGCAGAGTAAAGACGAGGTCGATCATAAAGGCTGCTGCGCAGATTCCGAGGATAATGTATCCGGCAAGAAGAGGAATATGGCCGAGCAGCGCGGCAAACGTAGGCTGAATACCATAAAGAACGGCGATGGCGGCAATGCCCCAGAGCAGGGACATTTCGGGACAGATAAATCCTCCTATATTGAATTTTCTGTCCGAATAATCCCACCATTTTTTGTGAAAGATCTTTTCAAGCAAAAAGCCGGTCAGAAATTCCAAAGCGGAACAGAGGATCACGGAAACGAAAAAAACGGCCCACGGATATTCTTTTAACGGCGTGAGACAGAGCAGCAGCAAGGCGACTCCCGTGCCGTAGATGGGGCAGACAGGACCGTTCAGAAATCCGCGGTTGACAAATTTTCCCGTTTTAAGCGTTGCGAATATTACTTCGCAGCACCAACCGAGAAAAGAATAGAGGAAAAAATAAGCAAACAGTTCGTAGAGACTGAAAGAACCTAAAAAAATACGGGTCATTTTTATACCTATGATCAGAAGCGCCGCATGCAAAGCTGAAAGCGGGCAGGAACACAAAGAGGCTTTGCCTTTTTTCTGCTTTGCATACGGGGGCAGCGCTTCCATGCTCCTGATACGCATTGTGAAACGATGCTGAAATCATGACAGGATGCAGCCGCTGAATACAGAAAAGATTTTGTCTAAGTATAGCATAAAGATCAAAAAAAGACAAGGTATTATAGAAAAATGACAGTAAAAACAAACTTAACTTGCGCTTATACCATGTATTCAAAATGGCGAAACTTCGAATTGGGCTTTTGTGCTTGACGGTAAAAAGAAATATGAATTATAATAAAAAAGAAATTGAACAAAACGCCAAGTGCGTAAATTATGGGAGAGGAAGAGATGCTGATGCGGGAAGGACAATTCAGGAATCCGTCGGGGTGTGCAATAACGGGGATCATCGATCGCAGCGGAAAGAGAATGAGCGGTTCATTGATGATCGACTCGATCGAGGTGATGCACGACCGTTCGAACGGGTTGGGCGGCGGATTTGCCGGATACGGAATTTATCCGCATTATAAAGATTTCTATGCGTTCCATCTGTTTTTTGACAGGGAGAGCGCACGTTCGGAAACGGAAGCCTTTTTAGGCAGGCATTTTGAAATTGCGTATTCGTCGCAGATCCAGACACGGAAAATGGCGGCGATCACGGACGAGCCGCTGATCTACCGTTATTTTGTAACGCCGCTTTCGAGGAAACTGGCAGACAGTCATCTGGACGAGCGCGAATATGTGGCGCGGTGCGCGAACCGTGTGAACGTACAGATCAACGGTGCGTATGTTTTTTCCTGCGGAAAGAATATGGGAATATTCAAAGGTGTAGGATTCCCGGAAGATATCGGAAGATATTATCGCCTGGACGAGTATGAAGGATATGCGTGGACGTGCCACGGCAGGTATCCGACAAACACGCCGGGCTGGTGGGGCGGTGCGCATCCGTTCGGACTGCTGGATTTTTCCATCGTTCACAACGGTGAAATTTCGTCGTATGACGCGAACCGCCGTTATATTGAGATGTTCGGGTACAAGTGTACGCTACAGACAGATACGGAAGTCATTACTTATATTATCGATTATCTCGTGCGCAAGCGCGGTTTGACTCTGAAGGAGACGGCGCATGTGATCGCCGCGTCTTTCTGGTCGACCATACAGGATAAGGACGAAACGGCACGTGAGCAGGAAACTTTGCTGCGTCGCATGTTCCCGTCGCTTCTGATCACAGGACCTTTTTCCATTATACTCGGGTATACGGGCGGCCTGATGACGTTGGGCGACCGGTTAAAACTGAGGTCTTTGGTCTGTGCGGAAAAGGGAGATATTGCATATATGGCGAGCGAGGAGAGCGCGATCCGCAAGATCCAGCCCAATCCGGACAAGGTCTATTCACCGGCGGGCGGTGAGCCTGTCATTTACGAACTGTACGATAAGGAGAGTGTGCAATGAATATTTACATACAGCCGGAATACGAAGTCGTACGGGACAGGGATCGCTGCATTGCCTGCCGCGTATGCGAGCGGCAGTGCGCCAATCTTGTGCACTCCTTCGATGCGGAAACGGGCAAGATGCAGGCGGACAGTTCGCTGTGCGTAAATTGCCATCGCTGCGTCTGCGTATGCCCGACGCATGCTTTGAAAATTGTCAAATCGGACGATACTTATAAAATCAACGGAAACTGGAGCAATCAGACGATCAACGAAGTCTACCGTCAGGCAAACAGCGGCGGCGTGCTTCTCTCGTCGATGGGAAATCCGAAAGATTATCCTGTTTTCTGGGATAAAATGCTGATCAATGCGTCGCAGGTAACCAATCCGCCCATCGATCCTCTGCGCGAACCGATGGAAACACAGCTTTGGCTGGGCAAGCGTACCGCGAAGATCGAGCGCGACGAAAAGGGCAGACTGAAAAATACGCTGGCCCCGCAGCTGAAACTCAAAGTTCCGATCATGTTTTCGGCGATGAGTTACGGTTCGATCAGCTACAATGCGCACGAATCGCTGGCGAGAGCGGCGGAAGAGCTCGGCACCTATTACAATACGGGCGAGGGCGGACTGCATAAAGATTTTTATAAATACGGAAAGAATACAATCGTACAGGTGGCGTCGGGGAGGTTCGGCGTCTACAAAGATTATCTGGATACGGCGGCGGCGATCGAGATCAAGATGGGGCAAGGTGCAAAACCGGGCATCGGCGGACATCTTCCCGGTGCAAAAATTTCGGCGGACGTTTCCGAAACGCGCATGATCCCCCAGGGTGTGGATGCAATTTCTCCTGCGCCGCATCATGATATCTATTCGATCGAAGATCTGCGCCAGCTGGTCTATTCGCTCAAGGAAGCGACCGATTACAAAAAACCTGTGATCGTCAAGATCGCGGCGGTGCACAACTGTGCGGCGATCGCGAGCGGCATTGCAAGGAGCGGTGCGGACATCATAGCGATCGACGGGTACCGCGGCGGCACGGGGGCAGCTCCCACGCGCATCCGCGACAACGTCGGCATTCCCATTGAGCTTGCTCTCGCGCAGGTCGATCAGAGACTGCGTGAAGAGGGGATCCGCGACGAAGTTTCCATCGTCGTGGGCGGATCGGTGCGTTCGAGTGCAGACGTCGTAAAGGCGATCGCTTTGGGTGCGGACGCATGCTACATCGGTACGGCGGCATTGCTGGCGCTCGGGTGCCATCTTTGCAGAACTTGCCAGACCGGCAAATGCAACTGGGGTATCGCGACGCAGCGCCCCGATCTCGTAAAGAGGCTGAATCCCGATCTCGGATATAAGAGGCTCGTCAATCTGGTTACGGCATGGAACCATGAGATCCAGGAAATGATGGGCGGTATGGGCATCAACTCGGTGGAAGCACTGCGCGGAAACCGCCTGATGCTGCGCGGAATCGGTCTTACGGACACCGAACTTTCCGTGCTTGGCATAAAATACGCCGGAGAAAGTATGTAAATCTTGTGATTTTATGCAAAATTCGCTTTTCACAAGCGAAAAAATGAGGTATAATATACAGTATGGAGAACTGTTTGTTCTTGGATCTGAAAAATTATATCTTGTGAGGAAGTTCATATGTTAACATCTATTGTCGGTATCAACTGGGGCGATGAAGGCAAAGGCCGCATGGTAGACCTGCTTTCCAAAGATTTCGACATTGTGTGCCGCTATCAGGGCGGCAACAACGCGGGACACACGGTCATCAACGAGCGCGGCAAATTTGTCCTGAATCTGCTCCCGTCGGGGATTCTGCGTGAGAATGTTGTATGCGTTATGGGCCCCGGCATGGTCATCGACATCAAGCACCTTGTCGGCGAAATGGCGCGCCTGCGCGAAGCGGGAATTGTCATCACGCCGGAAAACTTGAAAATTTCTGACCGTGCGGTCATAACGATGCCGTACAATGTTCAGCAGGATTGCCTGGAAGAAGAGCGTCTGGCGGACAAAAAATTTGGTTCGACAAAGCGCGGTATTGCACCCGTGTATGCGGACAAATACCTCAAAAAGGCATTCCGTATGGGCGAACTTCTGAACATGGAGCTTCTCAAAAAGCGCGTTCCCGATATCGTGGATTGGAAAAATCTTACGATCGAAAAAGCGTACGGGGCGGAGGCGGTCAAGGCGGAAGACATGATCGCTTACTTTGAAGAATACGGAACGCCGCTCAAAGACTATATTATTGACGTCGGACTGTACCTGAACGAAGCGAACAAAGCGGGCAAGAAGATCATGTTTGAAGCACAGCTTGGAGCTTTGCGCGACATTGATTTCGGTATTTATCCGTATACGTCCTCTTCCAATACGATCGCGGCGTATGCGCCGATCGGTGCGGGTGTTCCGAATCTGAAACTGGATCGCGTGATCGGGATCATGAAAGCATATTCCTCGTGTGTAGGGGAAGGCCCGTTCACGACGGAGTATTTCGGCGAAAAAGCGGAAAAATTGCGTGCGGCAGGCGGCGAATACGGTGCGGCGACGGGCAGACCCCGCCGTGTCGGACCGTTCGATGTGGTTGCCTCCAAATACGGGATCCGCTGCCAGGGTGCGGATGAGATCGCACTGACGAAACTGGATATCCTTTCGGGACATGACGAACTGGAAATTTGTACGGCTTATGAATTGAACGGCAAAAAGCTGACGGAATTCCCGTTCACGGATGTACTGGATCAGTGCAAGCCCGTATTCGAAAAAATCAAGGGCTGGAACTGCGATATATCCAAATGCCGTAAAAAAGAAGATCTTCCCAAGGAAGCGCTCGATTACATTCATTTTATCGAACGCGCTTGTGAGTGTAAAATACGTTACGTATCTGTGGGAGCAGAGCGCGACGCGTATATTGAAATGTAACATCATGGCAACATCTCAAAAGGGTGCCGTGATGGCTTGCCGTGCAAAAATCGGCAGATAATCACGGAAACCCGTCAGCCTCCGCTACGGCGTTCCGCGAGCGGAGGTTTTTTATGAAACGTATCTACGTAAACGAAAAATGGTGCCTGGGCTGTCATCTTTGCGAGTACGAATGTGCTTTTGCAAATTCAGGGCTCACCGATATGGTCAAGGCGCTCAAAGGCAAAAAGATCCATCCCAACATTCGCGTGGAGGACCACGGCGACGTACATTTTGCAGTCAATTGCCGTCATTGCACGGATGCCGTTTGCGTACGTTCCTGTATCGCAGGGGCCTTGTCGTTTGACGGGGAAATGGTACGGATCGATCAGAATAAGTGCGTCGGGTGTCTGACTTGCGTGCTTGTCTGTCCGTACGGCGCCATCTTGCCCGACGATGAAGGACATGTCGCGCAGAAATGCATGCTCTGTACAGATAATTTCACGAAAGAGCCGAATTGCGTGCGGCATTGTCTGAACAATGCGATCGTCTATGAGGAGAGGGATTGAATATGCAGCAATATGTGATCATCGGAAATTCAACGGCTGCGATCGCGGCGGCCGAGCAGATCCGCTTACTCGATGCGGCGGGCAAAATCACAATGATTTCGGACGAGCCGTATCACACGTACGGCAGACCGCTCATTTCTTATTATCTGCTGGGAAAAACGGATGCGGAACGAATGAAATACCGCCCGGCTGATTTTTATGAACGCAACCGTATCGACACGGTTTTTTCCAAACGTGTTGAAAAAATCGATGCGGAAAAGAAAAAAGTTGTCCTTTCGGACGGGAAGAAGATCGCTTACGATAAACTGCTCGTCGCAACGGGAAGCCGTCCGTTCAATCCTCCCATGGAAGGAATTGAAAGCGTGCCCAGCAAATTCAATTTCATGACGTTTGACGATGCGCTGGCATTGGAAAAGGTACTTGCGCCCGACAAGAGTGTATTGATCATCGGCGCGGGCCTGATCGGACTCAAATGTCTGGAAGGAATTGCCGACAGAGTGCGCGAAGTCTCCGTCGTGGATATGGCAGACCGCGTGCTTCCCAGTATCCTGGACGAATACGGAGCGTCGCTCGTTCAGCGCGAACTGGAAGGACACAAAACGACGTTTTATCTGTCGGACAGCGTGCAGAAATTTTCCGGAAACACGGCGCATCTGAAGAGCGGAAAAGAGATCGCATTCGATATCCTCGTGGTGGCGGTCGGAGTGCGCCCGAACGTGGAACTTGTGAAAGATGCAGGCGGAAAAGTCGGCCGCGGTATTCTTACGGATGACAGACAGGAAACATCTTTAAAGGACGTCTATGCTGCGGGCGACTGCACGGAAAGCTATGATATCACCGCGCAGACCAGCAGAATACTGGCTCTTCTGCCCAATGCGCAGTTCCAGGGCGCTTGTGCAGGTACGAATATGGCAGGGGGCGAAGCTCACTTCACCAATGCCGTGCCGATGAACGCTATCGGGTTTTTCGGGTCGCATATTTTGACAGCCGGTTCGTATTTTGGCGATACGTATGTCGAAAAGAGCGGCGATACCTATAAAAAACTCTTTTATTCGGACAATAAGCTCAACGGGTTTATTTTGGTAAACAAGCCGGACAGAGCAGGTATTTACACATCGTTGCTGCGCAATGCAACGCCTTTGGACGAAGTGGATTTCGAATCTTTGAAGAAAGATCCCGCTCTGATGGCGTTTTCGGAACAATACCGTGCGGAGAAACTTTCCCGGCGCGTATGAAGAAAGCAGGGGAGGAGAAAAAATTATGAGAATCGATGCAAACGGACTTCATTTTTCCGTCCTGGACAAAGCGGTGCGCGATGCGGAGGATAGGGAAATCATTATAGACAGCTGTATCGGGCAGCGTTATATCGGATGCGGGCTGTCCGGGAAGGTTATTGAGATCAACGGGACGCCCGGGAATGCGTTGGGTGCGTATCTGAACGGCGCAAGCATTGCGGTGCACGGGAACGTACAGGAAGCGACGGGCGACACCATGAACGGCGGAGAGATCGTCGTCTATGGCAGTGCCGGCGATGCGACGGGATATGCGATGCGCGGCGGTAAGATCTTTGTGGAAGGCGATGTCGGATACCGCTGCGGCATTCATATGAAAGCGTATAAGGATAATAAACCTGCGATCGTGATCGGCGGCAGAACGGGAAGCTTTTTGGGCGAGTATCAGGCAGGCGGCATCATCATCGTGCTCGGCGATTTCCAGGAGGAAAAACCGGTAATCGGCAATTTCTGCGGAACGGGTATGCACGGCGGTGAAATTTATCTGCGCTGTGAAAAGATCCCCACGCGCCTTCCTGCACAGGTCAAAGCAGAGCGTTTGGAATGTCTTCCCGAGGGCGAAGCGGCACAGCTCGTGCGCGAATGGTGCGCAAAATTCGGCAAAGACAGTGAAAAATATATAAATTGCACTTATTATCGTCTGACGCCGGACAGTGCCAATCCTTATAAGCAAATGTACACACAGAACTGAGTTTTGGTTTTGTGTGCTTTGTGCTGTCGCGGGAGGGGGCGAAAAAGATCATGAAAAGAATTTTAATTTGCAGCAACGTAACGGCTGCTGCGGAAAAAATCGCCGCAATCTTGCGTGAGAACGGTTACGAAGCAGTTACGGAAAATCGTGAAGAAGCGGAAAAGGAAAACGGAGAATCGTGTGCGGCGGCGGTATTTGTGCTTTCCGAATTGCAGGGATGGCGGCAGATCGTAAGCCGCTTTTCGCTGGAAACGCCTGCAGGAATCCTGGTATTGATCAAGGACGCGCGGCGGCAGGAAGCGGAATCTGAACTTGCGGGATTGGGAATTCCGGTGCTGCCCTTGCAGACGACGTCCGGCGTGTTTCTGACGGCAGTGGATTTTGCGGCAAAATCCGGGGAGCGGCTTTCCGCAATAAGGAGCGAAAACAGAAAATTAAAGGACACGATCAGCGATCTAAAGCTCGTCGACCGTGCCAAGTGCGCGCTGATCCAGTACCTGAACATGACGGAAGCAGATGCGCATCGGTTTATTGAAAAACAAGCGATGGATAAACGGTTGCCGAGGCGTGAGATCGCCCTGCGCATTCTGAATACTTATGAAAGCTGAGAGAGTAGAAAGGTATACGTATGTTGAAAAAATTTACGAAAATGCATGGAGCCGGGAACGATTATATCTATTTTGACTGCTTGCAGGAAGAGTTGGAAGATCCGGCGGAGGCGGCCGTCAAGCTTTCCGACAGGCACAAAGGCATCGGCGGAGACGGGATCGTCATGATCTGTAAGAGCGATGTCGCGGATGCAAAAATGCGGATGTTCAATGCGGACGGAAGCGAAGGAAAAATGTGCGGCAATGCGATCCGCTGTGTGGGAAAATATCTCTACGATCACAAGATCGTACAAAAAACGGATGTGGACATTGAAACGCTGAGCGGGATCAAGCATCTGAAACTTTTTGCGGAAGACGGCAAAGTAAAACTCGTGCGCGTGGATATGGGGGCGGCATCTTTTGATCCGAAGTCGCTTCCCGTCCTTTTGGAAGGGGAAGTCATTGATCGCCCCGTGAAAGTTGCGGGCGGCGAATACAGGATCACATGCGTTTCCATGGGAAATCCGCATTGCGTCGTGTTTGCGGATCCCGATTCGACGGATGTGGAAACGTTGGGAAGAAAATTTGAAAACGATTCGCTGTTTCCCGAACGCGTCAATACCGAGTTTATTAAGAAAATCGGAAAGAATGCTTTAAAAATGCGCGTATGGGAACGGGGAAGCGGTGAAACAATGGCTTGCGGTACGGGCGCGTGTGCGGCGGCCGCGGCGGCGTGCGCCTGCGGCGTGTGTGAATACGGACAGGATGTTCTGGTGAAACTGCGCGGCGGCGATCTTATCATTCATGTGGGAGAAACGGTCTTTATGACGGGTGAAGCAGTAACGGTGTTTACGGGAGAGGTGGAATTATGAAATATATTTTTGTAACGGGCGGTGTCGTTTCGGGTCTCGGAAAGGGTATTACGGCGGCGAGCCTTGGCAGATTGCTCAAATCGCGCGGCTATAAAGTGGCGTCTCAGAAACTGGATCCGTATATCAATATCGATCCGGGTACCATGAGCCCTTATCAGCACGGCGAAGTGTTCGTAACGGACGACGGCGCGGAAACTGACTTGGACCTCGGGCATTACGAACGGTTCATCGACGAAAATCTCAATAAGTTTTCAAACCTGACGACAGGGAAAGTGTATTGGAACGTTCTGAATAAGGAAAGAAACGGCGAGTATCTCGGCCAGACAGTGCAGGTGATTCCGCACATTACGGGCGAGATCAAATCCTTTATTTATAATGTCGGCAAACAGAGCAATGCGGATATCGTTATCACGGAGATCGGCGGAACGATCGGCGATATCGAGAGTCAGCCTTTCATTGAGGCGATCCGCCAGGTATCGATGGAAGCGGGCCGCAACAACTGTTGTTTTATTCACGTAACGCTGGTGCCGTATATTTCGGGTTCCTGCGAATTCAAATCCAAACCGACCCAGCATTCGGTCAAAGAGCTTCAGGGCATGGGGATCACGCCCGACATCATCGTCGCGCGCGTGGATGCACCTCTTCCCGACGAAATCAAGAAAAAAATTGCCATGTTCTGCAACGTGGACCCCGATTGCGTTATAGAGAACAGGACGCTTCCGCTTTTGTATGAAGCGCCCGTGATGCTGGAGAAGG
>CASEWU010000182.1 GCA_949291725.1 uncultured Bacillota bacterium
AAAAAGGGCATAGCACAAAAGAGAGAAATTAGTTAGTTTCTTTCTTTTATGTTATGCCCTTGAAGATAACGACCCCGCCCCGACTCTTCCGCTCGGGGTAACGGCGCGGCTTTTTTCTACCTGCTACAATCTCAATGGTATCGCTTCACGGCTTCTCTATTCTTATCTTACTTACTCAATCAAATCATAAATCAGCTCTCTTATTCAGTTGTACTCGCCCCTTTTCAGGTGCATACGGGTATTATACAACCTTTTTTCTAAAAAGTCAAACATATGTTCATATATTTTAGGAAAAATCAAGAAAATTTTTCGGAGTTATCCACAATACGGAAGAGGAACGGGGCGGAACATCGAACAAAAACAAGCCGCAGCTTTACAACGAAAGCCCGCCCGCCGCGAGGGAAAAGGCGATCCGCAAGCGGGTCAGCGCGGACGCCTTTTCGCGGCGGGCCTTTCTGCCGCTGCGTGTTTTACTTGTTTTGCCCGTTTGGAAACGGCGGTTTGAGTTTACCGTTCGAGCGGTTGCGTTTCGGTCTGTTTTTAGGCGTGAGCTTGTCTGCGGCGGCGCTACGCGCCGCCGCACTCGTCTATGACAAGCTCACGCCTAACTGCCACCCCTTTTTGAATGTTATATGAAAATAGGCAGACATCAATTATGGTGCCTGCCTCTATGGTTGTATTAAATTTAATGAAATATCAAAGCGAGCCGTAAAGCGAATAGTATCTCCGACGGATACTTGCTTTGCGATGGTTTATCGTTCCTCTGCCGATGCCGAGTTCGGCACAGACTTCGGCTTGCCTCATCCCGTTCATATAGCAATTCAGGATGGCAAGTTCCAAAGCGGATAACTGTAACGCTGCTACAAGTTCATCGTATTTGCTGTAAACAGTCTGTTCTTTCTCAAAGCAGTTCACGGGGTCCATCGGTAATGCTTTGTAATCCGTAAAGTCTATGTATTCGACCTGTTTATGACTGTCCGGTCTGTTGCGCAGAGTGTCAATAAACCTGTCTACTTCACGATAGCACGCAAGTTTAATGGTAATGTCTTTCCCCTTTTTATCTTTGCCGTAAATCTCGTGAACAGTCCTTCCGAGAAATTGATACAGGAAGCACATGGCAGTCTGTGCGCAATCGTACCCATCTGAAACGGTATAGTCTATTTCGCCCATGTGGTGCAGGTCTTTGATTAAACCGATATAGAGTTTGTCCGCGATTTTCAGATCAAACTTTTTCACGGTGCGCAACGCCTGCAATGCGATCATCTCACCCATGAGTTTGACGTTCGCATTTGAAATAGGTTCGGCGAAGAGTTCGCCTTCGTTGCGATACTTTCCGTTTGAGAACTTTGTTACCAACATTTCCATTTTAACACCTCTGAATTTATATTTGCCTTTTTCGGGCAAAAGGCGAAGGTGCATAGGACGGTGGAAATTTTGAACTCTGAAAGGCTGTATGCGGAAGTCAACGGGACAAAGACAAAATCGTTGCGTACAGGTCAGGAAATACCTCATAAACAGTAAAAGAGCCGAGCAAGGAAAACAGTCCTTACTCGGCTCTCTATTCGTTTATATAGGTGTTTTAAGCAACGATTTTGCGGACGTTGACGTCCGCGAGGAACTATGCTACCATAGCCGACCGAAAAAG
>CASEWU010000183.1 GCA_949291725.1 uncultured Bacillota bacterium
AGGGATCAGATTTATGATTTATTCGCGGGAAATGCGCGTACCGCAATACGGGCAAACCGTTTCCGTGCCGCGGAAGGTTACCTTTGCACCGCAGGCCGGGCATTCGCGGGTAAACTCGCGCTCTTCGAGCGCCTTATTTTCGTTCAGGGCGATCCCGTCCGCCTGACGGCGGTACCCCGTTATGTACTGTTTTTTAAACAGGACGTCGATCTTGTTGCGCACGTCTTTTTCGGACAATCCCAGCTGCGCCGCAAGTTCGGACACGGTGTAAAGATGTTCTTTTTCGATTGCGTCCACCAAGCGGACATATTCTTTTTTGCCGCTGTAGGAAACCCAGCCGATAGGGCATCCGTAAAACGCGCACGCAAGGCAAGCGATCCCGATCGCCCACATCGCCGGCTGGCCGATCGCCAATCCCACACCGAGCAATACGCCCCCCACAGGGAACAATAATGTCAGGATCATCGCCAATGTAAATGCTTTTTTCACTGCTGCATAAATAGGCTGCATATTTCTCTCCTTTCCGGAAGCGTATCCTCGCCGCCCGGTCATTTTAAGTATAATAAAAATTTGCATTTTTGTCAACGGTACAAAAAAAATCCATTCTCGATTGTTATTTTTTCTGCAACCGTTCCGAGTTTATGCGTTTTCAAACACTTTTAAAGGGCTTTGCGGTTCTGTCGGCATACCGCTGCCCGCGTGTAAAAACGAAACGATTCGCTAATTTTAAAAGTTCATTGACAATCGGACGCAAATATGGTATATTCTAAGAGACAAAGTCTGAAAGGAAGGTAAAAATCATATGGGACTTTTAAAAGTAATCGAATGGACGGAAACCAATTCTGACACCATCGTACATAAAGTAGACATGGCCGGAAACTCGATCAACCGCGGCTCGGTTCTGAACGTAAGGGAAAGCCAGGTTGCGATTTTTTGCGATAAAGGCAGGATGGCGGACGTCTTTTTGCCCGGATATTACAAACTGGACACGGACAGCATCCCTGTCCTGACAAAACTTCTTTCGTGGAAGTACGGATTTGAAAAGCCGTTCAAATCGGACGTATATTTCGTGAATACGCATCAGTTCACGAATCAGAAGTGGGGCACATCCTCGCCGATCATGATCCGCGACAAGGATTACGGTGCGGTGCGCGTGCGCGGATTCGGAACGTATGCGTTCCGCGTCAAAGACGCGTTTGTGTTCATGAAAGAGCTGTCGGGCACGCTCGCTTCTTTTTCGACGCGGGACATTTCCGATTATATCCGCAGCATGCTTGTGATGGGGATCTCGGATGCGATCGGGGAAAGCGGCGTACCGGTACTGGACATGGCGGGAAACCTGATGGAACTGAGTGCGGCGGTACGCAAATCGCTTGCGCCGCGGTTTGAAGGAATGGGTCTGGAACTTTCGGGCTTCAACTTTGAAAGTTTTTCTCTTCCGCCGGAACTGGAAAAGGCATTGGACGAAAGCACGCGCCTTGGCATGATGCGGAAAAACATCGACGTATATACGCAGCTCGCACAGGCTGACGCCCTCAAAGAAGCGGCGAAAAACCCCGGTTCTGCGGGAGGCACGATGGGTGCGGGCATCGGCATGGGCATGGGCCTCGGCATGGGTCAGATGTTTGCGAACATGAGCCGCGGCATGAATCAGCCGCAGCAAGCGGCGCCTGCGGCGCAGCAAGGCGGCCGCCACTGCATCCACTGCGGTGCGCAGCTCTCTCCGAATGCGAAATTCTGTCCCGAATGCGGCAAGCCGACCGCTTCGGAAGACGTATGCCCGAAATGCGGCGCAAAACTGCCCGCAAGCGGCAAATTCTGTCCGGAGTGCGGTGCAAAAAT
This sequence comes from uncultured Bacillota bacterium, assembly GCA_949291725.1. GTDB lineage: Bacteria > Bacillota > Clostridia > Christensenellales > Borkfalkiaceae > Borkfalkia. The sequence goes on from CASEWU010000183.1 coordinate 1,843, forward strand.
CCGATAACGGAGGATACAGATCATGACAACGGAACAAATCATCATCGTTGTTCTGGCGATCGCCGCGGCGATCCTGCTGATCGCTCTGATCGCGGTAGCCGTGCGTTTTTCAAACTTTAAAAAACGCGGCAGCGACTATGCCGGCCGCGTGAAGATCGTTGACGGGACGCGTTATTCCCGCGACGATGCGATCACAAAAGACGGCAACGCAAACGTTGCTCTCGCGGAAGGGGATTTTCTGCTCGAACAGGGAAAAACCTACACCGCCGACAAAAAAGGCGAACTTCTGCCCGGAAAATATACGGTTCTGGCGGCAAGCGATGCAATGCATTCTTTTAAATTGCGCGCCGGCGGGTATGTGCGCGATTATGCGCACGGTGATTCGCTCGTACTTGCACAGGGGGACACGGTCTGCGCCGTCTCCTGCAATGTGATTCTGCGCTGAACGCGCAAAAGGAGAAAATTATGAGTAAAAAAATTTTGCCCCGCCTGATCGTAGGACTCTCGTTTCTGGCGGCGGCCGTTCTGTTCCTTTTATCCGAGCTCATGCCCGATCAATTCGGCGGTTTCAACCTTGCCTGGGCGGGGCTGATCTTCTCGGGCGCCAGCGGACTCGCTCTGCTTCTAAGCGCTCTGTTTACCAAAAATTCGGTCGCCCTCAAAAAATTACAGATCTTGCTGAGTGCGATCCTTCTCATCGTCGCTGTTCTCTGCCTCGTATCCGCTCTCGCTTTGCCTAAGAACCTCGTCCTGCCCATCATCCTCGTTGTCGCGGCGGCATTGCTCGTTTTGAGCATCCTCTTTACGGGCGGAAAAAAATGGGACGAAGGAGATAACCACAAGGTCGGCTATAAAAATTACTACCAGCGCAAAGCCGAAGAAGAAAAAAATAAATCCGACGATCAGCAATAACATTTCAAAAAACTTTCCGCAAATTTTGCGGAAAGTTTTTATTTTTCCTTCTTTACCGAAATACCTGGCGGATGGTTTCTTTCCTTATTTTGCCGAAATATGTATCCGTTCATTTTCTCAAAGGAAAAACGCGTTAAAAGCTTGCTTTGGCACCTGAAAAGCCGAACCATTCTAAGGCTCCCGCGGCAGTAAAGATTGCGTCTTTTCTCTTTTTAATTACAACCAAAGCGGTTTTTTGCGGGACAGAGTAAACCTTACTTTCAGCGTTCGGCTTTTTTAATTTATCGCATGGCACATTATTTCCTTTCGCCGCATACAATGTTTTTTGTATGCCTCCTATTGTTTTAGATTTAATCAACAACTGTTGATTACTTTTAAGCAATTTATATATTTGTTCTTGACAAAAGTCAAAAAATGGATTACAATGCAGGTGTCATCGTACAGATGAATTACATAATTTGGAGGATTTATGAAAAAGTTTTTGACATTGTCGGCCGCACTTTTGCTGAGTATCGCATTTGCGATGTTTGCGGGGTGCTCCACGGCGCTGGAAAGAGGGAGGATCGAAGGAAACTACAAAGCTCCGACGCAAGAAGAGCTGATGACGGCGCTGAGCACGATGGAAGGGGATTCGATGTTCGGAGATCCGCAGCAGGCGGACTGGGAATTCGGCGTAAAGACGGGCGTTAATTTTAATTTAAAGATCACGCTGGACGACAGCGCTTTTACCACGAACATAAAGGTAACGCTGGAAGAAAAGTTCAGCAAGGGCGAAACGGGTCCGAACCTGCTCGGCAAAGGGAATCTTTCGTACCAAATGAAAATGCCTGCGGAACTTACGAATCAGGCAACGGACATTGAATTGAAGGCAAACCTATACAACGATTCTTCCTACCTTTATCTGGACGCCTCTGCGAAATCGGGCAAAGATTCGCAGGAAATGAAAGTAAAGACAGATCTTTCGGCGATACTGGACGGCATGCTGACGGGTGAAACGGAATTTTCGCCCATGAGCATTGCTTCTGAAACGGGCTATCAGGAAAGTGCAAGCGCGACGGTCGGTTTTTCGGCAGACGAACTTTTGGAATTTGCGACGGAATGGAATATGCAGTTCGGACTGGATACAAGCGACGGCGTGAAACTCCGCCTGACGGGAACGCAGGAAACCTACGCAAAGATCCTGAACCAGATCATGGAGGATGTTTTAGGAAGTTCCTTAGACATGAGCGACCTGATCTCCCTTTCCGACACCGTTTTCGAACTGTATCTGCAGGCAGATAAAGACGGAAATTTTGTTGCGGCGGCAGCAAACCTGAAATTAAAGGGCTCGGCAGAAATTCCTGCCATGTCGGCAAACGCAGAAACGTCGAGCCTCGGCGTCGATATCGGGGGAGCATTTTACATCGAAAATAAAGCTTCCAATTTCAGCATTCCCCAAGGAATTGCGGACGATCCTTCCTATCAGGTCATCGACAGCGGCTTACTAAATTAAAATCTTCGGATGGTTATGACTGAATCTCGGCCGCGGCAAGCATAAATTTTGCTTGCCGCGGCTTTTGCTGTCCGAAAACCGCCGCGAAAATTTTTCGGAAAATCCGCCGCACAATACTGCGGCATGGTGCGGCTGTGTTTGTGCGGCGAATCCGGACGGCAGTACTTGCTCGGGTGCTTTCGTGCGGCGACCTTGCCGTGGTTTTGGTGTGCGGCGATGCCCGGCAAGATGCCGGGCAT
>CASEWU010000184.1 GCA_949291725.1 uncultured Bacillota bacterium
AACTTTGCGCCGCCGCGGCACTTTTCAATGTTCGGCGAAGCAAATGAGTTTAAATGAATTCCGATTTTTTGCGGGTCTGAACTATATAATCGGCGAAGGAAATACCGCGTATCGATTTTGACGTAATTGCATATACTGATAAAAATATTTAAAAAAATAAAAAAATTTTAAATTTTCCCCAACAAAATCAAAAGGTTGATTGTTGTATAAGTGTACAGGGCAAGCGCAAAACCCAAACCCATTTTCAAATAGAAGGAGAAAAAAGATGAAAAAAATTATAATGGCAGGTCTGGCGACCATTACAACATTGGCACTTTCGCTGGGATTCGCAGCGTGCAACGAAACGAATAATCCGAAAAACGAAACGTTTGAACGCCCCACAACCGCGGCGCAGTCATACAGCTTCAGCGCCGCTTCGGCAGGAACGATCATTTCCGCCATGAACGGCGGCAGCGCGGCACAAACCGCAAGCGCCAAAGCGCTGGCGATCGGCAACAACGTCGTAACGGACGAAGAGACGATCTCTTCTCTCAATAATTACATGATGCTTGTGGAAAGTCTTCTGAGCGACGGCTCGTTCGGAACAAAATACGAAACTTCCGACCGCGCAGAATATGCAATAAAAGCCGTTGTGAGTTACACGGACATCACAGGCGAATCCATCAGTTATGCAATGTATTACAATGAAACGGATAAAACCGTAAAATCAGAAAACAGTGCAAACAACCAGTACGGCGAACAAAACGGATGGACAGAAAGACGCAGGGACCATGAAGATCATGACGATTTTTATGATGATCGGGATGACGATAACGAAACGGAAACCAGAGCAAACATTTCAGGCGTGCTCGTGATCGACGGAACAGACTATGCTTTCAACGGCAGAACGGAAACGGAAACCGAAGGCAATGAGTCGGAAAGCAAGACGCAGTTTACCGTAACGCTCGGCGGAAACAAATTTATGCGCGTGGAACAGGAATCGGAAAACGAAACCAATGAGCGCGAAGAAGAATACAGCTATATTATTTCCGAAAACGGATCCGTAACCGAAAAAAGCACATTTAAACTGGAACAGGAACGGGATGAAACGGAAATCGAATTTAAGCTGTCCAAGGGGGCAGAATCTCAGATATTCTATTTCGAACAGGAAACCGATAAGAAAAACGCCATCCGCATTACGGTCGGCTCACGCGATTCCAAACAGGTTTATTTCGTAACCATAGGAAATGACGAGAACGGCAACACCGTCTATGTTTACGAAACAGCCGGAGGCGGCAGATTCGAATACGAACGCCACCACGCAAACCACGGCTGATTTCCTTCCTATTGCTTTCTGTTTTTTATAAATAATATCATGAAAGGAGGCGCTGAAATTTCAGCGCCTCCTTTTTATTTGCTTTACCGAGTTTCTGTTTTGCAAAGGGCAAATCCGATAGTATCGCCTGTGCCCATATCTTTCGCGCACAGGTGTTTTTCCATAATAAAATTACCGCGCCGAAAATCTCGGCGCGGTAAATCCCGATTGATTTGATCAAAGTACCTTAGAAAGAAAATCTTGGAGGCGCGGATTTTGCGGTGCACCGAAAACCTGTGCAGGCGTACCCTGCTCCTGGATCTTGCCTCCGTCCATGAAAAATACGCGCGTTGCCACTTCGCGGGCAAATCCCATTTCATGCGTAACGATCACCATCGTCATACCTTCATCCGCAAGTTCCTTGATCAGCTGCAAAACTTCTCCTACCATTTCCGGGTCGAGAGCGCTGGTAGGTTCATCAAACAGCATTACTTTCGGATTCATCGCCAGAGCGCGCACGATCGCAATACGCTGACGCTGTCCGCCCGACAAAGTGGATGGATATACGTTTGCTTTATTCGCAAGACCGATCCTACCCAAAAGGCGCATTGCATTTTCTTCCGCCTCGGCACGAATCTGTTTTTTATTTGTCTGAACAGGCAAAAGTTTTTTCTTGTCTTTCTCTTTGCGGAACAAATTCAGAAATTTTACCTTCAGGTTATGCCGCTTCGTTTTCCGAAGATCCTGCATCCCCACATGAATAGGCGCCAACGTGATATTTTTCAATACGTTCATATTATTGAAAAGATTGAACTGCTGAAAAACCATGCCCATCCTGCGGCGCTGCAGATTAATATCCACTTTCAGATCGCAGAGATTATTCCCTTCAAAAAACACATACCCGTCCGTCGGATCTTCCAACACGTTCAGACAACGCAAAAACGTACTTTTTCCACTTCCCGAAGGGCCTATGATAGCAATCTTCTCGCCGCTTCTTATCTTTTCGGAAATATTATCCAAAACAAGTAATTCGCCGTATTTTTTTGACAGATGCTGTACTTCGATCAATGCATCCGGATCACAAGGTTCTACGGGTGTTTTTTCCGTCTTGATAAACTTGGGAGAATGTTTTTTAACGTCTTTCACTCTTGCGCATCCTCCTTTCCACAACACGGATCAACAATGTAATCAGAATTACGAGAATCAGATAAACCAAAGCCAGGAACAAATAGGGTACCAAATAATCATATGTCGCACCGGCAATCGCCGTAAAAGCAGCATTCAGATCCATTGTCGCAACATAACCTGCAACAGACGTGTCTTTTGTAAGTGCGATCAATTCGTTCCCGAGCGTGGGAATAACATTTTTGATAGCCTGCGGAATCACTATACGAACCATGGTCACGGTAAAGGAAAGCCCCAGCGTTCTGCCTGCTTCCGTCTGCCCGATATCTACGGACAGAATGCCGCCGCGCATGATCTCCGACACATAAGCACCGCTGTTTAAACCAAATACAATCACTGCTTCCAACAGTGTATTGATACCCGAACCGCGGAAAATAATAAAGTGGAATATGATCAACTGTACAATGATCGGCGTACCACGGAACAGCCCTGTATAAGCATCCCCGATATAAGAGATCATCTTCACCACTCTGTTCCGCGTTCCCGCAACTTTCAATGCCGCGACAAATGAACCGATTACAATACCGATAAGCAAGCCGCAGACAGCAATTACCAAAGTATTCCGCAATCCAATCAGAACTGTTTCATAATTGCCGTAATCGAATAAATATTTAAAAAATGTATCCAGTTTAGCTTTCATTATCGGCTATTCCTTTCAATTAACCATTGATCGCGTTCACCGACGCCTGCAATGTATCCTTATCCGCGCACACAAGCGTGATCGTACCGTTCGCAAGGTCCTGAACCGCCGCCGCTACCGTCTGATAAGGTTTTACCGTCATATTATCACGATATCCTTCAAACTCAAAACTCTCGTCTCCGTAGAGATAATAATATCCGGTCTGATTTTTCGCCGCACCTGCACTTACGTCCGAAAGTCCTTTCAAAACTTCCACGACCTGCTCTTCTGTCGTGCAATTATCGAACATCGTATTATCCGCCGCTACTGCAATGCGCTGTGTCGTATCATAATAAGCGATTGAGAAATCAACCTGCTTTGCACGCTCTTCGTTGATCGTAAGACCCGCCAAAGCAATATCCGCATCTCCGCTGTTCACCGCTTCCAAAACCACTTCAAAAGCCATGTGCGAGATTACAAGTTCCTTTCCCATTGCATCCGCAAGGAATTTCGCGATCTGCATATCGATCCCGCCGAATTCATCCAGCCCGATACGATATTCAAACGGCGCAAATTCCGCATTCGTTGCCACAACCAGTTCTTTGCTGCGATCCGTGCTCTCCGTTTTCACTTTACCGATCGAAATGACTTCATCGTTCTCCTGAGCAGCCATTTCCGCTTCATAAAGAGAACTGAAAGTAACCTTTTCACCGTTAACTTCATATCCCTCGTCGCTGCAAAGCTGTTCAAGGATCTCGTCGATTTCCTCTTTCAGTTCCGTATTGCCTTTCTTGATTGCCGCACCGTACTGTTCGTTCGAAAGATCAACTTCAATGATCTTTACTTTGCTTGCACTGCCGCATGCCACCATGGAAACTGCCATCAAAGCAGCCAAAACCGCGGACACTACCGCCAAAAGTACCTTTTTCATCTTATCTGTACCTCTGAATATATTTTATCATACCCCGAACCATAGTCAGGGAAAAGATAACAATCTTTTAACATATTCCGTTTTTTTGCTTTCGCAAAAAAACGCAACCGACTGCGTGCCGTCCTTCGCGCACACACGCGCGCAACGGTGAGTTAATCATATCATGATACTTAAAAAAACGCAACTCTTTTCATCTGCATTTTTTATTTTTATTCATATTATTCATGCATACGACCCGTTTATCCGCTGTATCATGAATGTTTACATATCCCGACCATGTACTCCGCAAAAGTCCCTGCCACATTGACGCCCGTAACGCGCTCCGCCTCATTGAACAGCGCATTCGAATTGACTTCGCATACATACGGTTCTCCCTTTTCATCCAGAAGATCGACGCCGCAGTAGTCCAGTCCAAGGATCTTTGCACAGCGTTCCGCCGCCTTCAGAAATGCTTCGGGAAGCTGCGCCCTGCTGCCCTTGCCGCCCGCTTCGATGTTCGAACGGAAATCCTTTTCGTTTTTCCGTTTCATGCACGCGATCGCTTTTCCGCCTACGACAAGCACCCTGTAATCCTCGCCGCAGATCCCTACCCGCTTCTGATACAAATGCGGAACCATGCGAAAATCTTCCGCAATCGCAGTCAGTTCTTTTTCGTCCGCCGCAAGGCGCACATCCATGCCCCAGCTGCCGAAACTCTTTTTCACGATCAACGGATATCCCAGCCGCCTGCCGATCTCGCCGACATACCCTTTGGGCAGCGTCGCGTCCGGATAATAACAAAGCGGCGCCGGCAACGTTTCCGGAAGATTCACTCCTTTCCCTGCCAAAGCGATATACGTCAGCATTTTATCGTCGCAAAGCTCCACCGCCTCTGCCCGGTTAAACAGGCGCAGTCCGCTCTTCTCCAACATGCGCGGCAAATATTTATCTTTGTCCAAATATACAATAAAGTCAAAATTTTCAGGGTACGTTATCGCATTTTCTTGAACACTGCATAAAAATGTACCGTTCTTTACGATCTCGGCATCCACGTCCCTTTTCCGCAATTCTTCTGCAATTCGTTCCGCCTGACGTATCATGCCCGCCGAACGTATATAAGCATTTACCAATACCGCCGCACGCATAATTTTCTCCTTTTTCCGTTATGGAACAAAGCGGCGCAGTATCCACTGCGCCGCGCAAAATCAATCATTCCGTTACAATAAACGCAAGATATTTCAGAGGCTGCTCCAGTTCGTTGCGCAGAGAGTGGCTCTCTCCGCTGCAGCAGATGAGCGTATCGCCTGCCCGAACGATCATATCCTGCTCCCCGTCGCGATACAAACCTTCGCCTTCCAGAATATAAATGATCTCGCTGTCCCCTTCATGCCTGTGAAAACCGATCGAACTGTTTTTCAACAGTACCATTTCGTTGCACACGCGGACGTTTGCAGGTTTTTTCCCTGCGGTAAGATCTTTTATAAAAACTTCCCCGTCGCCGCCCTTGAAATGTTCCGTTATATGGACAGACAGGTTTTCTCCTCTGTTGACCATTTTTCAGCCTCCAACACGGATCACCGAATTTACTTCCGTAACATCTTCCAACTGACCGATCTTTTCCACCGCGCGCCGAACCGACAATTCACCCGTTTCATGCGTAATAAATATGATCGGGATCGTATCCAATTCTTCACCTTTCTGGATCAGATCGATGATACTGATATTGTATTTTGCAAAAATGCCCGCCACTTTCGCAAGTACACCCGGACGGTCTTTTGCCGTAAAGCGAATGAAATAACGGCTCCTGAAATCCGTAACGAATTTAACGCCCTGCTCCGCCGACTGCGTATTTTTAAAGGTCGCATACTTGGCTTCACTGTGCGTTGCCGCATAAATGACATCCGACACGATCGCACTCCCGGTCGGCAGTGCGCCCGCACCGCGGCCATAGAGCATAATATCCCCGACGCTGTCTCCTTTCAGGAATACCGCATTGAAGCTGTCGTTCACGGAAGCCAGAGGATGATCCTTGCGGATAAACGCAGGATGTACCCGCACTTCAATATTTCCTTCCCCGTCGTTTTTACCGATCGCCAGAAGTTTCAAAACGTATCCGAGCTCATCGCCGTAAGCAATATCCTGGCGCGCGATTTCCGTGATGCCTTCCCGATAGATCTTGTCCAAAGGAACTTTGGTATGGAAAGCAAGGCTCGCAAGAATAGAAAGTTTATACGCTGCATCGTAGCCTTCCACATCCGCGGTCGGATTTTTTTCCGCATACCCGAGCGCCTGCGCATCTTTGAGCGCTTCCTGATATCCTAATCCCTCGCGCGTCATCCGCGTGAGAATGTAGTTGGTCGTGCCGTTGATGATACCGGTCAGTTCATGCAAAATATTGGCTTGCATGCCGTCGATAAGCGTACGGATGATCGGCACGCCCCCGACGCAGCTTGCTTCAAAATACAGACCCACATTCGTGCGTTTTGCCGCTTTTTCCAATTCGTGCCAGTATTTGCAGAAAAGCTCTTTGTTTGACGTAACCACCGACTTTCCGCTGTGCAGGGCCGCCAACACAAAACTGCGCGCAGGCTCTACGCCGCCGATCACTTCCACAACAATGTCCACATTGGGATTGCTCACAACTTCCGCGATATTGTCGGAAATTTTGCTTTCCTCGATACCCAGATCCAGCGCGCGCTGACGGTTGATCTCCAACACGCTTTCCACGGAAATATCCACATTCTGCGTGCGCTTATAAAACTCACGATGCTCCGTAAGAATTTTATAGGTGCCGCTTCCGACGACCCCCAGGCCGAGTATCGCTACGCCGATCGTTTTCATGAAAATTGCCCTCCTGTCAATGAACCGATCCGATGTTTGTACCGCGTCAGCTTCTGACCGCAGCATTGTTCAGATCATATAAATATTTAAGCCCTTGCAAAGTGAGAAGTTTATCCACACAGTCGATGCAAGAAATCTCTTTTGCTATAATCTCGCTGAATCCGCCCGTCGCAACCACCTTGACTGACGGATTTTTCATCTCGCGTTTCATCTTCCGTACAATGTAATCCACAAGCCCCGCGAAGCCGAATACGATGCCCGACTGCATATTGGTCGTGGTATTCTTACCGATCGCACTGCGCGGCGTCTCGATCTCCACACGAGGAAGCTTGGCCGTGCCCGATACCAAAGAATCCATTGATCCGCGGATCCCCGGCGCCACCGCGCCGCCGATAAATTCGCCCTGCTCGTTGACCGCATTGAACGTCGTTGCCGTTCCGAAATCGATCACGATCAGCGGCGCGCCGTATTTGTGTATCGCCGCCACATCGTTGACGATCCTGTCCGCACCCACTTCGCGCGCGTCGTCCACGCGCAGGTTGTGCCCCGTCTTCAGTCCTGCACCGACCATCAGCGGCTCCACACCGAGATAACCGGCACACATGTGCTGGATCGTGTAATTCAGCGCCGGTACCACCGACGATATGATCGCTCCGCCGATACAATCCTTCGATATGCCCTGAATCGCAAGCATATTGGTCAGAATCGTACCGTATTCGTCGCTCGTGCGTTTTAATTCTGTGGCACTGCGGAAAGAAACTTTCAGATCGTTTCCTTCAAATAAGCCGTATTTGATATTTGTATTTCCGATGTCGATACACAAAATCATTTGCCGCACCGTCCGTATTATTTTTCTTCAGCCTCCCGTACTATTCCGCTCTCTTGGGAAACCTTGTCTTTCACATCGTCTGCGGGCTGTTCCTTCCGCACTCTACCTGCACGGCTGCGCATCATCTTTCCCACGACGCGCACTACCGTATAGATCGCCGGAGACGCCACCGCATTGATTATGAATTCAAAAATAAAATTCAATCCGGCGCACCCGATGACCAGAAAATACAGAACCGATTGCCCGTCCGCCACAAAATTGGCATTCAGCGTATCGCTCATGAGCAGCGCGCCCAAAATAAACAATCCGGTATTTACGATCGGGGCAACCAACGACGCCGTTACAACTGCCGCCCCCTCGTTTTTACCGCGCAGCGCCTTGAAAACAAATCCGGAAACAACCCCTGCCGCCGCGCCTTTCAAAAGGCAAAGCAAAATCGTAAGGAACGGGTGATCCGTAAACAGGATCAGCGTAAACTTGTCCAAACCAGTTATTCCCGCCAGAACGACTACGAGACCGAACACAAATCCCAGAATCCCTCCCGCAAGCGGTCCGAGAAGAATCGCGCCGAGCACGATCGGGATCAGCACAAGACTCGGCGCCGTTACGCCAAGGTTTCCGATCAGCGTGCCCACGATCTGCAACACGATGACCAGCGCCAGAAGAACCGCAAGAAAAGCAATGTTCTTCGAAGTGAAAAAAGCCGTCTTTTTCATAAATTGCCTCCATCGGATTTCCCTTGAGAATATCCGTGAAAAAAATGTATTTATGCGTTTTCGGAATTCAGCCTGATCTACAGTGCCGTCCCCGCGCATATCTATGCTTATGCCGCGTTCCCCGCGGATATGACCGGAACAAATTTTCCTGCTATGGTATATAATTATATCAAAAACGGTCCTCGATGGCAAGTAAATGAAAGTGAAAACTTTTTCCGCACAGTTTCTTCTCCATCATTTTGCGTTAATTTCATAAAAAAATCAGAGAATTGCAAAATTTTATCAGTCCGAATGTAATTTTCGTAACATTTTTTTTCGCCAAAGAATACATATGAGTATAAGACATCCGATGCGGACTTGTAAATCTCCGCAGACGATGCCAAAATAACGGCCGCAGCATGCATAAATACATAAAACATTCCTGCTGCGGCAAACCAGGAGGAAAAATTTAATGAACGGTTGTTTCGGAAACTTCGGCGGCAACAGCTGCCTGTGGATCCTTATCCTTTTGCTCATCCTGTGCTGCTCGCAGAGCGGAATCCTGAATAACATTCTCGACAGTTGCTATCTGCCCGTCATTCTCGCCATCGCTTACTGCGTATGCAAAAAAGGCGGCCTGTGCAATATGTTCGGCAACGGCTGCGGCTGCAAATAAGCCTCTCCGTTGAACGAAATCCCCTTTTGTCCCTGATTCACAAAAGCGCCTGCGGCAATGCCGCAGGCGCTTTTGATTTTACGCCCGTTTGCACAGTATCTGCGCAAACGGGCGTCTGACTTAAACATCCATAGATCACACCTAAATTATAAATAATCACAAAAAAATTTTATTGTGCCAGGAAAATCAAATGCAAAGCACAACTTTTTATAAAAAACCGTTTTCACAAATGCGCCGCAGCGATTTATTCGCTGCGGCGCATTTGTTTCAAACTCGATTTTTAAAATATTTAAAGCCCTTCACCGGAATACAAAAATTCAATATACGTATACGAATTTCTCGTACGTCCCGACTGTTTTTTGACAGTCTTTCAACGGCCGGAATGATCGAGCAGATATCTTTGCACGGCTATGATCGTCTTTGCATCGCGGATGCTTCCGTCCCGGATCATTTTCGCCACTTCTTCCACGGGATAAAAGGCCGCGCAGACAAACTCGTCCGCATCCGGATGAACCGTACCCTCCCGCACACCTTCCGCACGATAAATATAAATTTTTTCATTGGTGTATCCGGGCGTGGGATACATCGTATACAAATGTTCAACCTTCTCGGGGATCCAGCCTGTTTCTTCTTCCAGTTCCCTTGCGGCCGTAGCTGCAGGATCTTCCCCGGGATTCAGTTTCCCTGCCGGTATTTCCAGCAATTCCTCGCCGTATACATATCGGAACTGCCGAACCAAAAGGATCTTTCCGTCCCGCACATACAACACGCAGGCCCCGCCGGGATGATCCACCATTTCACGCGTGCACGGCTTTCCGTTCGGGAGCTGCGCATCGTCGCAGCGAACTACGATGATCTTTCCTCGGTATACCACATTCTTTTTAATCGTCTTTTCCGTCAGATTCATAACCGTTCCTTCCTCTTTTCCAATTCTGCCGCTGCCTGTTCCGCCGCCTGCTTTCTTCCCGCCGCCTGCGCAAAATAAAAGTATCCGCACAAAAGCGCTGCCTGCAGTGCTTTATCTTTGGCCTTCTCCAGCGCATTCAGCAAGAGCATACCGTCCACCTTCTTTTCATCGGGAAGCAAGGACGAGTAGAGTTGTCTGCGCTCCTCTTCAACACTGAAACAACCATACGTCCCTTTCTTTTTGCGTTTGGATGATCCCGAATCCTGCGTTTCCGACGTCAAAGACGCCGTCTCGAAAGAATCGCTGAACATGACTCTGACCGCATTTTTGAAAGGTTTTACGACTTGGTTGCAAAAGGCATAGAAACTTTCATAGAAGCTTCCGTCTTCATAAAAATATTCCTGTAAAAATCTGCCCAAGTCCAAAGTCTTGTTGTCGAATTCCATCAAAAGGCAAAATATGAACGCGAGCTTTTCCGCAGGATCTTCCGGAAACAGCAATTTTTTCTGCGTCTTTCCGTACGGGGCATAGTGCATATATTTGTTTTTCGCCGCAGGATAATCAAAATCCTTCGTGATGTCCCTGAAAAAAGCATACAAAAGATCGGATGCGGCGATTGCCTGCAAAAGTTCCCCGATCTTCGTGTCTGCTATGATAAATTTCGACTGCATCAATTCGTCGCAGCGACGCAAAAACAAATCGATCTGTTCCCTGCCCGTATCCATATACTATCTCCTTTTTTCTGTGCAGTTTTTACAACTTTTCTCCGCCGGTTATCATTATAGCACAAAAATCAGAATTTATTAAGTTAATTTTCGCAAATATCTTGCTTTTCCCGAAAAATTTATGTATAATATAGAAAATCAAATTTGGAGGGCTTTTATGAAATCCGTAAAAATTTCTCTGCAAATGGCTCAGAACGTCAAAGAGTTTGTTAAAATCGTGCAGGATTATCCCTATGAGATCGATCTGAAGAGCGATAAATATGTCGTAGACGCAAAATCCATTCTCGGTATTTTCAGTCTCGACCTGTCCAAACCTCTTGTCGTCGAGATTCACTCCGATAACTGCGACGACCTCGTTGCAGCCCTTAAAAAATTCGCTTAATACGGCGGATTCAATCTACGTTTGCACAGGGGGCAGAAATTATCCGCTTTTTCTTAAAAAGCGGATTTTTTGTCCGTAAAGAAAAATCTCTCAGGTGATTTCCATGCAGATCCAAGGCGAAACATTTATAAACAAATTAATATTGCTTTTCGTCTTCGACAAAATGGAAAGCGCCCTATCCGAACGCACGATCATCGATATGTGTTCCACCAGCAATGACTGGATCAATTACATGGACTGTGTCATGATCATCTCTCAACTTTTGGAAGACGGCTTTATCTGCACGGTAGAAACCAACGACGATACTCTCTATACTATTACTCCGGACGGCAGAAGCTGTCTTGCCAATTTTTACATCAATATTCCGAAAAGCACCCGAGAAGAAATATCGGTATTCGTCAAAAACAACAGTGCGCGCTACCGGAATCGCCAGGAATGCAAATCCGATTACTACCAGAACAAGGACGGAACTTATACCGTGTTTCTGCGGATACTTGCGCCTGCCCAGCCTATGCTGGAATTAAAATTCGTCGTGCCCGACCGTAAAACGGCACAAAATATCTACAAAAAATGGGAATTGAAAGCCGCGGATGTCTATGCAGTCATCTACGAAAATCTCGTAGACTGAGCCGTCTGCTCCTTTCTCCCCTTACAGAGGTAATACAACTATGTTCACTTATAATACAAAAGGTACTTGCTCCCGTCAGATCATCTTTGACGTCGATGACCAAAATAAAATCCACAACGTGAAATTTATCGGCGGTTGCAGCGGAAATCTGCAAGGCGTATCCCGCCTTGTCGAGGGCAAAACACTCGAAGAAGTCGAGTCAACCCTCAAAGGCATCAAATGCAGGAACAATACTTCCTGCCCCGACCAGCTCGCTCACGCCGTCGTCGCATATAAAAATCGTGAACCGAAAGAGCCAAAGCTCTGATTCTTCTTGCCGCAAAACGATGTTTTGCGGCATTTTTATTTCCTTTTTCCGTTTAAACTTTAATTCCGCTTCTAAAGCAAAATAATCGATCTTTCATCATGCGCCAATCACCTTTTTCCGAAAAAGTTTGCCTTCCTTGCAAGAAAAAAACATTACTGCGGTCAAACTGTTCTGAAAACGTATTTGTTTTGCGGAACCCCTTCCGCTTACAAATGGCTTCCGATCTAAATCGCTTTCGGGCGGGAGCAGCTTTATCGGATCGGTTTTTACGGACAGAATCTGCACGAGCCGTTTCGGCGCTTTTTTCAAGAAAAGTCTTACAACTTTTTATAAACGGATAAATTTCAAATGCCGGCTGTTTCTTGTTTTGAAACGTGAAAAGCGGCGCGCAGAAAATTCTGCGCGCCGCTCTTTACTGCCAAATTTTTACGTTGACATTGCGGTTACTGCAAAATGTTGGAGGTGATCATATCCACTCCCCAAGCGATCAGGTTTTTTGCGGCTTCCGGATCGTCGCATGTCCAGCAATTGACCTCGATCCCGTTGGCATGCAGCTTCTTTACCCATTCTTCGTTCAAAGATGTATAAAGAATATCCAAACCGAACCGATCTTTTTTCAGCTTTGCGATCAATTCATCGGAGATGGCACCCGTCAGGAACTGAGCGTGCTGATCGGGAAGAATTTCGCGCAGCGTCTGGAGATTTTCATACGTGAAAGAAATAAAGACGATGCGATTCAGATCGTATTCCTTTGCACAAATATCCGTGATTTCTGAAATACTTTCCTTTTTCATCGGGTTTTTCAGTTCCACGACCGCCACTTTTTCGTAACGGCGGATCACCCGAAGGTATTCGCTCAGCGAAAGCGGTTTCTGCATATCCGTATATCCGCCCTCCGTGCCGCGTTCCTGTAAACGCAAAGAACGGATCTGTGAAAATTCCACCTCTTCCAAAGCTATATCTTTTTCGGCAACGCGTCCGCTCCGGTCGTCATGGAAAATTACATATTTTCCGTCTTTCGTTACATGCACGTCCGTTTCCACACCGTAATAATCGCGGTTCCCGGCCGCAACGAACGCAGCCAGCGAATTTTCCAGCTCGATACCGCTCAATCCGCGATGCGCAATCATCTTTGTCTTGCCTTTGTTTTCCAAACGAATCGTATCCATCTTTATACTCCTTTTATTCCGCCCTTTACATCAGCGGAATATGATTCTCTTTACAATATTCTTCTGTTTTTTTATCCCACAGAGAAACCTGAACTTCTCCGATGTGCACTTTATTCAATAAAAACATACAAAGCCGCGACTGGCCGATCCCGCCTCCCATCGTCAGAGGGAGTTCTCCCGCGACCAGCGCCTTGTGGAACGGATACTGCAGACGATCCGCGCAATTTTCCGCATTCAGCTGTTTGACCAGACTCTGTTCGTCTACGCGGATCCCCATCGACGAGATTTCAAACGCGCAATCCAATAGCGGATAATACAGCACGATATCTCCGTTCAGGTTCCAGTCGTCGTAGTCTGGCGCCCTGCCGTCATGCTTCTGTCCCGATTTCAGTCTGCCGCCGATCTGCATGATAAATGACGAACCGTTCTTGCGGACATATTCCGTCTCTCTCTGCTTGGGCGTCAGGTCGGGATACATATCTTCCAGCTCCTGCGTCGTTACAAACGAGATATCTTCACTCAGATAATTATCCAGTTGCGGAAATTCCCGGCAGATCTCCTCGGCCGTGATCTGCAATGCTCCATAGATCTTTCGGACGGTTTCTTTCAAAAATCCGATCGTGCGATCTTCCCGACGTATCACGCTCTCCCAGTCCCACTGATCGACATAAATCGAATGAAGGTTATCTAAATCCTCATCGCGGCGGATCGCGTTCATGTCCGTATAGAGTCCGAACCGAACGCCGAAACGATACTTTGCCAAGGCATAGCGCTTCCACTTAGCCAAAGAATGCACAACCTCCGCCGTTTCGCCCGTCGCCTTGATATCGAATGACACAGGCCGTTCCACACCGTTCAGGTTGTCATTCAGTCCGCTTGCCCTGGATACAAATAACGGAGCACTTATTCTTGTAAGATTCAGCGCATCCGACAGCGTCTTTTCAAATACTGTTTTGATCTCTTTTATAGCCTTCTCCGTCTCTATCAGACTGAGTTTGGATTTATACATTCTTTATTCCTCTCCGTTGATTTCCTGTATCATTTGCCCGAATGTTTCTACAAATTCGTCCGCTTCCCGACGCAGTTGCGCATGCTGCGCAACCGTCTGCGCGTCGTATACGGCAGCCGTCTGCATGCCCGCCTTTTTTGCCGCCAGAAGCGCCGCCAGATTGTCTTCGAATACGATACACTCCGACGGATCTGCCGCCAGCTTTTCCGCACTCTTTAAAAATATGTCGGGGAAGCTCTTGTTTTTCCCTGCATCTTCCACCGTAACAAACGCGTCAAACAATTTTTCGACGCCGCCCGCCCGCAAAACGGGGAGATAAAACTCCGGAGCGGAAGCCGTCGCCACACAAAGTTTCATTCCTTTCGCACGCAACAGACGGACAAACTCCACCGCCCGCGGCTTAAAATACTTTGCCCCGTCCTTCGCTCCGTATTTGGACATCGATAAAGCCTGCCATTCCTCAATCAGTGCATCTTCCGATTCCGTGGGAGTATAATTGCGAACCGTATACGCCGCACATTCACGGAAACCCATATGCGCGATCGCCGCCTGATACCCTTCGGGAACCTGCATGCCGCGGCGTGCAAAAAACTCTTCGTCTACTTCGCGCCAGATCTCCATACTGTCGATCAGTGTGCCGTCCAGATCAAAAATAACCGCCCGTATTTTTTTCCAATCTATCATGAAATAAATTATAGCACGATTTTCAGGAAACGGCAATCGATTTTATATAAAAACAAACCGCCGAATTCCCTCCAAATTCCGACATGGAGAGCCCTGAAGAACGGCAAAACACTTTTTCAGCACCGACTCCGTCTGTTTTCACATATCCGATACGAAAAACAAAAATTCCGCTCCCGTCCGCATAAATCAGGGCAATTTTCCCTTTCGGGCTCTTTTCGCAATCGACCCAGCCAAGGGCTATGATCGTCTCAGGCGCAGATCCGTTCCGCCAAGTTATCTGCAAGCAAAAAATTGTTTTTTATCTGAACCCGCTTGTATAAAGCCTCCAAATATGTTAAAATAACAAAAAGGAGCTTCTTATGGGATTGTTCTCACGGCGAAAAAAGACAACCGAACAGCCATCTGCGGTCAAAGACACACTGCGTCCCGTAACGCTGATCATCGAAGGAGAGCGTTACGCACGAGAGCTTCTGATCGCCCTTCCGCAAGACGCGCAGGCGATCCTTTCCGGAGCGCAGGAAGCGGCCGCGGCTTTCCCTTACCTGAAAACGGACGCTCCCGACGCACAGCCGTCCGGACAATATATTTTATTTGCCGACCGATTCTGCCGTCCCTGCGAACAGGCTGTCGAATTTTATAAATCACTCAACGAGCACAGCGAAGACGCCATCCTGTTTTCGCTGCATCAAAAAAATCATGCCGTCCCCAAAGAACAAAATATTTCCGCCTTTTTTGAAAATCCCGATCATTTCCTGACGTTCGGATGCGCGATCAGGCATGAACTGTACACAAAAATCAGCAAAACGACAGACCGATTCCCCATGCCCTTTCCGTTTGCCCCGGCATTGTCCGCGCAGTCATTTTATTTCAGCAATTGTTCGCCCTTTTATCGCTATACAGCTTCCGACCCGCTAACGACAGACAAACTACGCGATCTGATAAACTACTTCACAAACATCAGAGGCACGCTCGCAGCTTCGCAATACAAATGCGGCTTTGATTTTATCTGCGGCAGGATCGTTCGGACATACGCGCGGCTCGCGCATCAAAAAAAACGCGACGAACTGAAAAATCTGGATGAATTTTTAAAATCCGAATGCATGGCTCTGCGCGTCGCGGCCGTACAGAGGGCCCCCCTCGGATTTATCGAAAAACTTATAAGACACGATTTCGAGCCCACGCTTTCCGCTTGCGCAGGAATAACCTGGACACTTCTTCAAGAAAAAACAGAATAAACCCAATGAGGGCAGGAGCCACCGTTCTCCTGCCTTTTATATTCTTGTTCCTTTTCGATATTTTGGGATCAGTCTCAATACGAACCCGATGCGCGTCGGTGCATTTTGCTCCGACGCGCATCTTTTTTCGTCTAACTCTTTCACTCGGATAAAGCCTTCACACTGCTGCGATCCTTTCCGTTTTTTCGAATGCCGCGCAAAAATACAAAACAACGCACCGTTATATGAGTTTTCCGTATTTTTTTACATACATTTTTTTGACAAAAGTTGTCAACAGCATATATGATAAGACGATCCCCGCAAGCATAGCAAAATACACCGCGGGCAGCGGGCAAAGCCCGATCGCCGAACCGAACGTAAAGGGCACCGCCGTCAGGAAAATGATACCGCACAGAGTCAATGCCAATACGGGCAGGGAAACCCGATTTTTCCCTATAGGCAAATGCGGGTTGCGGAGCATATAAATGACCAGCGTCTGCGTAAACATCGACTCGATGAACCACCCCGTCTGGAACAATGCGATAAACTGCATTTTCAGTGCGCTGTCCGTGATTGCCGCAAACTGCGCGCCGCAAACCGCAGGACAAACAACGAAAAACAGCAATACGTAGGTGAGAATATCAAACAAAGAACTGAGCGGTCCGAAACGGATCATAAACCGCGTTACCGATTTGGAATCCCACTCCGACGGCTTTTCCAGACACGATTTTTCCACATTGTCCCAAGGCATTGCCGTGCAGGAAAGATCGTAAACGAGGTTCAGAAGCACCAACTGTACGGAACGCATCGGCAAAAACGGCAGAAAAGCACTCGCCGCCAAAACGGAAAAAACATTTCCGAAATTGGAAGAAGCCGTGATCTTGATGTATTTCATCATATTCGCGTATGTCTTTCTTCCTTCCGCAACGCCGTCCGCAACCACCGTCAGATCCTTTTCCAGCAAAATCACGTCCGCCGATTCCTTTGCGATATCCGCCGCCGTATCCACGGAAATACCGACATCCGCCGTACGCATTGCGGGAGCATCGTTGATGCCGTCGCCCATAAAGCCTACCGTATGCCCGTTTTCACGCAACACACGTACGACCCGCTCTTTCTGAGCCGGGGAAAGTTTCGCAAACACGGACGCCTTCTCCGCCGCTTTGGCAAGCTCTTCGTCGTTGAGTTCTTCCAGCTCTCCGCCCAATAAGACATGTTCGCCATCCAGTCCCACTTTACGGCAAATGCAAGCCGTAACTTTTTCATTATCTCCCGTCAGGATCTTTACGCGAACTCCGAGAGCTTTGAGTCTGTCCAGTGCCGGCACTGTGGTCGATTTAGGAGGATCCAAAAATGCAAGGCAGCCGATCAACACCATCGAACACTCATCCGCGACCCGCAGCTGCGCACCTGCTTCCAACCGCTTTTGCGCCACAGCCAGCACGCGCATCCCGCGCTCGTTCAGGCTCTCCGACAAACGGCGCACGCGCGCTTTCACTTCATCCGTCAGGTCAAGGACTTTGCCGTCCAATTCCGCATAGGAGCAGACCGCGAGCATTTCTTCCACCGCTCCTTTCGTAATGAGCTGTACTTTCCCCGCACCGTCCTGTACCGCTACGCTCATTCTGCGGCGCTCAAAATCAAACGGGATCTCATCCGTTTTACTGTAATTTTTAAGTACGTCGTCCAAAATCTCACCCGAAGCGCACAACTCGCGCGTGCGTTCGATCACAGCCGCGTCCATCAGATTTTTCAAACCTGTCTGGTAATTGCTGTTCAAAAAAGCATGCCGCAGAACGCGCGCGTCTTCCTTCCCATCCACGTTCAGGTGCAATTCCAATACCACTTTATCCTGCGTGAGCGTACCCGTTTTGTCCGTACAGAGTATGTCCATGGATCCGAAATTCTGAACGGCATTCATATTCTTTACCACAACTTTCTTATGCGAAAGCGTAACCGCTCCCTTGGCCAGGCATGTCGTAACGATCATGGGCAGCATCTCGGGCGTCAGCCCCACCGCAATACTTACGGCAAACAATGCGGCGTCCAGCCAATCCCCTTTCGTGATGCCGTTGATCAAGAAAACGACGGGAACCATGAACAGCATAAACCGGATCAGAATGTGCGAGACCGACGCAACACCCTTTTCAAATGCCGTCTTTTCCGGTTTTTTCGAAAGAGTCTTTGCCGTACTTCCGAGCACCGTATCGGCACCTGTCGCCAAAACGATCCCCGTACCGCTTCCGCTTACGACGTTCGTGCCGCAAAACGCCAGGTTTCCACATGCGGAAACGGACGCAAACGACGATACGGGCGCGGGATTTTTTTCTTCGGGCACACTTTCCCCCGTCAGCGAAGACTGTGAAATAAACAGATCTTTCGCCGTCAGAATCCGCAGATCTGCCGGGATCATATCGCCCGCGGAAAGATAAACGATATCCCCGACCGTCAGATCGGAAGAGTCGATCTCCTGCCGTTCGCCGCGCAGAACATCGCATTTTGCCGAAACCATCGCCGCGAGCTTCGCCGCCGCATTCGAACTTCGCGTCTCCTGCACAAAACGCAGGATCCCCGATACCCCGACCATGCACGAAATCACCAGCACGGTCATATAATTTTTCTCTCCCGGAGCGGCAAAGACAATGTCCGTCATGACCGAAACCAGCGCCAATACAAATAAGATCGCCGTAAACGGATTCACGAACGCCGCAGCCAGCCTCCCGAATACGCCCCGTTTCCGCGCCGTCGGCAGAACGTTTGCTCCGTATCTTTGCCGCATCTGTTCCGCCTGCGCATGCGTAAGCCCGTCCTCCGCCGTACCCAAAATATCGCGGACATCTTCCGGCGCGGACAGCGCCGCGTTTTTCAGTCTCGCCTTTGCCTCTTCCGCACGCATCACGCTCTCCGCAATGCCCGCAAGAAACAGTCTCCTGATTTTTTTTGCCATGATAGCCACCTCCTTCGATTTGTCATCGGAGAGGTAGCCGAAGTCATCCGAACGGGCGAACGGATACACACAACGCATCATCCCTGCACCGCGTTCGGTTCTTACTTCGGCTGCCGCATCCTTCGTCCATGTTCGAATCCTCCTTTTTTATTACTAAATATCCTCCGTAACGGAAAAGTCTTTCCGCGTTTCAGTTCCTGCGGTTCGCTCTCGTCCTCATCTTCCGACTTTCCGAAAACAGCACTCCCTCCGCTGCCGCGTTTGGAAAGTTCTCTGTCTCGCCCGGCAATATTGCCGCGATCGTACGAAATAATCATCCACGTGCGTAGCACGTGGTTTTTATTTTTCGGGCATAGCCCTTGTTCACTGGCTTAACGCAAATGCGTTTTTTAGTTGGCCTGCCAGCCATGCATTGGTTACTTGCTACCCGTCAACGGGTCTCTCGGG
>CASEWU010000185.1 GCA_949291725.1 uncultured Bacillota bacterium
CGTTTTCTTCCTCGTCGATCAATGCCGCCCCGCACTGCTTATTCGCAGCAAGTTCCGCACTGATCAGATGATCGTCGCACAGAGACTGCGCAACCGTTTCGCTGATCTCATTCATCGTATAAAGCCGAAAACCGCGCACCCGTGCCGCCGCATCATAAACCTGACGGATCACCTTTCTGCCCTGCGCCGCATTCTTAAATGCCGAAGGAAACGGATAATCGCCAAGATTTCGCGCAAGCCGCACCCGTGTCGACACGACCGTACTCTCGATATTATTCATTCTCGCCTCCCGCATCGTTGATCATACGGCTGATTTCACGGATGTCGCGATTGATACGCTCCGCGTCTTTCATCCGCTTTTCCCGTAACGCACGTTCCAGATCCGTACGCAACCCCTTTAAGGCATCCAGCAATTCAAACAGCTTCCCGCTTCCGAGCGGCCGTTTCCCTTCATGCTGCGTCTTGCCGTGTATCCTGCGGATCGCAGGCATCAGCTCATCCCGAAACGTATCATAACACGCCGCACAGCCGACAAGCCCCGTACGCGTATAATCCGACAGTGTCGTTCCGCAAACAGGACATTTCAGTGCGTCGTCTTTCTCCGGCGGAAGAAAATTAACAAAAAAATCCGGTCCGTCTCCCAGATATGCCGCCGCACCGCCCAACCGTTCAAAGCACCCGTCGCACAAGTGCAGTTCTTCCCCGTCGTTTCCGCATACCGTGTGCGTCGCTTCCCTTTTTTTGCAGTTGGTACAGAGCATGTCGCACCCCCGTAAGTAAACCGAATTTCTCCGCCGCAGACTTGTCCGCGGCTTACCTTGCGCCCGTTCGGCGCTTCTTCTTTTGTCTTATTATACCACGAGACAGCTTCTTTGTAAACGGTTTTTCCAAAAAATGACGATCATCCCCCTCTTTTTCCGCTCTGTTCTCTCATTTTCTGACAACCGCACAATTTTACGTATAATCGCTGCGATCCATATTTGCCCGCACTTTTTCGATCGCCCTTTTTTCGATTCTGGAAATATATGAACGCGATATTTTTAAAAACACGGCTACTTCCCGCTGCGGCATCGGCGCTCCGCCCTTTAAACCATATCGCAGGCACAGCACCGTGTATTCACGATCAGTCAGCGTCTGCCGCAAAAGCCGCATAAATTTTTCTTTCACCAGTTTATTTTCCACCGTCTTGAATACGCCGTCTTCCTTTTCAAACAGCAAATCCATCAGTGTAAGCTCGTTCCCTTCCTTATCCACTCCCACAGGATCCGACAAGTACACGTTTCCTTTGTGCTTTTTATTGCTTCGGATCAGCATTAATATTTCATTTTCAATACACCGCGCCGTATATGTCGCCAACTGCGTGCCTTTCCCGTCTTTGTATGTATCGATGGCTTTGATCAAACCGATACTCCCCACTGAGATCAGATCATCTGTCTCCGCCGCCCCGCTGTACTTCTTTACAATATGCGCAACCAATCGCATATTGTGCCTTACAAGCATATCTTTTGCCGATTTGTCTCCTTCTCTCGCCAAACGCAGGTACCTCGCCTCATCTTCTGCAGACAGCGGTTTCGGAAAAGAACTCTTTCCGCCGATCGCCCCCGTGAAAAACATTAATTTCCCCAATATCGCACATAAAAAATCAAACAGCATGGTCTTCCTCCTTTCTATACGGTTACCATTACTATATGATTTTTGCGGCTTGTACCATGCCCGTATCCCGATTTTCTGCCTGTCCCTTTTTTCCGGAAGCCCCCAACCTTTTTATTCTTTTATCGGCTTCTAAGTGCAGAACATAATCCATACGGCGCTCATAAAACAAAGCTGCGTTCAATTGTACGCCTATCCGCACAGGCGGCGGTTATTTTGCATATCCATGGCATCGATTAAATAATCCCCGTTCTGCTGTAAACCGTATTCTCACTTACTCGGATATCCAAGCGTGAAGAGCCTATGACTGAGAACAAAAAAGCTATGAGCCGAAAGTCTTAAAATCGAATTGTTCGGTTTTTAAAGAAAATTGCCGGACGAAGCAAAAAAACTGCTCCGTCCGGCAATGATCGACTGATTATCAAAGTTATATACCCTGTTCAGGTTTGACTGTTAAATTTTTTGATCGCTTCATATGTCGGCTTGCTGATCAAGTGTTCCATCCTGCAGGCATCGGCTTCCGCCGTCGTTTCATCCACACCCAACTTGATCAGAAACGCCGTCAAAACCTTGTGCTTTTCAAAAATCTGTTCTGCATAGGCCGTTCCGCTCTCCGTCAGATGAATATGATTGTCTATGATATTCACATATCCCTTTGAAGTGAGCTGACGCATTGCTTTCGTTACGGCGGGCTTGGAAACATTCAGCTCCCTGGCCACTTCGACTGAGTGTACGTCCTTCTGCCGCGCTGAAAGCCTTAAAATCGCTTCCAAATAGTCTTCACCCGATTCGTTATCAATCATTCTTTCTCCTCCGTGAGCGGCTCGCTTTCACATTTTTTCGGATCCAGCAGAACGTTACAATCGACCGTCTTCTTTAAAAGGCGCGTGAGATCCAGTATGTCTTCCTCACCCAACACCTCAACATACAAATCAAAATATTTCAGTAAAAAGTCATACTTTTCCTGCAAAGCACGCCGGCCCGAATCTGTCAGCATCACATCCATCTTCCGCCGATCATCCGATGCAATCTCCATTTCGACATAGCCCTTCTCGCGCAAAGCGCGCAGAATATTCGCCGCGCGCGCCCTGCTGACCTGAAGATTGTCGCTGATCTGAGAAGGCGTTACACGATCATAACCGCAAGTATTCAGATACCACAGTGCTGCCGTTTCTCCTTCTACAAACTCCTGTAAATGACCGATGATATCCATTTTCGTCATCCGCCATAATTCGCGGATCAGGCCATCTCTCAATTCTTTTTTATCCATTTCTGCGAATTCCTCCGCTCATTCGTTGGATTTCAATGACTCCGCCATATTGATCCTGTTCAGCTTTATCAGCATAAACGCATAAACCAGCACCGCAAAGGCGATCGTAAGCAAAAACGCCCATAAGTAGCTCCAGCCGCTGATCACTCTGCCAAACATCATCGTAACACTGTTGACCCTGTCTATAATAAATAAATGCAGCAACATTCCCAGCAGCAACCCCAACAATGTTCCGGCTATCGTCAAAATCGCGCTTTCACGGTAAATATATCCCGCGACTTCCCATTTTCTGTAGCCCAATACCCTTAACGTCGCAATTTCACGCCTGCGCTCATCGATATTGATATTCGTAAGATTGTACAGAACAATAGCGGCAAGCGCCCCTGCACTGATCACCAGGATCGCTACGACAAGCCCCATTGTCGAACTTAACCCTTCCATCGTCTCTTTTGAGGAACAGGTAAATTCCACGCTCTGAACTTCTACACCCGAAGTACCGTTTTCCGACAAAATATTCTTCGCCAGCTCATCCGTATCATTCTCCGATATGCCCGATTTTACCAAAACCGTATTGTATTCCGGCATCGTTCCGAACAGAGATTCGTAAGCCGCTTTTCCGATATATACATAGCTGCCCGTATAATTTTCGCAAACCGCACTGACCTTTACTTCCACGGGACTTCCGCCGGAATGGCTGTAATATAAAGTATCACCTGCTTTGATGCCATATACGATCGCTATGTTTTCCGGCAATACGACATAATTGCCGGCATCTTGTACCGTTTCTATTATAGCAGAATTTTCACGTTCATGCAAGCTGACAAATGAATTAAATCCGGCATTGTTTTCCACGACATACATATCTACCGTTTCACTGGATGCTCCGCTGCCTTCCCCGATAATAAGTCTGCCGCTTTCTTTATAAACCGGTAAATATCTCTCGCCTTCCTGCGAAGCATCGCCGATAAATTCACGAAGTGCCCCGTCCGCTTCCGAGATATCGCCAGTATATTCGATCATTGTATCATACAAAATCACCTTGCTGTATTGCAAATCTGTAACTGCATTCACCGAATCGTTCAATCCGAAACCGGTCAGAATCAGCGCCGTACATCCCATGACCGAAACAATTGTCAGTATCATATTCTTTTTATAGCGGAAGATGTTTCGGAGCGTCGCTTTCCACTTGAATTTTAACGGTTTCCAGATAAACCCTATCCTTTCCAGCAAAATACGTTTGCCCGGCTTCGGAGCTTTCGGCTGCATAAGATTGGAAGGTTTTTCCTTCAATGATGTGCGGCAAGCACCCCACGTTACCAAAATTGTTCCCAACAGTGCCACGCCGAATACCACTACCGCAAAAATCCAACTGAATCCCAGTGAAAGCGCGGGAAGCTGATACATCGTTTCATAAGCCCGCCAGAATACCGACGGCAACAAGGCAAAACCGCACAAAATACCGCCTACACATCCGATAATACTTGCCAGACAGCAATAAATCAGATATTTGCTCATGATCCTGCCGCGGCTGTATCCCAACGCTTTAAACGTTCCGATCTGCATTCTGTCCTCGTCAACCATTCGAGTCATCGATGTTAAAGCCACCAACGCTGCCACCAAAATAAAGAATACCGGGAATATTCCCGCAATATTTTCCACTTTTTCCGCGTTCAGATCAAAACTGACATAACTGATATTCGTGCTCGCCCGATCCAGTACATACCACTGTGCATCCGGAAGGTTCTCTAACATTTTTTTCTGGTCTTCCGTCAGCATCCCGCCAAATTTATCCGACAATTCACGCAACTTCCCGACCGTCTCGTTCAGCTTGCCGCTCTGCGTTTCGCCGATCGATACAAGATCGTCCGTCTTTTCCAGTACATAACTTTTGTAATCGTCATGAAAACGCCTGTACTCGTCCGCCCCCGCTATCTTCACCCAGCAATCCGTGCATAGAATCTCCGCCCGGTTTTCTTCCCCGATCAACGGATTTTGAAGATACGAAAAAATACTGCCTTCTTTCTGAAGATCATACATATCCTCCGAATACCCGTATACAACAGTACCGATCGCCCCCGTCCCGATCGAGGTCGTTTCGCGTCCGTCCAGATAGTAATAATCGGGCGATGACACAATACCTACGACTTGGTATGTTGTTTGCTTATAAACATCGCCGTACGTCGATTCGTCTGTATTTAAAGTAAACTCGGTACCGATCTGTAGTTTCTCAAATTTATTCGTCGAGCGGATCACCACAACCTGATTTGTGCCCTTTTCAGGAAGTTTCCCCTCCTCCAATGTCAATGTATTCAGATACCCGCTGTCCAAATCCAGCCCGATAAATCTGCCGACTATATCTTTCGCGTTGACAGTAATCTCCGCATCCGTAGAAATCACAGCGGTTACTTCTTCCACCGATTCCGAATTTTCGATAGCGGCCAGATCTTCCTGCGTCAAACCTAAAGTTCCTTTGATCGTTACGTCGGACGCATTCATCCGTGTGTAATAGTCGTCCATCGTATTCTTCATGTCCGGCGTCGCCTGCATGACCCCGATCAGAAATCCCACACCCAACGCTATGATCGCCATGATCGCAATAAACCTGCCAAATCCCGTCGTAAACTCTTTTGCAATATTTTTATTGAATTTTCTCATGACTGCATTTCCTCCCGGCCGCACGTTCGCGTACTACCACTCGATCACCGACACATCCGCAGGATTTTCATTAACTTCTTCCGCCGACACCTTGCCGTTCTTGATATGGATCACCCTGTCCGCCATCTGCGTGATCGCCTGGTTGTGCGTAATGACAATGACCGTCTTTTTATTGTTGCGGCATACATCGTGCAGAAGTTTCAATATGCTTTTACCTGTTTCATAATCCAGCGCCCCCGTCGGTTCATCACACAGCAGCAACTTCGGGTTCTTTGCGATCGCCCGCGCGATCGACACTCTCTGCTGTTCCCCGCCGGACAACTGCGCCGGGAAATTGTTCATCCTGTTTCCAAGCCCTACATTCTTCAGTGTTTCTTCCGCATCCAACGGATTCTTGCAGATCTCCGACGCGATCTCCACATTCTCTTTTGCCGTCAGATTCTGGATCAGATTGTAAAATTGAAACACAAACCCGACATCATACCGCCTGAAATCCGTCAGCTTCTTTTCATTGAATGCGCTCACTTCTACTCCGTCCACAAATATCTTGCCGCCGCTCACTTCATCCATGCCGCCCAACATGTTCAGTACTGTCGTCTTCCCTGCACCGCTCGGCCCGACAATTACGCAGAATTCTCCTTTCTCTATAGAAAAACTTACGCCGTCTGCCGCCTTGATCTTATTGCTTCCCATCGTGTAAATTTTGGTTACATCCTGAAATTCTACAAACCGCATAACGTCCTCCTGTCATACTCGGTCATATCTTGTAATGCCGAGTAATTATTTATTATGACAATAGTGCAAATAATTTCTACTGCTAATTATCTATGCTACTATTATATTCCGTTTGATACAAATTGTCAAGAACAGATGTGTTAATTTTTCGTGAAAAAAAGCAAACTACGTTGCACAAAATTATCACATTTCATTACTATCTTGCCGTTTCAGATTTTTGTCTGCTCTTGTAAAAACGCGCACGTGTTTCATCTGATTACTTATCAGCAATAAACATAAGGCTTGATATTTTTTACTCCGCCGATCACACTGATTTTGTTAAAACTACAAACAAAACGGCAGAGAGCAATGCGCACGTTTACGCTTTTGCTCTCTGCCGTTTCCTTGATTTCAAACAACTTATTCAGTTACCTGATTTTTCCCGTTTACATTCAGGCACGATCGTCGCGTCTGTTCGTAAAGCGAAGAATACCGTTCGCAAAAACAGTATAGACGATCAGCCAGATAGCAGCCAACGCTATGATCACATACGTAATGATCGCACCCACACTGCGCTCGCCCATGAAAATCGCCGAAACCAGGTTAAAGTTAAAAATCCCATACAATCCCCAGTTCACTGCACCGAGCAGGACAAGAATATACGAAATAATATTGGCAATAAACATTCTGCTTTTACCTCCTGCGATCAGTATGCGCAAAAAATTTTCTCTTATTCACAACCCGTCTTTCTGCTCTTATCCCTTCCCCCCTGCTCTTTTGCAAGACATCCGTTTTCCCTCGAATAAATTATGAAAGTTTCATCGACCAAAAAAGATTCCTTTCTTTCCGTTATAAAAAAGTTCTTTTCTGCGCATACTTCGATATATAATTCTCCGACGGAGGAATGCATTATGCCGAAAAGAAAAAAAGAAAAAATCAAAACGCTTACAGAAGAACAGTACAACCAATATCTGATGGCGCTCAAAGATGAGCGCCCCACAATGCTGATCGATAAAAACGGGAAACGCACGCCGCAAAAATAACATCTGATTTCGGTCTGCCTCGAAAGATTTTTTAAAACTGTTTATCTTTTTAAATTTTTGCAGGCAGTCATATGTTCCGTTCTATAAAATCAGCAATCGGAAGTAATTTCCGGGCGGCGGTTTGCCGTGATGCAGTTTAAATGGCGCGGTACGCAAAATATTTTGCGTACCGCGCCATTCTTACATCATTGCGCAAACTGCGAATTATAAAGATTATAATAAAAACCCTGTTTTTCCATCAGCTGAGCATGCGTACCTTGTTCGATCACCGAACCGTGATTCATCACAAGGATCAGATCCGCATCGAGAATGGTAGACAGACGATGCGCCACAATAAAGGACGTCCTGCCTTGCATGATCTTTTTAAACGCCTTCTGGATGCGCATTTCCGTCATTGTATCAATGTTCGAAGTCGCTTCATCCAGTATCAGCATCGGCGGATCGGCCAGCATGACGCGCGCAATACACAAAAGCTGCCGCTCGCCCTGCGATATATTAACATTGCCCGTCAGAACCGTATCGTAACCCTTCTCCAGATTTCGGATAAAAAAATCACAATATGCCGCTTTCGCCGCCCTTTCTACCTGCTCGCGCGAAGCGTCTTCATTTCCGTATGCAATATTCCATGCCACCGTCTCCCCTGTAAGAAAGCTCTCCTGCAACACCATACCGAACATTTTACGATACTCATCCAAAGGAATTGTTTTTGCATCGATACCGTCCACATAAATCTTGCCGCTGTCAAGATCATAAAAACGCATCAGAAGATTGATCAGCGTCGTTTTGCCGCATCCCGTCGGCCCGACGATCGCAATTTTACTCCCAGCCTTTACGTCCACGCTCAGATTTTCGATCAGCTTCTGCGAAGGATCATATGAGAAACACGCATTCTCTATACGGATGTCGCCGCGTACCTTTTCAATACGGTTTTCCCCATCCAGTTTTTCACCCGGCTCGTCCACAACTTCAAACACGCGCGCAGCCGAAGCAAAGGCGTTCTGCAATTGCGTGATCACGTTTGAAATTTCATTGAAAGGCTTTGTATACTGGTTTGCATAACTCAAAAAAACCGAAAGCATTCCGACGGTGAATCCGCTCAACGTCAGCGCGCCCAAGTTTAAGACGCCGCCCGACTCCGCACTCAGAATACAGAATATCGCACCCAGGACTCCGACAACCGCATAGATCACGGCATTCACAAAACGCGTACTCGGATTGGTCAGCGCCGAATAATACTGAGCTCTCCAGCCGATATCATACAGCCGCGCATCGATCTCATCAAATTTATCGCAGGATGCGCGCTCCTCATTAAATAAAATAACAGTTTTCTGCCCGCCCAGCATCTCCTTGACATGCGCCGCCAGTTCACCCTGCACGCGCACTTGTTTTGTAAAACTCTTGAATGTGCGCTTAGTTATGAACGCCGCTACAAATAATGATAACGGGGTCAGGATCACCACGACCAAAGCGATCAGATAATTGATCACAAACATGACTACCAAAGTCGCCAATATCGTCATGACTCCCGTAAACAGCTGCGCAACACCCTGCAAAAGGCCGTCCGAAACGATATCCACATCCGTAACTACCCGCGCCATCACATCGCCCTGCGCATGCGCATCGATGTATTTTATGCGTGAACCCGTCAGACTCTGAAACGCATCGCGACGCAGATCCTTCACCAGCTTATAGCAAAGACTGTTGACACAGTTTCCGAGCAACTTCTGCGAAAGAGAAGCCAGCAACACGCACAACGCAAAACCGACAACCAAAATCCAAACTTTTTCGTACAGACCGCTTTCTTCAAACATGGCATCGATCGCCCAGCCCGACAAAACAGGAC